>DFQF01000003.1:0-19904 GCA_002377645.1 Nitrospinaceae bacterium UBA3496 | reverse complement strand
AGGGAAGAAAAGATGCAATCAACATTAGCAAATAATCTACGAATCTCATATTTAGATGTAGGAAGCGGACCCACTTTAATACTTCTTCATGGATTCTCTCTAGACCATACAATGTGGGAGAATCAAATCAGACTCTTAGAAAAAAAATATAGGATTATAGCACCTGATCTGAGAGGTTCCGGTTTAACCGGAAACTCTTTCGAAGAAGTAAGCATTCAATTAATGGCTGATGATATGAGTGCTCTTATTAACACTTTAAGCTTAAAGTCAGTAGCAATCGCTGGATTTTCTATGGGTGGATACATTTTATTAGAAATGATACTTCGGAATCCTCGTACTATTCGTGCAGCTGCTTTTTTAAGCACAAGAGCTTCTGCAGATTCCATTGAAGGAATGAAAAAAAGAGAAGAGCAAATGATCGATATTATTAATAGAGGGACAAAAAAATTTGCAAAAAAATTTTCTCCTGAACTTTTTGGAGAAATTTTTGCAAAAAAAAATCCAGAAAATGTACAAAAAATAGAAGATATTATTTCAAAACAAAGCCCAGAAAACGTATCAAAATTACTTAATGCAATTAGACTTCGCCAAGATCACTCTTTAAGACTTCAAGAAATAAATATTCCTTGCGCCGTCATTGGTGGAACAGAAGACCGTTTAATTCCCAAAGAAGACTTTCAGGAATTAAATAATTGTCTTCAAAATTCTACATTTCATCTTTTAGAACATATCGGTCACATGACTCCTTTAGAATCACCAGATTCAGTCTCTTTTATTTTAGACGAACTTTTACAAAATTCTGGAATGTGGATCTAATTAATTATCTCCAACAAACCTCATTTTGAAAAAAAGAAAATTCTTCAGGATGACAAGCAATTACCGGAGTTTCCATTTTTTGGCCTTCATGTAGCTTTGCAAAATCAATCTCTCTACCATCTAAATATCTAATACAACCACCTACTTGTTCCAAAATAAGAGAAGCCGCTGCAATATCGTAAGCTCTATTGGGTTCAACTATAGCACCCTTAGCTGAACCACATGCGACAAATGCAATATGTACTGAAGATGCGGCAAGAGCTAGCCTCTTGCCGGGATATTCAATTGATAATCCATCCACAGGACTACAAGGAACAAACGAAAAATCAAATTCATCCCTAACATTTTTACTTAAATTGGAAAGATTATTGCCATTTAAAGTCGTCCTTCCTTCTTTCCTTGAAGAAAAAAACATACCTAAAATTGGGATATTCAATGAGGAACAGACAACTTCGGAACCTTGCAACATTGCAACCGAAACTGACCAAAAAGGGAGGTTTGACAAAAATGGGCCAGTCCCATCAATTGGATCAATGGCCCACCATCTTTGAGATTTGTCGTAATTAAAAATCCCTTGTGAACCATGCTCTTCCATTAGGATATAATCTTCCGGAAATTTTTTAAGAATCTCGGAAACTAAAAAATTTTCAACAGTTCTATCCGCTTCTGATACAATGCTGTCTTCTTTCCTTTCTTTAGATACCTTTCCGTAAAATTCTAAGGCCAATAATCCTGCCTGTTTTGTTATATTCTCTACAAAAGTTTGTATATCTGTTTCTTTTTCTATCAATTTTCTTAACCCTATAAAATTGTTATGATCTATTCCACGTTCTTAAAAAATTATTTAATTTAAGGATACTTCTATAAATAAGATTTAATCTATACAAAAAAAAATAAAAGGGAGTTTTTTTATGTCTTTCAAAAAGATAAATCGTCTTACTAACCAAGGAGCAAAAAAGATGATGTCTGCTGCAATAGAAAAAGCGGAAGAATTTGGAATACCCGCAGCAGTAGCGATAGTGGATGAAGGTGGACATTTGATTTTATATGAACGTATGGACGGTGGTCGTTTTCATACACAACATTCATCTACAACAAAAGCTGTTTGTGCTGCTTCTAACAAAAGACCAACAACAACACAAGGAGCACAAGGACAACACATGGACACGTTACATGCAATCGGTCTTGCTCTTGCTGCTGGTCCAGAAAGGTGGACTGCAATGGAAGGTGGATTCCCGATCATTTTTGAAGGAGAATGTTCTGGAGGAATAGGAGTGAGTGGTGGAAATTGGGAACAAGATGAAATTATTGCAAAAGCCGCCTTAGATGCAATTGGAGCAAAAGAAGAAATTGACTAATTTCTAAAACTTAGTAAAGTGAGAATGAAACCATTTTACATTCCTAATGAAACGGAGAAGAAAATGAAAAAATATCTTTCACTTTTGCCAATTATACTTTTTGTCTTAGCCTTGCTTACATTTACCCAAAGTTCTTATGCAGAATATCCAAACAAACCGATTAAATTTATTATACCGTTTGGAGCCGGTGGTGGTGCTGATATAGAAGGAAGACTTCTCGCAAAAGGAATGTCTAAGATTTTAGGCGTTCCAGTTGTTCCTATAAATAAACCAGGTGCAGGCGGTGCAGTTACCTACACTTTTGTTAAAAATGCAAAACCCGATGGATATACAATTGCATGGAATTCAACTTCAGTTTTAACAACTACTAATATTGGTAATGTCCCATTTAAATATAATGCTATGGACCATGTAGGCCGCGTTGAAATGCAACCACTTCCTTTGGCTGTTAGAGCAGATGCTAAATGGAATTCTTTCCAAGAATTTGTCCAAGATTGCCAAAAAAATCCTCGTAAAATTAAAATTGCAAATTCAGGAACTGGAAGTAGTACACATTTAGGAGCTGTAGTTCTTACTACCGCAACAAATTGTAAAGTAATACATCTCCCTGTTGGTATTAAGAGAAGAAATGCTTCAGTTTTAAGTGGTGAAGCACATGCAATGGTAGCTCCTCTGACAGGTGCCGCAAGGTTAGCAAAAGCTAAGAAAATTCGCATTTTAGTCATACCTGGTGCCAAAAGAAATAAAGTTATTCCTAAGGTTCCAACTGCAAAAGAACTTGGATTTAATGCAGAAATGGAATTTTTTAGGGGTCTAACAGTCCCAAAAGGAACCCCTGCTATAATAAAAGCAAAAATTGCTAACGCAATGATGCGTTCTGCTAGATCAAAGGCCTTTACTGCACTTAGTAAAAAGAAGGGTTTTACTATTGCACCAATGGACTCTCCTGCATTTGAAGTTTATCTAAAATCTCAAAATTCAATTGTTGCTAGAGTGATGAAACAAGCTGGAATTTATCAATCAAAAAGAAAAAAATAATCCTAAAAAGAATATAACCGTCCTCTCGAGAAAAAAGAGGACGGTTATCTTTTGAAAATGCGTAAAAAAAATTTAATTTCATCTATTGCATTTCTTGTCGTTGGCATAGGGTATTCGTATTTGACCTTTTGGCTTCCGATCAGAACTCTTCCAAATACACCTGGCCCATCTTTCTTTCCATGGGTCATAGCTATTTGCTTTCTTATTCTTTCTATTTTACTTCTTTGCAAAAATTTGTTCTATAAAAATGAAAATGAGGAAGATAAAGAAATTTTTGGAGAAAAGATTTTTACGCTAATTTTGTTAATGTTTTTTTATATTTTACTTTTGCCTATCACTGGCTTTCTCTTCATTACTCCTTTTTTCTTTGCAGGCTTTATGTATCTAACATCAGAAAAACGATTTTTTTACATCTCAATTTTTTCAGTCTCAATTCCTTTTTTTATTTTTTATTTATTTCAAAACATTTTTTCAATCTATCTTCCAAATTAATTCAACTAAAAGGCGTTAAATGAATCCCGATGTTTATGAAGGTTTTATAAAATCTGCTCAAATACTAAGTCTTTTAGCTACTTGTACGGGATCATTTATTGGCTTAATCGTTGGAATGATACCTGGAATGACTATAAGCGCAGGGATCATTATTGTTTTACCTTTAACTTTTGTTTTGCCTCCCTCTATTTCTATATCTTTATTACTCGGTCTTTATGCAGGTGGAATGATGGGAGGTAGTTTTTCTGCAATACTACTAAAAATTCCTGGGACACCATCAGCCTCTGCTACAGCTCTAGATGGATATCCAATGGCAAACAGCGGAAAAGCAGATGTGGCTCTTAGTACTGCCATTATATCAAGTTTTCTAGGAGGTCTATTTAGTTTTATCTGCCTCTATTTTATTGCACCAGAACTAGCAGAAGTTGCTCTTTCATTTAGAGCACCCGATTTGTTTAGTTTGGTTTTTTTTGGCTTATCCGTAATATGCAGCTTTGCAGCTAAATCCATAATAAAAGGATTACTATCTGGAATAATAGGCTTATTATTTGTTTCAGTAGGTCAGGATCCAGTCATGGGAACAGAAAGATTTACTTTTGGCAATCCAGATTTGCTCTCAGGAATTCACTTTCTAACGGCGCTAATTGGACTATTTGCAATCCCTCAACTTGCGGATAATTTGAGTAGTTCAGTAAAAAACTTTAATCACAAAACAAAGGATTCAAAACTAAAAGACCTCCTCCCTTCTTTAATGAATTTCAAAATCATGAGATTTCCTATTTTAATAGGTTCTTTTTTGGGAACTTTTATTGGCATTCTTCCTGGAGCAGGAGGACCTATTGCGGCATTCTTAAGTTATGACTATGCAAAAAAAATAAACAAAAACCCCAAACAATTTGGTGAAGGTTGTGTTGAGGGTATTGCAGCGCCTGAGTCTGCTAATAACGCAGTATGTGGTGGAGCATTAATTCCAATGATGACTTTGGGAATACCTGGAGATCCTGTAACAGCTATCTTAATAGGTGCTCTTCTAGTACACGGTCTTGCCCCAGGACCACTTCTCTTTATGGAACAAGCACCTTTTGCATATTCTGTAATTTTTTCTTTCTTTTGGGCTAACCTTTTTAATCTTTTAATAGCAATGTCAACCTTACCATTGCTTATTAAGTTATTAAAAACACCTAAATCTTTACTTCTTCCAATTATTGCCGTTCTTTGTGTTGTTGGAAGTTTTGCCCTACGCAATTCTTTTTTTGATGTTTACATTATGTTTTCCTTCGGTTTATTAGGTCTTTTTATGAAATGGCTGGATATGCCAGTAGTTCCTCTTCTTTTAGCTTTAGTACTAGGCAAACAACTTGAAGAACACTTGAGAATTGCTTTAACTTCATCTCAAGGAGATATTTCAATTTTCTTTACATCTCCGATTAGTGTTTTCTTTTTGTGTTTGTCCGCTATTTCTATATTATGGCCTATATTTTTTCGTAGAAGAAAAAAACTTTCAAATTAGGAGTATTCTTTATGAGTTCTAAACCAGTTCGTGTAGCAAGTTTGGGAATGGGATGGTGGTCAGATGTTTTGGCTGATGCGATTAAAAAAACAAACAAACTAGACATAGTAAGTTGTTACAGTCGTTCTGAAGAAAAAAGAGAAAAATTTGCAGAAAAATACAATTGTAGTGCTGCTTCTAGTTACGAAGAAATACTTCAGGACGATTCTATAGAAGCAATCATAAATACAACACCCAATCATGTACACCTTGAAACAACTGAAAAGGCAGCAATATCTAAAAAACATGTTTTTCTTGATAAACCTATAGCGCACAATATAAAAGATGGAAAAAAAATTGCTGAAATTTGTACAAGGGAAAATATTGTCTTATCTATCGGGTACCAAAGAAGAAGAGAGAATCAATTCAGATGGATAAAAAAGGAAATTGAAAAGGGAAATTTTGGAAAGATGGTACAAGCTGAATGTAATATTAGTAGAGACCGGGAAGGCCAATTTGAACTTGGACACTGGAGATATGAGTCAGAAGGTATGCCTGGAGGTGTCATGCTCCAAATAGGAATACATTATGTAGACGTTCTTGAATTCTTAATGGGACCAGTTAAATCCGTTTCTGCAAAAACGGCTCAATTAGTTTTGCCAGGTGAAAATCCTGATATTGCTAACTTAATTCTCGAACATGAAAATGGCGCTCTTTCAAATTTAACAGCAAGTTATGCTTCTGCTTCCGAATATTATTTAATGAATATTTATGGAAAAACTGCTACCGCATATTTTAATCATTTTGACGGTTTGCGCATTCTGTCTAGAGGAGAAGAATCTCCTAGCCATGTGAATTTCACAAAAAATGATACTATCGTCGAAGAACTGGACGAATTTGCGAATTGCATTAGAGAAAATTCAAAACCAGAAGTAGATGGATTTAGGGCCGTCGAATCTCTTGCTGTAATAATGGCAGGTGTTATGTCTGCAAAAGAAAATAGAACTGTGAAAGTTCAAGAAATTCTAGATGCATAATAATAAATAAAGGAAATCAAATGACACGAATCAAAGCAGGAGAGCTTTTTATAAATTACTCTGACTCAGGCGAGGGAGATGCTTTTTTATTTATTCCTGGGCTCACTGGAATTTTAGATGCATGGGATTTCCAAATTCCTCATTTTGCAAAGAAATACCGTTGCATCTCTTTTGATCACAGAGGTACTGGAGAAAGCGACAAACCTTTAAATGCTTACTCAACAGATTTAATTGCAAAAGATGCGATTGCACTTATGGATACATTAGGTATCGATAAAGCTTTCGTTGCAGGCACTTCAACTGGTGGATGTGTTTTGCAAAATCTAGCATTAGATTATCCAGATAGAATTAAAGCATGTATTTTCTCTAACACGTGGACAAAAGCAGACGCATACATGACTCGGGTTCAAACATCCAGAAAACATATTGCTGAATCGTATGGAAGAGAAGAATATATTAAATTCAGTTCTCTTTGGACTGCTGGTTGGACACAATTCAAGAACATGTATGACAATTTACTTGAATTAGAAGCAAAACAAAAAGAAACCATTGGTTCTGTTGAAGTAATCTCTGCAAGACTTGATATGACATTATCTCATGACCGTCTTTCAGAACTACACCTTATCAAAAAACCTTCTTTAATAATTGCTGCAAAAGATGATGCTCTTACTCCTCCATATTTTGCTGAAGATTTACAATCTAGAATTTCTGATTCCAGATTAGTGATTTTAGATGAAGGAGGACATTATAGTTACAGGAGAAGTCATGCAGAATGGAATAATGCCGTAGATTCTTTCTTGGAAGAAAATTAAATTTTTTTGCTTGTAACCTTTGAAACAAAATCGACCCATAGAGAAAAAATAACAGGAATTAAGATTAGCGTAAATAAAGCCGATGTTGCTAATCCTCCGAGAACTGCAGAACCTAATCCTCTATATAATTCACTTCCTGAACCAGTAGAAGTTACTAGTGGTAGCATTCCAAAAACAGTAGTCATAGTTGTCATAAAAATCGGACGCATTCTATCTTTACAACTTTCCAAAATAGCATCTTTCATTTGCATGCCCGAACGAAAATGATTTAAGGATTGATGAACCAACAGAATTGCATTATTCACGACAATACCAGTCAGAATTATAAACCCAAGCATCGTCAAGGTATCCATTTTTACAGAAGATTCGATAGAATTCACAAAAGAGACTAATAAAATTCCTCCTGTGGTCGCAAATGGAACACTAAACATAATAATGAGTGGATAACTCCAAGCTTCAAATAATGCTGCCATCAAAAGATACGTTATAAATAGAGCAAGTAAAAATGACCATTTAAGAGAATCCCAAGTTCGTTCTAAATCTTTTGCTCTTCCCGCAACGTTAACAGAATATCCAAGAGGCAATTTCTTTCGAATAGGATTTATAACCTTTTTCTTCATTCGATCAATGGCTATTTGTAGAGGTAAATCTTCTCCTATATTAACAGTAATACTCAAAGAACGATCTCTATCTATATGCTCTATTTTTGTAGGACCTAAAGCAGGACGTATTTCAGCAATATCACGCAATTCAACAATGTTCCCACTTTTTTCATTTATCTTAATTTTGGAAAGTTGTTGTGTTTTTGAAAAATTAGTTGTCTGATCACGTAGTATAATATTTAACTCTTCTCCCTCGTCAAAAAACAAACCTGCTCTTGTCCCATTCACCAGTGTTTCAACAAGATCTCCTAATTCACTTACTGATATTCCTAAATTAGCGGCTTTTTCTCGATCAACATGAACCTGCAGTTCTGGACTACCAAGATCAAAACTACTATTAACAAAACGAACACCCTTTAATTTCTTAGAACTTTCACCTACATCACTAGAAATTCTTTGAATTTCCCGCAAACTATTACCTGTAATATCTACATGAAGATTTATACCACCTATAAAACCAGATCCTCTTCGGCGAAACAGTGAAGCTTGAGTTACAAATGCTCTTACTCCCGGAATACCCTGTACCATTCGAAAAAGTTTTTTGTTGAGTTGTCTCATTGATTTGAGATTAGAATATTTTTCTTTTGCTACCAGTCCAACAATAGGTCTTTGAACTCGGATTACCGCAAAAAAACGATCAAGTTCCTCTAATTTTTGAAACTTTTTTTCTAATTTGTTAATTATTCCATCAACTTTATTTAAATTAAGACCGGGTGGCATTCTTAAGAAAACAAAAAAAAGATTTCTATTCCCTTTTGGCAAATAATCAATCGGAGGAAAATATTTCCAAGCAATTAATACAGCTCCAATAGTTATGAGCAATACAACACATATCCTTTTTAAAACTCCACGCATAAACCAACGTAAAATAGAAATATACAACCTCTGTAAAAATCTGCCTATCACATACAATTGGAGCAAAGTAAAAATCTTTAATAAAACATTGTCTAATTGAGATGATTTTAAAAACCTTGAAGTTAACATTGGAACAACCGTAACGGAAACTACTAGAGAAATTCCAACAGCAGCACTTATTGCAATTGCAATATCCTTAAAAAGTTGTCCGGATTCATCTTGCAGAAAAATAATAGGTATAAACACAGCCAAGGTCGTAAGTGTAGAGGCTAATACTGCACCCCATACCTCTGTAGCACCATCTATAGACGCATTCCAACTTGATTTTCCCATTTCCTTGTGACGAAAGATATTTTCCAAAACTACTATGGAATTATCCACTACCATACCAACAGCGAAAGCAAGACCTGCTAATGAAATAATATTCATAGATCTATCTAAAATAAATATAAATATAAAAGTAGCTATCACTGCAACAGGAATAGCTATTCCCACTACTAAAATTCCAGAGATACTTCCAAGGAAAATCAATAAAATAGTGATGGCAAGAGTTCCACCAACATAAATATTGTTAGTAACTAGATTTCGTGATTGGTCAATATATTTAGTCTCATCGTATACTTGTTTTAAACGAATATCTCTTCCACTGTATCTCATATTCACTTCTTGAATTACTTTTCTTACTCTTTTCATTACCGCAACTGTATTAGCACCAGTTTTTCTTAAAATACCAAATCCTAAAGCAGGCTTCCCGTTTTGACGAATCTTTCTAGAGGGTTCCGCATAATCAAAATTTACGTCTGCTATGTCTCTAAGGTATACCGGTCCGGAGGAAGTACGGGCAACAATAACACTTTTTAGTTGAGAAAGATTTGTAAAATTTCCAATTGTTCTTACTGCATATCTTCTCTTGCCTTCATCTATCTTGCCACCTTTTGTATTTTGATTTTCCTTAATCAAGGCATCACGCAAAGAACGAACTGTTATTCCCCTTGCACTCATAGCTTCATAATCCATAGTAACTCTTACTTCGCGTCTAGAGCCTCCATATAAGCGAACTGAACCAACTCCATCTATTCTTTCAAATTTTGGCCGAATTTCATCATCTGCAACCATGAGGACATTGTTTAAAGGAAGGTCCGTTCTTAACATTATCCAAGCGATTGGTCTTTGTGAATCAGAATTAACTGCTTTTACGATAGGTTTATCAGAATCATCAGGTAAATTCCTGACTAGACCAAGCTTTTCAGAAACATCCAGTCTTGCAACATTTTTATTAGTACCCCAATCAAACTCTAGAATTACCCTAGAGCGTCCTTCTTGACTTGTGGACGTCATTCTTGATAGACCCTCTACAGAGGTAAGTCTTTTCTCTATTCCTTTTGTGACCTCCTCTTCAACCTCTAGTGGAGCAGCACCTTTATAACCTGTATCTACAGTTATTACGGGTCTATCTATCGTTGGTTTCATCTGGACAGGAATACGATAAAGGCTTATTAGGCCAAATAAAACAGCAAGGATCACAAAAACCATTGTGGTAACAGGATTCTTCACACACGAACTCGGTAAATTCAAAATTCACTCCTAAAAAAACCAAACATATGGAAAAGAAAACGAACTAGATTTACCACAATCTTTTTTTCTAACGACGATTAAAACGTTTTTTCTTCCAACCACTCCTCTTTCCTCTTATTCTTACCGAAATCCCATTCCTGAGATTTTCATTCCCTTGTGTTACGACTTTCTGACCTGGTTTTAAAATTTCTTTTGGTACCTCTATAAAAGAATCTACACTCCTAATAGGATTAAATAAAATTTCTCTGACTTTCTGATTATCTTCTAAAACAAAAACAGACATGCCGCGTCTTTTAATTAGAGCCGCATCTTTTGGAATAAGAATCGCCTCTTTCTTAGATCCGTATTCGATAGTAACTCTGGAAAACATACCAGCCTTAATAGCAAAATCTTTTGTGTTTTTTAAAATAAATTCTACTGGGAAAGTACGACTCTTGAGATCAGCAAGAGGTATGATACTTCGAACTTTTCCGTAAAAAGTTTTGCCATTTAGTGCATCAAATGACACTCGAACTTTGTCATTTTTTTTAATTGTATGAATTTGTTTCTCAGAAACTGGTGAACGAACAATTATTTTAGACACCTCCACAACTTCCACTAGTTTTCCACCTTTTTGAACCCATTCTCCCACCTCTGACCATTTATAGGTAACAAAGCCAGTTAATGGAGAACGAATCGTGGCTTTCAAAAGTTGATCAGAAATACGATCAATTAAAGCCTTAACTCTATTTACTTCAAATATAGACTTTTGGTATTTAGTATCGATTCTATCAAAATTAACTCTATCTATGATCAAACGACTTAATAGATCCTTTGCTCTGCTTAAATCACGTTTGTTACTTAATAAATCTTGTTTAGCCTTTTCTAATTCTGCTTTTTTAACACGTAAATCTATCTCAAGACTATTTTTTTCGAGTGTTGCGATTATTGATTTTCCTGCTTCAACATAGGTCCCTTGAAAAACTGGAAAAGTCCTAACTCGACCTTCTATTTGCGAACTTACTATAGATTTGCGGTAGGGATTTGCAGTTCCTATTGAGTTAAGACGATTACTAACCTGTCGTTTTACCACTTTAGAAACCGAAACTAATGGTGGAGGACGCTTCCTTCCTCTTCTTTTTTTTGCTTCTATTTCAAAAAACACAGAAGAGGAAAAGATAAAAACAAAGAGATTTAAACAAAAAAATAATAATTTCAAAAACTATCCTTTTATAAAAATTCTTAATTAACCCAAAAATAAACGATGAAAAAGATTCATTTGTACGTAAGACTGATCCTACACAATAAGAGTTTATATACAAATTATAAAATTTGAAACTTTCAACTTACAGAAAGTAAAACAAAAAAGATTTCTCTTGTAGAGTTCATCAATAAAGTAGATAATGTTTTCACATTGTTTATAGTTTTTCAATTTTTCTCGCCGCCCCTAAGTTTATCTTTCATAGCAACTCAAATTTAAGATAAATCTTTTTAAACTCATGCCCATTTTTTAAACTATCTAGAACTATCGAAACCATAAAATTTATGTGGAGAAATTATGGATGTTACGCTTGTTGATCATATGGGTAGCGATCTAAGTGTAGTAAATGCTGCTCGTGTTTCCTTTGCAAAATCACACGAAGAATTTCAAGAAAAAGCAGATTCAAGACTTATTAATTATTTAGCAAAACATAATCATTGGAGTCCATTTGGTCATGCTTCGATGCAATTTCATATCAAAGCTCCTATTTTTGTTGCAAGACAACTAGTGAAACATCAAGTTGGTCTGATATGGAACGAAGTTTCAAGACGTTATGTTGACGATGAACCAGAATTTTATAATCCTAAAAAATGGAGACTTTCCGCAGAAAACAAAAAACAAGGTTCTTCAGAGGAAGAAATAGAGTTTGACGTCACCTCAGTAACGGAGACTTGTAAAAAAATCTATCAAGAAATGTTAGAAAAAGACATCGCGCCCGAAATGGCCCGTATGATTCTTCCTCAATCGATGATGACTGAATGGTATTGGAGTGGAACTCTCTATGCTTTTGCAAGAGTATGCAACTTACGCTGTAAACCAGACGCACAAAAGGAAACCCAAATAATCGCTGACAAAATCGACGAACAAAGCGCTAAAATGTTTCCGGTTAGTTGGAAAGCTTTAAGAGACGATAGAGAATAAATCTAGGATTTACCGGCCTAAACGTTCTGGTAGAGGGAAAAAGACCTTCTCTTTTTGACCGTCTAAAACTTCAAGAGATAAATCAAATTCAACTTTCAGCCTTTCTATTAATGCATCAACTAAAACTTCAGGAGCAGATGCTCCAGCACTTATACCGACACATTTCACACTTTCAAACCATGCTAATTTGATAGAATTTTTGTCTTCTACAAGAAAACTGGGAGTATCTCCTGCTTCGCCAATTTCACAAAGTCTATTTGAGTTTGAACTATTTTTTGAACCCACCACTAAAATCAAATCAACCTCTTTTGCTATTTCTCGTATTGCAGATTGTCTATTCTGCGTCGCATAACAAATATCTTTTAAATTTGGACCTTTTATATTTGGGAAACGATTTTTTAAGACCTTCACTATTTCACTAGTGTCATCAATACTTAGTGTAGTTTGAGTGATATATGAGATTTTTTTTGTGTCTTTCGGTTTAAAATTTAAGGCATCTTCCAAAGTTGAAATTAATTTCACATCGCCTGGCACCTGTCCCATCGTTCCAACAACTTCAGGATGGTTTTTATGGCCAATTAAAATAACCTCCATACCATTTTCATGATATTTTCTTCCTTCTTCATGAACCTTCTCTACCAATGGACAAGTCGCATCCACTACATCCAAACCAAGCAATTCCGCTTGTCCAAAAACTTTTTTTGCAACACCATGAGCACTAAAAATAGTAATAGCTCCCTCAGGAACTTCATCTATTTCATTTACAAAAATCGCGCCCTTTTTTTTCAGTGATTCAACTACATATTTGTTGTGGACTATCTCGTGACGAACATAAATAGGAGGACCATATTTTTCTAACGAACGATTTACAATATCTATCGCTCGAACTACGCCAGCACAAAAACCTCGCGGATTAGCTAAAATAACTTTAAGTTTTTTTTTCATTAAAAGTTTTTTGTCACTAGAAACCATAAGGAGAAGAACACCTCAACTCATCGGCAAATACAAAAAAAATTTTTGATATGAAAATCTATTTAGATTTTTTTTCGTTTAGAATTACACTTTTACGTCTTTGTGAATAGACACTTCTTATTAAAGAGTAATAGTCCAAAGAATCCCTTTTTAAATCTGACAACGTATCCTTAATTCGAGAATGTCCATCTATTATTCTTACCCCTTTTAGAGTGTAATTAATATTTTCTACATCGCTAATATAAGTCATTGGACTTAGGAAAATATCAGTAACTCTCCCAACCGTATGCCTAACAGAAGAGGGTCCAAGAAAAGGAAGTACTATATAAGGGCCTTGGCCAACACCATGTATAGCCAAAGTCTGACCGAAATCTTCATTGTGATATTTAAAATCTAAACGAGACGCAATATCAAATAGTCCAAGTACACCTGCAGTTGAGTTAATTAAAAAACGCATCGAAGTATCTCTCGCCCTGAGATGTTCTCCCTGTAAAATATCGTTAGCTAATGTAACAGGAGTTTCCAAATTTCGAAGAAAATTGCGAACCGAGTCTTTAACGATATCAGGAAAAACTGCAGAGTAAATACTACTTACTGGATTAAGTACAACCACTTCTACAACATTATTGAATTCAAAAACAAAACGGTTTAATGGTTCAATTGGATCATACATTTCAGTTGAAGTACTTACCGCATCATTAGAAGCCATTTTGGAAGCACATCCATAATTTGCAAAACTTATGATTACAATAAAAAAAATTGACAAAAAAATATTGCAAATACCAAAAGGCTTATTTTTTGGGGTTTTTAAAATAAAGATCTTATTTTTATTCAACAGAACTTCCTTAAAAAGCATAAAACAAAAAACAAACGTTCACTTCTAGTCTGAAAGTACATTATTTAATCTATTAACTGCAAGTAAAAAAATAGCAAATTTAACTTTTTTTGTTTGAAAAATTGTTTTGAAGTCTCCCTAAAAGTTCAAGAGGCCAAAACTAGTTTGCCTAAAAAATTTCCATTTAACATTAATTTATGTGCATCGTTTGCATGTTCTAAAGAAAAAACTTTATCAACATGAAATTTTATCGTACCTTTTTCTAAAAGAGATGAAAATTTTGGCACAATAAAAGGCATTTTTTTTGCTAAATTCACTCCTGTAATACCGAAAATTCTTGCATCTTTTTCCATCATATCTGAAACTAAAAAATCTGCTCTTGGATTTTTTCCTAGACCAGCACCCATAAGAACAATTCTTCCATTAACTTTAATTGCTTTTAAATCTAGGTGAAAATTTTCATTAGCTGCAGTTTCGACTATAACATCGACACCTAGTCCTTTAGTCAATTCTAGACATTTTTCTATGAAATCCTCTTCTTTATAGTTGATCGTCTCGGTTGCACCTAATTTTGTACAAAAAGATGCCTTCTTTGAGGAACTGACAGTAGCAAAAACTCTGCAACCCATTGCACGAGCAAGTTGAATAGTAGCCATACCAACACCACCAGCTCCCCCTTGAACTAGTACAGTTTCACCCGGAGTCACTTTTGCTTTTATCACGAGAGCATTCCATGCAGTTCTTAAAGGAAGCGTTATTCCAGCACCCTCCTCAAAACTATAAGAATCTGGCAACACAGATGCAACACTTGCATCAAGGCAAACAAACTCTGAATAACTCCCACCCAAACATCTACCAAAAACACGTTGTCCAACATGAAATTCCTTAACTTCATCACCTAGTTCAATTATTTCTCCTGCTGCTTCCAGTCCAGGGATATAAGGAGTTTTCATATGGGAAGAGTGATGACTTTGTCCTGAACGAGTAGCTACATCACTGGGATTTACACCCGACGCTCCCAACTTAACGAGCAATTGTCCGGATTTTGGTTTTGGAATATCTATCTCTTCCAATATCATAGGATTTTCTAGACCAAACTTATGTACAAATATTGCTTTCACTAAGACCTCAATAAATACAAAAAAAGGGAGGAAAACCTATAGATTTCCCTCCCCCGTAAATCTAAATTATTACTATTTCTTTACTTTCGACATATCAATTTCCCACACATAAAATGATTCATCATGCCTTGGCTTAAAACCAAATCCTTTTTTGTATGCATAGATATCATTAGTTTTGTATAAGATTTTAAATATAGCCTTTTCTTTCATCATAGCTGTTACTTTTTTAAACTCAATATGTTGTTGCTTTGGATCCGCAGTAAATTTCGCTTTATCTATTTGTGCGTCCAAGTCTTTAAAGCAATGCACACTGGAGTGACCTTTACATCCACCAGTTGCAGGCGCAATATTTCCTGGATCTCCACCAGAGTTTCCATACCCCTGAACAAATAGAGCTGCTTCTCCTTTGCCTTTCCCTTTTTGGTAAGATTTCCTTTTCTTTTTCCAAGCAGAATAAGGCATAGTTCTACACGTCGCCTTAATATTAATGTCCTTCAAGAAACCTCCTAAAGCCTCACATGTTTTCACATCACCTGGATATCTTCCAATCGTTGCATATACAGTTGCTTTAAAACCATTTGGATATTTACTTTTAGCCATGTAAGCCTTAGCTTTCTTTACATCATAACCATGCCATTTGTCATTTGGATCGTAACCAGCATAGTTCCATGGATGGAAAAGTGACCCGGAAATAACTGCTTTCCCAGCTAGAAAAGTGCTTCTAAGTAGTTCTGCATCTATAGCATAGTTAGCAGCCAAACGAACATTTTTATCAGCAAATGGTCCGCCATTTCTTGTTACAAATGAAATAAACATCATTCTTACCGCAGGGATATCTGCAACTGCTAGCTTTGGATCCTTTTCAATTTGCGGAATATACTGTGGTAGGATTCCCATAACCAAATCTATTTCACCCTTTTGAAGTGCTTTAACACGTGTAACTGAAGATTTAATGCCGCGTAAAATCACTTTTTTTGGACGGTTTGGAAAATTTGAATTTCCCCACCAGTTAGGATTCGCTTTGAACACCATTTTTCGTCCCTTAGCCCATTCTGTTAGGATATAAGGACCAGAACCGTAAAGAGTCTTGCGAGAAATTATCTTTTTGTCTACACCTTTCGCTTTTAGGGACATTGCATGGCCCCATCTTGCGAGTCGGTTTAACATTCCATTATCAGGTTTTGAATGAAGAATAACCCGATAATCATTAACAATCTCAACTCTCTCTAATGCCTTAAAGAAAACTCTTTGACGGCTACCTTTTGCCATGACACGAGAAAAAGCAAATTCAACATTTTTGGCAGTAAATGATGTACCATCAGTAAATTTAACTCCTTTTCTCAACCATAACTCTAGTTTTCTAGGGCTATGAACTTTCCACTTTGTAGCAAGCCAAGGAATTCTTTTTCCTGTTCCAGGTTCCATCCCAATAAGAGTGTCATAACACCACTTCCAAATCATTGCTCCAATAAAATTTGATTTTGGATGAGGATCCATTGTTGGTGAAACCCCTTTAAGTGCTGCAACAATAGTTCCTTGAGGGGCTGCATAAGTACTAGGTACAGCAGCAAACCCTATCATTACTGCAAACAGCAAAATTACAAACTTCCTCATAACAAACTCCTCCTTGTTTTAGTTTCCTGTTTCTATATATGAATAAATAGATAAAAACATATCTCAAAACACCTATCAAGTAATAAATTGAATACCAAGAAGATTTTTCCTAATAACACCAAAATGATTTGACAGTTTATAAAATAGGATTTATTTATATTTATAGAATTTCCCAAAAATATATTTTTTACTCCGATTTTTCAAGTTAACGTTCGAAAAATTTAGAGTTGGAGCAAGATTTCTTATGCGCGCATATGTGATTAGAAGATGTCTGCAAAGTCTGATTGTCATCAACATAGTTCTTGTAATTGTTTTTATGATGCTTCATATGTCCGGATCTCCCGGAGATGTCTTAATGCCTGAAGATTCATCTCTAGAAGATATCGAAGAATTTAACAAAGCTCACGGTTTTGACAAACCTCTACATATTCAGTATTACCGTTTTCTTTTTGGATTTGATAACGGTGTAGTAAAAAGTAAAGGTGTTATTTTTGGTGATTTTGGCTATTCCTATCGGCACGAACTACCTGCACATGAATTAGTCTTTGAACACTTTCCTGCAACTATAGATCTAGCATTAACTGCAGTTTTAATTTCAATTTTGGTCGCTATACCTGCGGGTGTACTTTCTGCAACTTTTAGAAATACTTGGATAGATTATGTTAGTTCTATAGGCTCCATGTTTGGTCAATCTATGCCTAATTTCTGGCTAGGTTTAATGCTTATTATTTTCTTCTCTGTATATTTAGATTTATTTCCATCGTCTGGATATGAAAGCCCAATATATATTGTCCTTCCTGCTCTTACGGCAGGATTATACCAAACGGCACGGATTACCAGAGTTGTTCGCGCAGGAATGTTGGAGGTCTTAGGAAGTGAATATATTACCACGGCTCGATCTAAAGGCATCGTTGAATGGTTAGTGATCATGCGTCATGCACTAAAAAATGCTGCAATTCCGGTAGTTACCTTAATCGGTTTAGAACTTGGGGTTCTCCTTGGTGGTACGGTTGTAACAGAAGTCATTTTTGCATGGCCAGGGGTCGGATTTCTTGTAATAGATGCAATCAATAATCAAGATTATCCCATTGTTCAGGCTGCTGTAACGCTCCTCGCAACAATTTTTGTTTTTATAAATTTATTGGTTGATCTTATTTATGCTTGGCTAGATCCGAGAATTGCATATAGTTAGGAAAGAGAAAATGGCTACTGAATCAGATACATCAAACGATGTTAAAAAAGTTGAAGAGTTTGAAGATAGACGTGGTCCCTCCAATGCGCAACTAGCTTGGCAGGACTTAAAAAATCGTCCTCCTGCGATGATAAGCCTGATATTCCTTATTATTATTTGTTCATGGGCTTTATTTCCTTCTTTCTTTACAGCAATTTTTACAGGGAATGACCCTTTTGAAATAAATTTAAGATGTTGCTACTTAAAACCACCTGGATTCACTGACGTAAACGGTAATTTCTATCTGCTAGGAACCGATCAACAAGGAAGAGACGTTTTAAGTAGAGTAATTTGGGGTTCACGCGTTTCCCTCATCGTAGGAATTGCTGCTGTCTTCTTAAGTGGTTGTATTGGTGTTACTCTTGGAATGATTGCTGGTTTTTTCGGTGGAATTGTGGACACTATAATCAGTCGTATAATAGATTCTGCACTATCTATACCCTTTATTCTCCTTGCACTTAGCATGGTTGCAATTCTAGGACCTAGTCTTCAAAATGTAATTCTTGCTATTGCTGTTAGAACTTGGATCGTCTATGCACGTGTAATTCGAGGAACTGTGCTATCGGTAAAAGAGAATGAATTTGTTCTAGGTGCGAGAGCTGTTGGTTCCGGTACAACTAGAATTATGTTTCGACACATCTTGCCTAACGTTTTGTCTCCCGCAATCGTTATAGGTACTTTATATCTTGGAAGAATGATTATCATAGAATCTGCTCTTTCTTTTCTAGGAGTAGGAGTTCCACCACCGACTCCAACCTGGGGTGGAATGTTAGCTCATGGAAGAGAATTTCTTGAAACAGCTTGGTGGATAGCTTTTTTCCCCGGTGTTATCCTGATGATTACAGTTTTAAGTGTAAACCTTCTGGGAGACTGGCTTCGTGACGCATTAGATCCAAAAATGAAAAGACTGACAGATTAAACTAACCCCACCTATTTTCTAGGTATTTAAAATAATACAAAGTTTGTATTACATGTTTCTTATTTACCCCTTATAATTCTTATAAAAATTTATAGGAGTAATTTATGTCTTTATCTCTCAGAAGAGTTGTAACTGGACACGACGAAAATGGAAAAGCCGTCGTTTTAATAGACGAAATTATGAATGAGGCACGTTCCATGAGACCAAATCACCAAGGTCATGGTATATGGGCAACTAACGATTATCCTGCAAATCTAAACAATAACTTCGATGGAAAAAAAATAGAACCTGGTCCCCCAGGAGATTGTAGTTCAAAATTTAGAATCACAGAGTATGGTCCTGGAGTAACAGCAAGAATGCATCGAACCCAATCTATTGATTATGTAATTATTATGAAGGGAGAGATAGATATGGAGTTAGATGATGGAGTTATAGTGCACCTTAAGGAAGGTGATGTATGTGTTCAGAGGGGGACCATTCACAATTGGAAGAATAATAGTACAAGTCCTTGCCTAGTGGCGTTCATTCTCCTTCCTGCACAACCGATACAAATTCAAGGAAAAAAGCTCGAATCTACCGGGTAAAAATTTTTAATAAAAGGAGTTAATTGTGCCTGTAGCAAAAATTCGCGGAATAAATCAACATTACGAAATCATTGGAAAAACAGGTCTTTGGGTTGCTTTATCACCCGGAGGCAGAACACCTATGGGCGAAATTCGTGATATGGCAGTTCAATTATCTGTAAAAGGTTACCGTGTCCTCATATTTGATCGAAGAAATTGCGGGAAAACTGATATAGGAATAACCGGCGGAGATGCTGAATATACAGAATGGGCGGATGATCTTTTCGAATTAACCAGGCAACTTAATGCACAACCTTGTATCGTTGGTGGAGCATCTTCTGGATGTAGAACCTC
>DFQF01000088.1 GCA_002377645.1 Nitrospinaceae bacterium UBA3496 | reverse complement strand
CAGGGGAGAAATAATCATCACGACCATACTGTACTTTTAATTTAGTTCCTGGAAGAGCAAACTGGACATAATGCCTGTTTACTTTAGGAGCTGTTTTACCAGCATCCCAACTACCAGAACCTAGATCAAGTTCCCATACAGCTTTCACTTTTCCGCCTTCAGATACAGCAGTAAAGCGAGGACGCATTAACATATCTGCTTTTTGGTTACCATCTTCAGATGTGTTATCTCTATCAGCGTCATCATAAGAAACACCACGGTACCTGTACATACCAGTAAATTTAAAGCTTGCTGCAAAAACTTCTGGCAATACAAGACCTACTGCCAATACTGCAACTGCTAAAGTTAATAAAAATTTCCGCATTACTTTCTCCTAATATTTAAGCTTATTAATACTATTAATAGTTTTAAAAACTGTGTTACAAGAACTTCATGTTACTACTTACAACTTCAGAGATTTATACTCTTATAGGCTCCTCCTTCTAGGCGGTGTATAAAATTTATAATTGTTCATACACGCACACACACAACCGCACGTGCAACTACTATTACACTTACAGAATATAATAAAACTTACAAGTCCCTAATATATTAAGAAAATTCATTTTTTCAGTCAACATATTTCACGTCTGATACTGTATTTTAATGAAAATAATAAAAACTATAATGAAAATTATGAAATTATTGACAGTTTTTAGTTATATGTATACGTGGAAACATTACTTTCCATACTTCTTGATATCATAAATATAAATTTTACTAGACGCATTCATTGTCAACATACTCGTATCAGTAGTAACAAGAATCAAATCCTTTTTTCCATCATTATCTCCATCTGCGACTTCAAAATCTACTACTCCCTGAGAAAGTTTTTTTGACCTCCAGAATTCATTTAGACCACTACCATCCCAAACCATACTTACTATCTGTCCACCAGAAATTCCAAGACCAGGAGCTATACGCGTACCGGAATATTGATTCGCGATAACGAGCACTTCTTCTATTCCATCCTCATCTGTATCTTCAATCTTTATTCTGGAACGAATCAAAATATCGTACTCTGAAATAGTAGTCGAAGTTCTTCTATCTTCATTAGAATGGAAACGATGTACCGGACCACCATAATATTCTGCACTTTTATAAAAAACACTGCCCGATCTACTTCGCACACGGAGTTTGTCATCTTTTCCGATCTCAATTACATTTAATTTTCCGTCTCTGTCGATATCCCATAGAGAAAATCCAAGAATCTCATAATCTTCTGGCAATTTATAAGAAGATATTTCAACAATCTTATCCTTAGACCATGCATATCTCCTGATAGGACCGGTAAATGGTTCATCAAAACCTTGGGATTGCCCTAACAGCAAAGAAACATCCTTATCCTTTGAAGAAGGGCCTTTCTTCCTCGTTTTCAAAACACGGAAAAAAACGTTTCTTTTGGAAAATATTTTCACAAACTTTTTTTGTTTTACTTCAAATACCAGAGAGGTAAGATTATCATGTTCATAAGTCGCTAAATAAATTTCAGGTTTCCCATTTGAATTCAAATCCGCTGCATCAATCCAACGAAAATCATTTCCTACACCAGCATCATAACGGAACAACTCACGAATTTTGTTATTTAGAATTTGAAATGCTATTAATTGTGTAGAAGTGATAATTAACAGCTCGTTTTTTCCATCTTTATCTAAATCCGTTGCAACCACACCTCTCACCCCTAATTTGTCAAAATGGAAAGCTTTTACCCCGCCCATCATTGACACTCCGGGAAGACCGGAAGTTGATCGTTGGAAATTTCCACCAAAAGCAAAGAATCCTCTTCTTCTTTTTCCTCTTTTCAAAGTTCCTTTCTTCGGGACTCCTTCCGCATAGGGCAATTTACTTACAGAAGAGATAGCTTCAAACAGAACACGTCTGCTACTAAGAGAAATAATTTTACTCTTCAGAAAAGTTTTTCCCTTCACATCGACAATTTCACTTGCTATCGCGAAATCTGATCGAACTTCGTTTCTCAAAGAAATAGAATTTTTCCCTTCTAAAATTTTATCTTCGGGAATCCCATTTTTCAATAGCCACACTTCTAACTGATCTATATCGAAAACATCAAATCTTCCCTTTTTCGAGAGCGATTTGCCAAGTTCTCTAGTTAATAAATCCGCGCTATAAGGTTCGTCTGTAAGATTTGCAAAAGGGAGAACCGCAATTCTAATCTTTGCAGAAGAAGCTCGAACTTTGTCTTTTACTCTAGGCATGAGTTCGCTTCCGGGAGCCAAACGGGTCACTCTTGCAATAGAAAATTTCTCTCTCACTTCAACTATCTTGATTTCTGCAACATTTTTTTCTAACGACCCGAGGGACTCTCCTGTAATAGGATGTTTAAAAACTTTCCCCTCCCGAAAAACTCCTATCGTTAACCCTTTCACAACTCTATTTCTAGAACCAATACTTAAATAAAGATCGGCTCCTTTTATTGCAACAATTGAACCTTGGACATGGGGATAATAGGTATGTACTTTTTTACTAAGGACTTCAATTGAACTAGTATAATTTAATGAGTAAACAATAGATGGATAAAATCCAACACTTACAAAAGAAAAGAGGAATAAACATAGAAAAAATCTTTTCAAACGATTAAAACTTAAGCGCATAATTTCTTGTTCCTCAAAAAAACAATAAAAAAAACCAAAACTCTACGGAAAAAGATACAAGAAATAAGAAGACTACTACAATAGAGTTTAAAATAAAAATTTCAGTTCAACTTAAAAAATAAATCCTTAGTAAGAATGTACTTTGACCTTGAAGCGATTGATTGGTAAAGTTTGTCTTGTAGTTTCGCTGGGGGTGCCACGGGCTGAGAAAATACCCTTGAAACCTGAACCGGACAATGCCGGCGTAGGGAAGCGAATCCATCATTGGACTTCCCTCCCCTTTTGTCCTCTTTTATGAAATCTAAAGGCGTTTTTTACTTCCAATGGGGAATATACATATGATCAAATCAAATGGACAAAACGAAAATGCAATCAAACTAGATCTTGTCAACGAAAATGGGAATGGTTCCAATGGATCGTCCTTCCCTAAATCAAAAAAAATACATGTAGAGGGCAACGATAATGTTCATGTCCCTATGAGAGAAATCGAGCTAGCCGATGGCGAAAAACCTTTGCGCGTATACGACACTAGTGGTCCAGCTGGTGAGGATATAAGGAAAGGTCTTCCGCCATTAAGAGCAAGTTGGATTCAAAGTCGTTCCGATCTTGACGAAATGGATCCTTCCTACAAACCTGTTTCAGGCAAAGAAAAAACAGAACTCCCCATGCCTCCTAAACGAAGAGTATTAAGAGGAAAAGAAAATGTGACACAAATGCATTTTGCCAAAAAAGGCGAAATCACCCCTGAAATGGAATTTGTCGCTATCCGAGAAAATATGGAACCAGAATATGTGCGATCGGAAGTTGCTAGAGGAAGAGCAATTATCCCCGCAAACATCAACCATCCTGAAAGCGAACCAATGATAATTGGCAGAAACTTTTTAGTGAAGATAAATGCAAATATCGGAAATTCTGCTGTTTCAAGTTCCATAGAAGAAGAAGTAGAAAAAATGACATGGGCAACTAAGTGGGGGACAGACACTGTTATGGATCTGTCAACAGGAGATAATATTCATGAAACTAGAGAATGGATAATTCGAAATTCTCCTGTGCCAATTGGTACAGTTCCAATTTATCAGGCCTTAGAAAAAGTAGATGGTATTGCTGAAGATCTGACCTGGGAAATTTATAAAGATACCCTTATAGAACAAGCGGAACAAGGAGTAGATTACTTTACAATACATGCAGGAGTTTTACTTAGATATGTTCCCCTAACTGCAAAACGTATGACCGGGATAGTTTCTAGAGGGGGTTCAATTCTTGCCAAGTGGTGTTTGGCACATCATCAGGAAAATTTTCTTTATACTCATTTTGATGAAATTTGCGAAATCATGAAATCGTACGATGTTTCTTTCTCATTGGGTGATGGTTTAAGACCAGGAGCAATTGTCGATGCGAATGATGAAGCTCAGTTCGGAGAACTAGAAACACTTGGAGAACTTACCTTAAAGGCCTGGGAACATGACTGTCAGGTGATGATTGAAGGTCCTGGTCATGTACCTATGAATCTCATCAAAGAAAATATGGACAAGCAATTAGAAATATGTCACGAAGCACCATTTTATACACTCGGTCCATTAACAACTGATATCGCTCCTGGCTATGACCATATAACGAGTGCAATTGGAGCAGCAATGATAGGTTGGTTTGGTACTGCTATGCTTTGCTATGTAACTCCAAAAGAACACCTTGGATTGCCAAACAAGAATGATGTACGAGAAGGCGTTATTGCTTATAAAGTCGCTGCACATGCAGCTGACCTAGCCAAAGGACATCCAGGAGCACAAGAAAGAGATGATGCTCTTAGCAAGGCTCGATTTGAATTCCGTTGGGAAGACCAGTTTAATCTATCCCTCGATCCTGAAAGAGCAAGGGAATATCACGACGAAACTCTCCCGTCTGATGGTGCAAAAGTCGCTCATTTCTGTTCAATGTGTGGTCCAAAATTCTGTTCAATGAAAATTACGCAAGAGGTCAGGGAATATGCCGCACAAAAAGAAATAAATGACCAAGAAGCACTTATGAACGGAATGAAAGAGAAATCAGAGGAATTCAAAGATAAAGGTTCCAGTATTTACGTTAAATCAGACTAGATTCGGTAATTAAATATTTTTTCTGGACACAATGGAACAGGATACTTTTAATATTCAGCCTTCTGAAGTTCAATCTTTACGCGACAAGGGAGAGGAATTTATTTTTCTTGACGTTCGTGAGGATGAAGAATTAGAAATTGCTAAAATTTCAAACTCTATGCATATTCCGATGGGTGATGTTCCCTCTAAGATCAACCTTTTGGATGATGATATTCCTATAGTTGTTTTCTGTCATCACGGACAGAGAAGTGCGATGGTTACTCAATTTCTTAGACAACTCGACTTTTATGATGTAAAAAATATGCAAGGTGGAATAGAAGCATGGGCTAATGAGATTGATCCAAATATTCCAAGATACTAAAAATTTTCTAGATTTTAACTACCACATTTCCTGTATTCTCGAATTTTTCCATTTTCTTATGTGCAGAAACTGTATCTTCCAAAGGAAAAACTGATCCAATTTGATGAACAAGAGGGTATTCTTCGCAAGATCGGACAATATCTTCACATGCCTTCAAAGCATCTCTGTCAGGAACTGAATACATATAAATCATTCTTATCGTATAATTTTTCCGCATCATGTCATACCAAGCAAATTCTGGCTCTGGAACTCTAGTAGAACCATACGCCGCAATAACACCATTCTCTTTTAAAACTTGTTTAGTTACAGGCAAATTTTCTCCGAAATCAACGTCTAAAATTTGATCTACTCCCTGCCCAGATGTCATATCTAAAATTTCTTCTGTAATAGTCGGATTATTTTTATAATTCACTACATCGTCTGCACCTACCTTTAAAGCAATAGCAGCTTTTTCATCAGAACTGATTGTTGTTATAACTTTTGCTCCAGCCCATTTAGCAAGTTGAATTCCATAATTTCCTACTGCACCCGCACCTCCAATCACCAAGACAACTTTATCCTTAAGAGATCGACCAAGAAAAAGACCTAAATGTGCGGTCATCGCAGGTATTGCTAGACATGCGCCTTCTTCAAATGAAACATTTTCAGGGAGTGGAACCACTTGTCTCTCGGGAAGTACAACGAACTCGCATGCAGTACCCATTGGCCTTTGCCATTGTGCATTAAAGACCCAAACACGATCTCCTTCGGCAAAGGAACCAACGCTCGAACCAACTTTGTCTACAACCCCAGCACCATCACTATGTGGGATAATTTTAGGCCAAACCATTTCTCCTCTACCGCCTAAACGAGCCTTAAAATCAGAAGGATTCGCACCAGAAGCATGCAACCTAATTCTTACTTCATCTGGACCTACTTCAGGTTTTTCTAACTCTCCATAAATGAGGACCTCGTCCGCAGGACCATATTTTTCATACCAAATTGCTCGCATATTTTACTCCCTGAAACAATTATGATTTTCTTCTTTCAGATTCTATCAATTCATGAACTCTAGGAATAAGGTCATCCGCAATTCGATCACATTCCTCTAAATGAGGATATCCAGATAGAATAAATTCATCTATTCCCAATTTCCAGTACAAAAGTAACTCATTTGCAATTTGTTCTGGGTTTCCAACAAGAGCAGAACCACAGTTAACTCTAACCGTTGAAATACCATTCCAAAGATGAGTATCTACCTTATAATCTTCAAACTCTCTAGCTTGTTCTGCCGCTCCAACCATAGTTGTCCCAGAAACAAGTGATGTTCTTTGTTTCTTCACACTATTCGATGCTTGAGAAAGTAACTCGCTAGCCTCAGCCCATGCATCTTCTTCTACATTTCTCATAATGATATGTGTACGAAGACCAAAGCTTGGATTTCTTCCAAAATCAGAAAAGGATTTTCTTGCTCTTTCAAGATGTTTCCTAACCTCATCTAATTTTGAAATCCAACCCAAATAAACATCAGATTGTGAACCAGCTAGTTTAAGGGCAGCGGGAGATGCTCCTCCTAGATAAAACTGAATATCATTCAAAGGACCAGGAGAACAGTGAACATTATTCAACCGAATATGCTCCCCCTTAAAATCAATAGATTCTGGACTCTCCCAAAGCTTTCTTAGAGCAGCAATAAATTCCTCTGCTCTTTCGTATCTTGTGTCATGGTCTATATTTTCTCCCATTTTCTCAAACTCACCCTTAATACCCCCAGGCACAACATTCAAATCTATTCTTCCATTAGAAATCTGGCTAAGAGTAGAAGCCATTTGAGAAAAAAGTCCTGTATTAATAAACCCTGGACGAACCGCTATCAAAAATCGGATTTTCGAAGTTACTGCTGCAAGTGCAGTAACCATCGTCCAAGTCTCAGACAATGGAGCCCTTTCATCAAAGAGCCCATTTGCAAATCTGGTAGGAATTAACATTGAATAAAAACCATTTCTCTCTGCAGCCTGTACTACTTCACGCAGATAATCGAAAGTTGGCGGTCTCTCAGCAACCTCGGTTCCAATATGACTTCCATCCCCATCTATAGGTATAAACCAGTCAAATTTTGGAATTGGTCTAATTGGTTTTTTCATACTTGCCCTCAATTAAAATTTATTTATTTACCCATGCAGGTGCACTTCCGACAAAGATATCTGAATCATGGAAAATTTCAATTCGATTTCCATCAGGATCTAGAAAATAAATTGCTTCGTGTCCACCCCACAACCCATTTGTACCATCTAATCTTAAAGGTCCCCATACAACCCTAATTTCTTCTCTGGATTTTATAAAAGAAACTGCATCCTCAAAATCTTTCTTTCCTGAAACTTCAAAGGCAAGATGATGGAGACCAATATCTTTCCTTGGGACCGTGTCTTCTCCTTCTTGTGAAACCCAATCATGCGGCACAGAAAAAATCGCGAGTTGATGATGATATTTATCCAGATACATAAAAGCACTTCCAAAAGGAGTTTCTGGATGATTCCCTTCTTTATGTTTTGAACGTAATTGAAAACCAAGTACTTCATGATAGAATTTAATCGAACGATCCAAGTCGCGAACCTTAATTCCCATATGTTGTAGCCTAAGATTCCGAATCAACTATTTTCTCCTAATTTTTGTTTTAAGAAAAAAATTCTCCTTGCCGAAGAAACAATTATGAAGTACGTATAGTCTTACATACAATTTATAGAGAAGAACCTACCCTATCAAATATTTCTCTGGGAGAGAATCATGGGAGTAATTAAAAACTTAACGAAACAAAAATGCAAGGATGGAAAAGTAACTTTGGGTTCCGGAGTGAGAATGGCAAATACCGTTGAAGTAGGGCTAGCTATGAAGGCTTCTGGTTACGACTGGCTTTTTATAGACCTAGAACATGGACCCTTTACTCTTGAAACTGCTCAACAAATTTCTATTGCAGCACTTACTCAAGAAATCACTCCTCTAGTTAGAGTCGCTGACCTTGACCCACATCTCAGCACAAGGATTTTAGATAGCGGGGCTCAAGGAATTATCTTGCCGCACGTAAATAATGCAAAAGAAGCAGAAAAACTCGTCTCTATTTGTAAATTCCCTATGGAAGGAAATCGTAGTTCAGGCGGTGGTCTTGCACACGCTAAATTTGAACATATGAATCCAAAAGAACTGTTACAAGAGGTAAACAACGAAACTTTACTCGTTGCAATGATTGAAACTCCTGAAGCAGGAGATAAGGCGGATGAAATAGCATCCGTTGATGGAATTGATGTTCTTTTAATAGGAACAAATGATTTAAGTACTGGAATGGGTATTACTGGACAACATGACCATCCTAAAGTGAACAAAGTTTATGAACAAGTTGTAAATGCATGCACAAAGCACGGAAAAACTCCTGGCATGGGTGGTTCCTATCAACCAGATCTTATAGAAAAGAGAATTAGTGAAGGTATGCGATTTATACTTAGTGGAAGTGATTTAAATTTCATGATTGCTGGCGCATCTGCTCAAGCAAATATGATAAGAGAAGTTGCAAAAAAATCTGGACTTTAACGAATTAATCTCAGCTCACAGGAGAAAAAATGAGAATATTAACATTTGAATCAGACGGAATAGAAAAATTAGGGGTTCTCACTGACAATGGGGTGGAGGAAATAATTTCTGAACCACAAGATATCTATAAAATTATAACTGAAAACGGTAAAGTTGAAACAAACCAAAACCCAATATCTCTAGAATCCGTGAAATTTCTTGCTCCTATTCAAAATTTACGGAGACCTGTTATCGCAGTAGGTCTGAATTATAAAAAACATGCAGATGAAGGTGCGAGGAAACGCGGTAGAGAAGTAGGAGTTTATCCTGAGATACCGTATTTCTTTTGCAAATGGATCGGTACAAACAATCATCATAATGGAGAAATTATCTATCATCCATCTACCGAAGAACTAGATTATGAATGCGAACTTGTAATTGTCATTGGCAAACAAGGAATTAATATTCCAAAGGAAAAAGCACTCGATCATGTATATGGATATACAATCATGAATGAAGTTTCTGCCAGAGATGTACAACTCAAACATTTGCAATGGTTTAAAGGGAAAGCTCTCGACTCTTTCGGACCGATCGGACCTTGGATTGTGACAAAAGATGAAATAAAAGATGCAAACAATTTGAGAATTCAGACAAGAATAAATGGAGAAACCCGTCAAGATTCTAATACCAATGATATGATTTTCGATATCCCGACATTGATAGAGTCAGTTTCTGAAGGTCTTACACTGCAACCTGGAGATATGATTGCTACAGGCACACCAGAAGGAGTTGGGTTTGCAATGGACCCACCAAGAACTATGCAAGTAGGAGATGTTGTCGAATGTGAGATTGATGAAATAGGGATACTAAGAAATTATGTTGTTTCGCCATAAGATATAAACTAATTTCTGAATAGTTATATAGAAAAACTATTTCAACGTTTTCTCTAGAAATGGAATGAGTCCACCTGCTTTGATCATGTTCATTATATGTTCGGGAAGGGGCTCCGCCTGCATTGTTTTATCTTGAGTTATATTTCTCACTTCACCTGAGATAGGATCAACGGAAAGTTCATCTCCTTCAGAAATTGTCTTGCAATCAGGACAAATCAATACGGGTAACCCTATACAAATTGAATTTCTAAAAAAATTCCTAGCGAAACTCTGTGCTATTACGGCTCCAACCCCAGCAAATTTAATCCCTCGAGGAGCTGTTTCGCGACTAGATCCACAACCAAAATTTTTTCCAGCTACAATGAAATCATCTTTATTTACCTTAGATGCAAATTCACTATCGACTCCCTCCATAGCATGATCTGCTAATTTTTCATCTGGAAAACTTGCATAAGCAGCAGGCATGATATAACCAGTATCAACGTTATCTCCGAACGTCCATGCTTTCCCAGCGATACTAACATTATTCATTTAAAAAACTCCTTGGATCAGATACCCTTCCTTCAATAGCACTTGCAGCAACAGTAGCCGCTGAAGCCAGATAAATAGAAGCTTCTTCGCTACCCATCCTTCCTTTATAGTTTCTATTCGCAGAAGAAATACACACTTCTCCAGGACCTAACTGTCCTGGACCTTTTCCAGAACAAATTCCACAAGTTGTGGGCATTAATACTCCACCTGCTTCGATAAGGACAGATAAGGTGCCATCTTCCATTGCATTATTTAGAATATCTTTGCTAGCGGGTGCAATAAGTAATTGCAAACCTCTTGCAATCCGGTTTCCTTTCAATACTTTTGCAGCAGCTCTAAGATCCTCTAGTTTTGCTCCTGTACATGAACCTATGTGTGCTCTTTGAATAGGTCCCGAATCTACATTTTCTACCGAGGTCACATTGTCCATTCTATGGGGACAAGCTACTTGAGGCGTAAGATCATTTACGTTGTATTCATAAGATGAGTGATATGCTGCATTTTCATCAGATTTTAAAATTTCTATATCGCCATCTACTCCTGCTTTTCTTAAATACTCTTCTGTCTTTTCATCAATGTCCATAATTGCACTTTTGGCACTAAACTCCGCAGCCATATTAGTGAGAGTCATCCTATCTTCAACAGACATAGAATTTAAAGTATCTCCTTCAAATTGTAGAACTTTATAATCAGCACCATCTACCCCCAAATCTTTAAGGGCTAGCAGAGAAAGATCCTTACCCCATGTACCTTCTGGCAGTTCCCCTTTAAATGAAATACGTATTGTTTCAGGAACCCGCAACCAGACTTCACCGGTAGTAAGAACGCCAACACTCTCTGTAGGTCCAATAGCTACACCCAAAGCGCCCAATGCACCTGCGTTGGTAGTATGACTATCAGTTCCAGTGACTAAGAAACCAGGCTGGACAAAACCTTTTTCTGCGAGAAGAATATGACAAATTCCCTCTGCATCATAAAAATGTTCAACTTTTTGCTCTTTTGCCCAAGATCGAGTGACATTCAATACATGTGTTTGAGAATCTTGCGTTGGAGGGTTGTGATGGTCTGCAGTAAGTAGGAAACGACTTTTATCCCAAATCGGAAGTCCTAATTTTTTAAAATCATCCTTCATTCGAAATGGACCCTGATTGTCATGCATCAAATGCGCATCAACTTTTCCCCATATTATATCTCCAATTTCTACACTATCCTTGCCACTAGCTCTCGCAAGTATTTTCTGCACAACTGTCCTATTCGACAACGGTCTGTCCTTCTATAAAAAATTAAATTAAACTTTAAATTCATAGTACTCGACAAAATCAAATAATTGAAGCAGAGTTTCGATTTACTTAGTCAAATATTTCAACGGATAACACAAGTGAATAAAATGGAAGAGAATGAAAAGAAAATAGACAGAAAAGACTTTTTTAAAGAGGGGCCTCTTTCTTTGCTTCGAGCTTTTTTCGAAGGTTCACAAAATGAAGATACAACTATTCAGAAAAGTTCCTTAGATGGTCCTATTCTTAGACCACCAGGAGCAAAAACTGAAGTTGATTTTTTAAACCTTTGTGAAGGAAGCGGACTTTGTGCTGAGGCATGTCCAGCAAATGCAATTCTTCTTCTCCCTGAAGAGAGCGATACTTCACGATTCACTCCAAGAATTATACCTTCAGATTCTGCTTGCGTCTTATGTGACGATTTGTCATGCATGAAATCCTGCCCGACTGGCGCACTCACAATTATAGATATACGTAAAATTTCAATAGGAATTGCGAAAGTTGAGAAAGAAACATGTATTGCATGGAATGGAAAAGACAAATCATGTAAGGCTTGCGCAACTCACTGTCCTGTTGGAAAAGATGCAATTGAAATCGTAACTGAGTCCGAAGAAATAGGTCCAATCATTACTCAGGGATGTGTAGGATGTGGATTATGCGAACATCACTGTCCAGTTTACCCAAAAGCAGTACAAATTTTTCCTAATGAATAAAAAAACTATTTCTTCACTTCACACTTTTTTTAAAACTTCAAAAAACATTCTTATTTGGGATAGAAATTGCAAATTTTGTCAAAAATGTATTGACTGGATCATTTCAAAAGGAGGTGAGAAAAAATTATATTTAATTCCCTTTCAAGAAATTCCTTCTCCACCGATGAATGATGATTTTAAAAAAGAATGCATTCAGTCTATTCAATTTCTAAAACCGACACATGAAATTTTTAATGGTGGTGATGCGATCACAGAAATCTTATTTGCAATTGGGTACGATAAAATTGCAACAATGACAAGAAAACCTATTCTTAGGCAACTCGTCAAATATCTATACGCTTTTATTGCAAAGCATAGAGGGTTTCTTAGTAGTTTTATAGGAGACAAATAATAAAATAGCCGACACTAATTCTGAGTAAGACAAATCCTAGGAAAATTCGTCTTTAAGAATATCATAAATAAATCGTTGAACAGCAACAGGATAAAACCTTACGTCAGGTGTTTTAACCACCGCGGTATCTGTAATTTCACAACGTGTCATTTCTTCAATAACTTTCTCTATCAAAGTATCCGGACTCCACTCGTGGCGTTTAATCTTAAGGTGTTCACTTGTAACATCATAATTTCCTGAAACAACCTTAGGAAATGCAAAAACACGACCTACCAAATTCGTATCCATCAGTTCCTCGTCCTCGAATATTTCTCCAAAAGTTTTCTGCATTTCAGATGGAGTCCAAACAAGCTTTGGAGAAACCATAAGACGTCCTTCTATCTCCACAGAACCAGCTTTTTCATCTAGTTCAGGACCTAAAACCCTATATCCTAGTTCGTGATATCCGGAGACTATCCCAACAAATGGACGCCGAATAATCTCAATTTCCTTACTAATTTTTTTATGTTCATCACGCTGAAGTTCATCATCAAACATTTAATAACTCTTCTAAAAGTTTATAAAACTAAGCAACCTATTAACAGAAAGAAATGTCTGCGGTCAAATCAACAAAGAAACATTATATAGAAACGCAAATCAAATTGAAGGGGCATTTAAGAATTCATATACTTTTTCAGAGACGATGTCTGCACTTGCAACGCAATCTGAAATACCCACCCCTCTATAACCTTTCCCCGCAAAAAAAAGACCTGACAATTCACTTACAGATTTTTCTAAGCCTTCTATCCGTTCTAAATGACCAACTTTATATTGCGGAGTCGATTTTAAATAGAAATTTACATCTGTATGTTTAGGCTCTCCATGTATTTTTAATATCATTCGCAATTCTTTCATTACCCTTTCAATAATTGAGCTATTCTTTTTTTCTGAAAAATTATTCCACTCACTTTCTTTTATAAACACTCTCAAAAGCAAGTCACCTTCAGGAGATCTATTAGGAAATTTCACACTAGAAAAAGAACATGCAAGAATATTTCTATCTTCTATATCTGGAACAACAAAACCCATTCCATCTAAAGGATGTTTGATTTGTTCTTTATTAAAAACAAAATTGATCGTCGCTAAAGAACCAAAATCAAGTTTGTTAAAAAAACTAGAGAATTTTGGGGAAACATTCTGAATCAATTGTGAAATCTTTGGGTTAATAGCCGTCAAACAAACTGTATCTACATTTAAAATTTCATTCCCATTAATTTCTACAGTCCAACCCTCTTGTTTTTTTGCAATAGAGGTAACTTCACTATTTAACCGTAAGTCTACAGAACTAAATTTATCTTTGATAGAATCTGTCAATACTTCCATCCCTTTGTCAAAACTCGCAAAAAGTCCGTATCTCGCGCCGCTAGTATTGGAGGTCTCATCAGTATCGTCATCTTTACGAATCATTGTCTTTCTAAGACCTAGTATCACACTCCTATATTTTTCTTCTAATTCCAAAAATTGCGGCATAGTTGCTTTTAGACTCAGTTCCTTAGGATCAGCTGAATAAATACCTCCTATCATAGGCTGTGCAATTTTCTCGAAGGCTTCATACCCAAAACGTCGAACCACAAAATCGTATAAAGATTCGTCTTCATATTCATTCCTTCTTGGCAATACTAAATCAAGCATCATCCTTATTTTCCCAAAAACACTTATGAGCGGACTTCCAAAAAAAGGTCCTATTGCAATGGGGGACATTAGATAGAATCCCTTTGGAACTGGAATTAGATTTTCCCCTTGCAGGATAAAACTCCTCCTGTAATCAGGGTTTGTTCCAATAATACGATTCTCAATCTGCAAATCTTCACATAAGGAAAAAACGTTTGGTTTAGAGTTGAAAAAAGAATCTGGACCTTTCTCAAAAATAAATCCATCTTTTTGCTCTGTCTCAATAATACCACCAATCCTAGGAGTGGATTCGACAAGAATTATTTCAGCATTTTCTTTAGAATTAAAAAATTTTTCCTGTAATCTATACGCCAAGGTCAATCCTGTAATACCACCACCAACAACTAGAACTCTTTTGCTGTTTGGATTCAAACTTTTTCCCTTGAGATAAATTCTGAAACAGAATCAGCGAGCATATGAATAAAACGTGGGTGTGTACCTACTGTAGGAACGCGAAAAAATCTGAGACCAAGCGATTCAGCATGTTCTTTCGACTCAAAATCTAAATCATACAAAACCTCAACATGATCACAGATAAATCCAACTGGGACAACTACAACATTTTTTTTGCCAGCACGCGCATTTTCATCCAAAACATCTATAATATCGGGTTCCAACCATGTCCCAGGCGGAACATTAGGACTAGATTGGAAAGCTACTTCATAAGAATCAATCTCTAAAAGTTTTGCTATTTCGCTTGCAGTTTTCCTAACATCTTTTTCATATGTAGAATCTTTTGCCATCGACACAGGAATAGAATGTGCGGTAAAGATTAATTTGGTACTATCTCTATTTTCTTTCAAAGAAATATCAAATGTATTCTTAATTAGTTCAGCTAATGAACCCACATATCCCGCATTATCAAACCAGTCCATAGGGATAAAGTCTATTTCTACATTTTGATCAGCCATTTCTTCGTTTGCTTTTTTTACTTCATTTAAATAGGCATCCCAACTAATCTTTGTCTTATGAGGTGCAAGAACTATTCCTACAGAACGTTGCAAACCATTTTGCGCCATCTCTGTGAGAGTATCTTTCACAAAGGGATTCCAGAACCTATATCCGGTAAAAACCGGCAGAGCACATCCTTTTTCCTGAAGAGATAATTCTAGAGCGCCTGCTTGCTTTTGAGAGAAAAAAACAAATGGAGAAACTCCGTTAAAATGTTTGTAATGTTCTGAAACCTCTTCTATCCTATCCCTTCCTCCTGAACGATTCCCAACAATATTTTCTACATAACAAAATGCTTCTCCAGGACATTCATCATACCTCCGACAACAACCCTTTGTAGGACCACCGAAGCCTATCAAAAAAACAGAATCATATTTTTGCGTCATTGATTTTTCACTCTCCATTCATGAACAAAATCTACCAAATATTTAACATTATCTACCGGAGTTTCTGGCAGAACCCCATGTCCAAGATTAAAAATATATCCCGGACGCATATTCACTGCCTCGAGAATTTCCGCGGCTTTTTTAGCTATCAAATCTTTATCAGAAAATAAAATACATGGATCAAGATTTCCTTGTACCGGAATATCTCCAAGTCGATTCCATGCGTCAATTAAATCAACTCTAAAATCAAGTCCAATAACATCTCCTCCAGCTTCTTTCATATCCTCTAAAAATGCAGATGTTCCCGTTCCAAAATGTATAACAGGTACTCTTTTTGAGATAGAATTCAAGAGGATTTTCATATGAGGCATAACATATTCACGATAATCTGAACGGGACAAACATCCAACCCAACTATCAAAAATTTGCAAAGCTTGTGCTCCAGCTTCAATTTGACTAGTAAGATAATTACTCAAAGATTTTGTGAAATTTTCCATAAGTCTATTCCAGGCATTCTTCTCTTTGTACATAAACCGTTTCGTCTTCACAAAATTCTTTGAACCGCCACCCTCTATCAAATAAGATGCAAGAGTAAAGGGAGCTCCGGAAAAACCAATCAATGGAATAGTGTT
>DFQF01000016.1 GCA_002377645.1 Nitrospinaceae bacterium UBA3496 | reverse complement strand
AAATTTCTCAAACAACACAAAAACTAAGAAACCTATAAGAAGATATCAGTTGCAAGGTTACAAAAATTTTATCTCTTTCTTTGTATGCATTACTCCCATTTTTTTTGGTTTTATTCTTCCATGCCTAGTCCTAACCAGAGACAGCTTAATCTTTTACGATTTAGGGAACAATTTTGAATTTTTAAAAACTATGTCGAACAGTTTTATCCTATCATCTCTATCCGCAATAACTGCTACCATCATTGCGATCTTTCTTGGATATGGACAAAGGATAAGAAAAAATAGATTGGTCAGAGGATTTATCAGATTCTCCTCAATAGGGTATGCAATCCCTGGCTCTGTACTAGCCGTAGGTGTAATTATCTCATTTGGAAAAGTAGATGAGTTTTTAAATTTTATTTTTGGAATGACTACTGAGATTTCACTAAGCGGCACACTAGTAGTAATTATCTATGCTTATTCTGTTCGTTTCCTTGCTCTTTCATTCGGTTCTATAGAGTCTAGTCTATCAAAGGTCACTCCTAATATGGATTTCGCATCTAGAACTCTTGGAATGAATACTAGAAACACTCTTTTCAAAGTGCACATTCCTATAATAAAAAAAGGAGTGCTTGCATCTGCAATACTTGTTTTTGTAGATTGCATGAAAGAGTTGCCAATGACTTTAATACTTCGCCCCTTTAATTTTGAGACTCTTTCAACGAATGTTTATCAATTTGCATCAGATGAGTTATTTGAAGAAAGTGCTTTAAGTGCACTGGCAATTGTGCTAACAGGCGTGATTCCAATAATCATTCTTAGTAATATTATAAGTTCTGGAAACAATGAAATTGGAGAAGAAATCTAATGTCATACCTTTCAATAAACAATATTGATTTTTCATATGAAACAAAAAAAGTCATCAATTCTATTTCTCTTCAAATAAAACAAGGAGAAATCACATGTCTCCTTGGGCCATCTGGCTGCGGTAAAACTACTTTGTTGCAATTAATTGCTGGCTTAGAAGAAATAGATATGGGAACAATCAAAATAGACGGAAAAATAATTTCAGACAAAAGAACCAAATTGCACATTCCTCCGGAAAAAAGAGAAACAGGAATCATGTTCCAAGACTATGCACTTTTTCCACATCTAACAGTTAAAGAAAATATTTTTTTTGGAGTTCAGAATCCTACAGAACAACAAAAATCAGAAATACTTTCATTGATGTCTATGGCAAAAATTGACGAATTTCAAAATCGTTTTCCCCATACGCTTTCAGGTGGACAACAACAGAGAATCGCTTTAATCAGAGCTCTTGCAAGGAAACCAAAACTTATACTTTTAGACGAGCCATTTTCTGGATTAGACATAAGCTTGAGGAGTGAAATAAGGGAACAAACTATTGCTATACTCAAATCATTAGAGGTAACTACAATTATAGTGACTCACGATCCTCAAGAAGCACTTCAAACTGCAGATAAGGTTCATATTATGAGGAATGGAAGAATTGAACAATCTGGTTCACCTAGAGAAATATATCAATTTCCTGCCAATGATTTTATTGCTCGTTTTATAGGAGAAACTAATATTTTATCTGGAATAGTTTTAGAACCAGGATATGATGAAGTCATGACAAATATCGGTTCAATACCCTGTCTTTCTATGAGAAACTTGGATTTTGGAACAGATGCATTTATTTCTATAAGGCCAGAAAGCTTTGCACTTGATGAACGAGGAGAATTTGAAGCTAGAACTGAAAAAATACAATATGCGGGAACACATCTTTTACTAGAAGTAACCTTGTTAAATGAAGTTGGGAACGGCCAACAACTCAAAATTCACACCCACCCAAATGCAAGAGTTAACGTAGGAGAAATCATAAGATTTAGAGTTGTTCCAGATTTTGTAACAGTCATTGAAGATGCTTGAAACAGAAACAAAAAAGATCTTTTTCTTTATAATCCTAGCATTAAAACTTAAGCATCTCTGTCAAGGAATTCACATTTTTAGATTCTTCCAATCCCATAACGTTATCAAATAATTGTTGCGCAATTTCTTGATCAAACACCATAGTAGAATTATCCATAAATTTCTTGCGAATATCATTTTCACTCATAGGATTTTCCAAACAACCACGTTGAAATTTCTCATGTTCTATTGCTCTATCCCCACTATCAAAAATTATTTCAACAGAGCCAGGAAAAAAATTAGGAAAATCTTGTGAAGGGTCTTCTTCATAATCAACCAAAGACGCCACCTTCAAAACCTCGGAATCATTGATTGCCTCATCACTAAAATCTTCTACATTACAAGTTCCACGAACTAAAATACTAGCGATACAATACGGCAATGAAAATTTAGCATCATACGAGGAACGAGGAATTTTCTTTGCATCTAAAGGGTCTAACACTAAATCTATAGCCCCTTTTGCAGCAATACATTTAATACTCTTTATACTATTCACAGAATAATTATCACTAGAATAAATCCTCTTAGCGGCATCCAGAAATGCATGTATCACATGTCCACATGGATAAGGCTTGTATGCAATATCTAGTGTTTCCCATTTTTCTCCTAATTGAGATGTTAAAATTCCAACATCAAAACTTTCTCCGTGGATATGGCTGTTATACAAACCAAAACGACCTTCCAATATAGAACTCGGACCACCAAAACCTTCATTTGCAAGTAAAGAAGCTACAATACCACTTTGAGAAGCCCATCCAGGATGAACAACTTTAACTGGACTACCATCTTCTAAATACTCAAAAAGCCCCGAAGTCATACTTCCGCATATTCCTAGAGCAGAAACAATAGCTTTATGACTGAAATTTCCAAGTAAACCGAAAACCAAAGAAGAACCAAAAGTGCCAGCTATGCTTGTCATATGAAAACCACGTGCATGGAAAGATCCTGGAGCAACGAGTCCTATACGAATTTGAAATTCAAAACCAAGTATTATTGATTTTAAGAAATCTTTTGCACTAGCTTGGAACAACTCAGCACCTGACAATGCAGATGGAACTAAAGGTGCACAATTATGAATAACTGACTTAGTATGTGTGTCATCATAGTCAAGAGAATGTATTAGAGAACCATTTATTAATGCAGCCTGGGTGATAGGCATAATATTTTTTTCCCCAATAACCGTACAACCAGAATCAAATCTATTCGTCAAATCTCGAGATTGTATCCCCAGAATCCTAAAAACCATTTCTTTTACTTGATTACTTACTGGGAGGGTTGTTGACGCAATAGCAATGCCCAAAGCATCTAAAAGCAAGAATTTGGTTTTCTCAACTACTTCTTTTGGAATATCTTCGAATTTAGTTTTTTTAGCATGATCAACTATTATTTCTGTAGCAGAAAGCATTTAAAAATTTCCTTTAAAAGATAAATTATTATATTCTATTACGAACTAACGGAAAAACTTCCGTAGCTAGCAAATCCATGGTATCTAGCACAAGACCTTGAGGCATCCCTGGCCATTCTATACTTACAATCAAGTGATTAACTCCTAGAAAAAATAATTCAAGAATTTTCTCTGCAACTTCATTTGGACCACCAATAATAAACCTGTCTTCTAATAATTCTTCAAAATCAAGGGACAAGTCATTATCACCTTCAGGCATAGCATTATCCTGCCCCCAATTATGATAGGATCCATATTTTGTTTCTAGATAAGGACGACATAAAGAAAATGCTTTGTCAAAATTTTCTGCAACAAAAACTTCTCTTCTCATAGGCAATTCTTCAGGAAATGGTTTATTCAGCTTAACTAATTCCTCTTTATACAATTCTAATTGCCTCTTTGTTGTTTCTATTCGATTATGGGGGTTTATATAATAACTATCACCAAATTTTGCTGCTCTTTTAATTCCTGCATCACTATTCGCACCAATCCAAATAGGAGGGTGAGGATCTTGTAAAGGACTAGGAGTGCAAGAAGCTTCTTCAAGTGTAAAATGACTTGCCACCATAGAAACTTTTTCCTCAGTCCATAACCTTTTAATAGCAATAAGGTTTTCTTCTAACCTCTTGACTCGATCTTTTTTAGAAGTGCCAAAAGCTTTAAATTCCACATCTCTATAACCTAAACCAGCTCCTAATATTATTTTTCCATTTGTTATAACATCGAGAGTAGCAATCTGTTCAGCAATATCTAAAGGCTTATGAAGAGGCAACAAAACAATTCCTGCATTTAATCTCATAGTAGGAACTTCTGCAGCAATTCTTGCTAGAAATGGTATCTGCTGGAATGAATTGAAGGGAAACGTACTATAATGAGAACCCTTTGTAATCGAAGAGAATCCGAGTTTTTCTGCTTTAACTACTTGCTCTAATATATTTGAAAAACAATCTTTCAAATTATCTTCTTTTGGATATTGTGAACGCAACATAAGACCAAATTGCATAAAAAAAACGCTCCAAATTAGACAAATATGCTAAATACGATTTTCAGTGCTATTTTCCACAACAAAATTTATATTTTTTTCCGCTACCACAAGGACAAGGAGAATTCCTTCCTACTTTAGGATCACTTCTTCTAACAGGAGTCATAGTTTGAACTGATGAATCTTCAGAAACATCATCAAAACCGGTAACTTCTTGATGGGTATAAACAAGTTCCTGACTTTCATCTTGTTTTGTCAGGAGTTCACCGTCTTCAGAAACATCTAATCGATATAAATACATTACCGTATCTACCTCAATTTTTTCAGTAAGTTCCTCAAACATTTGATAAGCTTCTTTTTTATATTCATTTAAAGGATTCACTTGTGCATAACCTCTGAGGCCAATTCCTTCTTTCAAATGATCTATGTTCGTCAAATGCTCTTTCCAATGAGAATCTAAGATTTGCAGATAAACCATCATCTGCCATTCTTGGAACATCTCTTCACCTAAATGAGAATACTTATTATGAAGAATATCCATAACTAACGAATGAACCTTTTCTCTAATCTCTTCTAATGTTTCATCTTCTAAATTTAATACACATTCATTTTTCTCAAACGAAATCTGATATCCATTTACATTTGAACGAATACTAAATTGAGATTCTATGCTCGTCTTAAAAGAATCCATATCCCATTCTTCGAAGTGAACAGATTCTGGGAAAAATGAATCTAAAATTCCATCCAGCACATTCTTAACCATTTCTTTTATTTGCTCAGTGATATCTTCACCATCAAGCATAGTTCTTCTCAAGGAATAAATAACGTCTCGTTGCATATTCATTACATCATCGTATTCTAAAATATTCTTTCTCATCTCAAAATGATGAGACTCAACACGCTTTTGGGCACCTTCTATCGAACGTGTGACCATTTTCGCCTCAATTGGCACACCTTCTTCCATCCCCAATTTCTCCATCAAACCTTTTATTCGATCAGAACCAAAAATACGAAGCAAATCATCCTCTAAAGAGAGATAAAATCTAGAACTACCAGGATCTCCCTGTCTCCCTGACCGTCCTCGCAACTGATTATCGATTCTCCTACTTTCATGTCTTTCAGTAGCAAGTACATGAAGACCTCCTAAAGCAATCACTTCTTCGCGTTCTGCTTCACACTGCTTAGTATACTCTTCAAGCAAATCATGATTCTCGGAGACATCTTTTTTCTTTGAGTTATTTAACAGGAATTCTGGATTGCCGCCCAAAAGAATATCTGTTCCCCTACCTGCCATATTAGTGGAAATAGTTATTGCAGATTTTCTTCCTGCCTGGGCAATAATTTCAGCTTCATGGGCATGATGTTTCGCATTTAAAATATGATGCGGCACGCCCCTCTTTTTGAGGACCTTCGAAAGTTGCTCACTTTTGTCTATATTTATTGTTCCGACTAAGACTGGTCTTCCTGATTTGTAACATTCAGAAAGTTCCTCCACTACTGCGTTCATTTTTTCATTTTCAGTCTTATAGATCACATCAGGATGTTCTATTCGAATCAAGGTTTTATTGGTAGGTATGACAACGACATCTAGATTGTAGATTTCTTTAAATTCCTTTGCCTCTGTATCTGCAGTACCCGTCATCCCAGACAACTTTTCATAAAGACGAAAATAGTTCTGAAAAGTAATAGTTGCAAGAGTTACATTTTCTTCTTGGACTTCAACTTTTTCTTTCGCCTCTAATGCTTGATGAAGTCCATCACCAAACCTCCTACCTGGCGTAAGGCGACCAGTAAACTCGTCAACAATAATTACTTGTCCATCTTTGACTACGTAATCTATATCTTTTGTAAAAATGATATGCGCTTTAAGCGATTGTTCAACATGATGTAAAACAGAAATGCTTTCCATATCATACAAACTCTTTCCTTCATCTAAAATTCCCGCAGAAATTAAGATTTTCTCTGCCTCAACTCCACCCTTTTCTTTCAAATTTACCGTTCTAGATTTCTCGTCAACAATTAAGTACTTATATTGTTTTTTGCTAATTACGTCTTTGCCACCTTCTACATAAGCTTCTTCACTAGGCTCTGATTGACTCTCTTGATCTTCTTCCTGAAGTAGTCTTTTAATAATTCTATTAACGGAAAGATATAATTTAGTAGCTTCCTCTGCTGGACCACTAATTATCAATGGAGTCCTAGCTTCATCAATTAGAATGCTATCAACTTCATCAACAATTGCAAAAGACAAGTCCCTTTGTACCCTACTACCTCTTTCAAACTTCATATTATCTCTAAGATAATCAAAACCAAATTCATTATTTGTGCCATAAGTAATATCACACAAATATGCTTCTCTTCTTTCTTCGTCATCCATGGAATGTTGTATACACCCAACGGTAAGACCAAGAAATCTGAAAACTTGTCCCATCCATTCAGAGTCACGTTTAGCCAAATAGTCATTAACTGTTACAATATGCACTCCTTTTCCAGCCAATGCATTCAAGAAAGCTGGAAGAGTAGCGACAAGAGTCTTACCTTCTCCTGTTTTCATTTCAGAGATTTTTCCTCTATGAAGAACAATCCCACCAACAAGCTGAACATCAAAATGTCTCATTTGAAGGACCCTTTTGCCTGCTTCCCTTACCAAAGCGAAAGATTCAACAAGAAGATCTTCCAAACTTTCGCCTTCTTTCACTCTATTTTTTAGAATTTGGGTTTGTTCCTGAAGTTCAGAGTTAGTAAATCCAATCAATTTTTCTTCTAGCGAAGTTATAGATTCAACCATAGGCTGAAGTTTCTTAATTTCTCTATCATTAGCCGATCCAACAATTGTCTTAATTGCAGACAAGCTTTTTTCTAAAAAAGTTATTGCCATCTTTACAAGTTCCTCGGTTTCTTAATGTCGAAACAAAAGTTTAAAAATTAATACATAAAAGATGATTTTATCATAGAGTTGAAGCGATTGTTACTTCTGGGCGAACTGATCAATGATATATATCATGGGGTTTACAGCTTTTCGCTTTATTATTACTTCGTAATGAAGGTGTGGACCTGTAGACCTTCCCGTATTCCCAATCTTTGCGATTAACTCTCCTCGTCTCACACGTTGACCCTTACGAACTAAATTTACTTGATTGTGGGCATACTTTGTAACAATCCCAGGCAAATGTCTGATTTTCACATAATTTCCGTAACTAGCATCTCTAGAAGACGCGATAACTATTCCATCTGCAGGTGCAAGAATGGGGGCACCTAGCCTTGCATAAATATCTACACCTTTATGAAACTCCCTCCTTGAGGTGAAAGGTGAAATTCGATAACCATAGCCTGAAGTTATCCAACCTCTTGCAGGAATAATCGATGGAGTATGTGCTAAACGAAATCGATTTTTTTCAAAAACTCTTAGAATTTGAGACAGTGATTTATTTTTTAAAACACTTTTTCTTTCAGTATCTATAGACTGCCTCGTGATTCTTCGAAATAGTTTTTTCTCCCTATCAGTTAGATACCTTGTTTTTTTTGTAAAATTATCCTGAGTAATTCCGCCTATTGGCAATTCAAGATCCTGTTGAGAGTGTCGCATAGAAGCCATCATTCTTAATTTTCGTTCAAGCAAAGAGAGTTGATTTAAATTTTTATTGACTTTGGAAAATTTCTTTCCAAAATTTTCGATAACTTCTGCTTGGGAACTAACACGATTTTCCAGTGATGGAATCTTACTTAATTGATTTGTTAACTGGTTTCTATCAAACAACAAATAAACAGAGAGCAAACACAAGAATACAAAGATAGACATAAAGGTGAAGACACCCAAAGAACTCAGATTAAACCTTCGAAAGCTAGAAAGTTTTTGAGATATATCTATGAGTTTGTGCGTACTGACTTCGTCATGTGGAACCAAAAACAGACTGTATTTCTTACCTTTCAAAACAGCTCCTAACAAAACAAAAATTGGAACAAGACATTAACGCATAACAGAACCAGAATCAACAAGTATAGATTGTCCTGTTATAGTTCTAGCATCTTCACTTGCCAAGAACGTCACAGCACGGCCTATATCTTCTGGTGTTTGTTCTAAATTTAGAGGAGTTTGTTGTACAAAAAAATCAAAAACTTCTCTAGAACTCATTTCCTTTAATTCAGGATTTTTTTTCTTATATAATGGAGAAAGCTTTTTCCACATATCACTCCATATCAAACCAGGACATACTGAATTAACGGTAATGCGACTAGATGCTAATTCTTTTGCTAGAGATTGCGACAAGCTAACAACCGCCGCCTTGCTTGCAGCATAATGTGGGATAAACTCTCTTCCATCAAAAGCTGCTCTTGAAGCGATATTAATAATACGACCTGAATTAGATGATCTCATATGATCAACAACAGATTTACAAAGAAAAAAAACACCTCTAGTATTTACTTGATATGTCTCATCCCAATCGGAATCAGCTATATCTTCCATTGGCATTCCTAAAGAAAGATCCGAAGACCCAAGAACTCCCGCATTGTTCACAAGGAAATCAATTTTTCCAAATTCCTTCAAAACATCTTGAACAAGCTTATCGCAAGATTCTTGTTTTTTAACATCAAGCGAAAAACATTGTGTCTCGATATCAAAATTCTTAAATTCTTCTTTCAGATCTAAAAGTTCGTCATCACGTAGATCTGCTAAGGCAAGATTTGTTCCTTCTTCAGCAAAACACCTTGCTATCCCATGACCAATAGCCCCAGATGCTCCAGTAATCAATGCAAGTTTTTTTTTAAGACCTCTTTCACGATTTTGCATAGATATCAATCTTCAGCACTACCAAAACCAGACATAGAATGACCTCCTTCTATCCATTGCTCATATATTTTAAGAGCTTCCAAAACGGCAGGAGCACCAGTATAAGTAAACATCTGAAAAATCACTTCAAGGATTTCTTTATCTTCTGCACCATAATTGTGAGCAGCTGTTAAATGCCCCTTCATTTGGTCAAATCTTCCTGTTACCAGAAGTGCAGAAATTGCACAAAATTCTCTAATTTTATGTGGAATAACATCCCTATCGTATAATCCACCGTGAACCATTTTCTGGAACATCATAGAAAAATCCGGGTCCAATTTATTCATTCTTTCAAATAATTTTTCTGTATATCCATCTCCATATTGCGTATCACCTCTTCGAATAGCTGGCTCATAAAATGATTCTTCGTTCAACGGAAGTCCTCCTTATTTTTTAAAAAATTAATTTTTTATAATCTCTGTCCTTAATTTCCCTAAATTTTCAACTTCTACTTCTACGACATCACCTGGCTTAAGAAAAGACGGTACATCACGCGCATATCCAACACCTGAAGGAGTCCCTGTCATAATGATATCTCCTGTTTCTAATGTAAAATCTTCCGAAAGAACAGAAACGATTGATGGAATATCATGTATCATCATCTTAGTATTAGACTCCTGCCTAATTTCACCATTGACCCAAGTCTTGATTGATGCATTCATAGGATCCTGATAGAACTCCTTAGGAACTAAATAAGGACCGATAGGACAAGTAAAATCTAAAGTTTTTCCCTTAAACAACTGCTTATGTCTTCTTTGAATATCCCTTGCACACAAGTCGTTCGAACAACAATATCCAAAAATATGATCGTACACTTTATCCTTTGCAATGTTTTTTCCAGGCTTGCCAATAACAAATGCCAATTCACCTTCATAATCTAATTTTTCACTAGTACTGATCATTGGGAAATTCACATTATGACCAATTAAAGTACTGGGAGATTTAGTAAAAAAAATTGGTTCATCTAATTCCATTTTCTGAGGACGTACATCCTTTGCTTTCAAACCTTCTTCCACATGGTCTTTGTAATTGAGCCCCATACACATAATATTCTTTGGAGGATTTGTAATCGGCGGAAGAAATTCTATATCTCCAGGGTTCATAAGAATAGATTTGATTTTGTCTGTATTATCTTCTGCTTCTTTTAACAAAGATTCTAAATCTGAGGAGATATCATTCCAATTCCTCAAAATCTCTATCATACTTGGAATAGCCAGATCAGGTCTGCCCAAAAGACCTGCCAGACGAGATAAATGTGAAATTTTATCTCCAACATATAAACCTACTCGTTCTAACCCTCTATAATTATAATTAAGTATTTTCAATTTGATTGCCTCCGGATTTTCTAATCAATTCTATAATTTTTCAAAGCTGATTCTGTAAATTCAAAACCATGACCTGGAACATCTGGAACAGCTATTTCCCCATTCTTCACTGAAAAATCTTGTGTCATGTCTTCTGAATTAAAGAAATCCATATATTCAACCATATAACCACTCGGACTTGCTGCAACCAGACTTACTGAAATTTCATGCACTAGATGACAGGACAATGAAATATTAAAAGCATCGGCAAGATTAGCTATTTTCCTAAATTCTGTTATCCCGCCACATCTACCAACATCTGGTTGCAAAAAACCAACAGCTCGCCTTTCACATAATTCTCTGAAACCCCAACGCATATACGCATTTTCTCCAGCTGCCAGAGGCACCATACTTTCTTTTGACAATTCAGCCAAATCGTCAACCGAATCAGCAATAACTGGTTCTTCAAACCAGGCAACCCCGTATTCAGCCAACATATTTGACACTTCTACAGCCTCTCTTACAATATATTTTTGATTTGCATCAGCAAATAAAATAAAATCCTCTCCCATATTTTCTCGTAAACAGGAAATTCTTTCTTCATCTCGATCTGTGCCAATTTTAAATTTATACGCTTTGCATCCTAGAGCCTCTGCTTCTTGCGCTTCCTCTAAAAGTTCTTCGTCAGATAATGTGTGCCAACCTCCACTCCCGTATACGGGTATAGTTTGTCTAAACCCACCAAGAAGCCGATTAATAGATTTTCCAGCAGATTTCGCTAAAACATCCCAGCAAGCTATATCAACGCACGATAGAGCATGGAGACCTATTCCTCCTCGCATTCTAGCTTTATTTGGTCCCCACATTTTTGTCCAAACTAATTCTGGAGCAAGAGCATCTTGACCTAAAACTAGTGGGGCGAGTTCATTTTTAATATATGGAACTATCGCAGTTCCCGAAGCACCGCCTAAACCAGTTGTCATACCAAAACCTTCAGGACCATCCTTTGTCTTCATCTTCACAACTACAACATCTAGGTGTGTATAAACACCTAGAGAACTTTCAAAAGTCTTTTTCAAAGGTACCTGCAAAGGAATTACTTCAATTTCTTCAATAACTAGTTTTTCCATCTTTTTCCTTTCTATAAATGTTTCATAGAACGTATGCGCATAGTCTGATTTGTACCATCTGAATGTAGGAAACTAGTAACATCTCGAAGATACTTTTCCATAGGAGCCTCAGTCATATAACCCATTCCACCCCAAACTTCCATAGATCGTGTAGCAATACGGAAAGAAGCCTCAGAAACAAAACTTTTAGTCATGAATCCCATCTTTGGGTCATATAAACTTCTATCCGATGCTGTCCATGCTGCATAATGCAACATTTGTCTAGACGCTTGATATTCAGCAAAGGAGTCGCACAACATAAATCCTACAGCCTGATGCTCTATAATAGGTTTCCCTCCTTGAACACGATTACGTGCGTACTCAAGCGCCTCTTCATGAGAGGCTCTTGCTGTTCCAAGCACTGTTGCAGCAGCCTCAATATTTGAACCCAGAACAAAAGTTTTTCTAGCCTCCATTGCCTTGTTAACTTCGGTAATACGGTGCTCATCAGGTATTCTACATTCATTAAATAACAATTCTGCATTTAGAGAGAGCCTTTGCCCTAACTTGTCATGAAACTTTCCATAATCAAAACCTTCCATGCTTGGGTCAAGAAGGAAATACGTCATTCCCTCTGACACACCTTTTGATGGATCTGTTCTCATAGCTACAATATATAGTTTCGCAACTCCACCATTACTAATATAATGTTTTTTGCCATTCGCAATCCAACTATCACCATCACGGACAGCGGTCGTTCTTACACCTGCATCTGGACTATCATAAGGAATGATATTGTCAGAACCTCCGGAAGGTTCAGTCATGGCAACAGCAAGATGAAATAAATCGTCTTCTAAAAATTGATTTAAATATTTAGATTTTTGTTCTTCATTTGTGAGAGTCTCAAACAAATGAGTTATTTTCCAAGTCTGATCAAAAGTAACTGCAGTACCTAAATCTCCCCAGGCTAATTCCTCTCCTACCATACACAAAGTCAAAACATCTGCACCTGCTCCACCAAGTTCTACAGGGAGGGCAAGAGTTCTCAGCCCTAACTTACTTCCTTTCTCAAGAACATCCCAAGGAAATCTTTTAAGTGGATCTGGCTCCCTATCTAGTTCTCTAGCAACCGGCCTAATTTCTTTTTCGGCAAAATCATGAGCTAATTCGACCAAAGCTTTCTGCTCTTCACTTATTTTATAGTCCATACATATTCCTTTCTCCCGAAATACAAACACTTCGAAATTAGAGAATTAATCTGTATAAATAGCTACAGCCCTAACAGGAGAACCAGTTCCTCTTCTGATTTTCAAAGGCAGACATGAAAAAATAAACTTAGTCCCTACTACCTCTTTCAAATTAGCAAGATTCTCTACATTTAGAACTTTTCTCTCCCTGCAGGCTTTGTGTGCCCAATATCCCTTGTCTTTCATAGCAGCGGAAGAATCAATACTTGGAGAATCAATTCCAATATTTATACATCCCCTATCAGCCAGCCAGATCGTTGCAGATTCACTTAGACCCGGATATGTGTACATATAGTCATAAAAATCATCCTTATAGTTCGCTTCATAATGACCGCTCCATATTAAAACCGTTCCCTTTTTAGGGACTTCAAGACCTGATTTCTCACATGCTTCTTCTAAATCTTTAGGTTCAATCCATGTATCAGTATTGCAAAACTTAGAAAGATCTAAACAAATTGCTTCATTAAAAAACCACTCAAAACCAAGTTCATCTATACTCTCAGCATCAGGACTTTTATCTATATGCAAAAAAGCATCTACATGTGTTGGGCCATGATCACTCATAATAATCGTATTCGTTGTAGAGGTATGACCTGATGGAGAGGACGTATTGGCTCTAGTAGTTTCTTCATGGGTTTTTGAAGGAAACACTCCTGTCCTTTGATGACCTGGATAAACAGGCATTCCATTATAAATCTCTTGTGTTAAATCTACCAACCTAAAATTCATTGCACTTCCTCCTAAAAACATGATAATTAACGATTAAAATAGAAATCCATTTTTGATCTATTTATTACTTTTCCAAAGTCTGCCGTAAAAAATAAAGCTGCCAAAAAGGAGTATCAGAATAAAACTCGCTATATAGGCTGCCCGTACAGAACCAAACCATAAACTATCTGCACGATAACCACTTACTATTGCCCTACCTATAGAATACAAAACAAAATAAAGACAAAACAAAAAACCAGGTTTATGTGATTTTAATCTGAGTGTTCGCAAAATGAGAAACCAAAAGAAATTCAAGAACAACTCATATAGCATTACAGGATGAATAGGTTCGTCCGGAAATTGCTTTCCCGCAATACTTTCCTGAGGGAAAATAATTCCCCATGGCATATTAGTTGGTATACCATGAGCGTCACCGTTCATGAAATTTCCAAATCTACCGAAAACCTGTCCCAACATTATAGAGGGCGCGACAGCATCTGCAAAAGACCAAGTCGAAACTTTATGCCTTGCAAGAAAAATCAAGCCTGCTAATACACCACCAATTAGTCCTCCATGTATAGCTAATCCTCCGTGCCATATTTTTGGGATTTCCCAAAGATGATTTCCATAAAAATTCCAATTAAAAACTACGTAGTACGATCTTGCAAAAAAAATTCCTGAGAACATACAAATAAGAGCAAAATTCATAACCTCATCATTTGTAATAGAAAGATTTTTTCTCTCACATTCTCGCGTAATAAGCCAAGTCCCAACAAGCAATGCAAGAACGTACATCAACCCATACCATCGTAGAGTTAAAGGACCGATTGAAAATATTATAGGGCTCATTTTATATTTTTCTTTTTAGTATTTTAAAGACTATACTTCAAGTATTACTTCAAGTTCTACAGGGGCTCCAAGAGGTAATTCATATACCCCTACAGCTAATCTTGCATGTCTCCCGATTTCTTCAAAAATTTCAAAAGACAGATCAGAAGCACCATTCATCACAGATGCCTGATCAACAAATCCCTCAGACGATGCTACATAACCGGTCATCCTTACAATTCGAGATATTTCGTCCAAGGAACTCAATGCATTGTTCGCATGAGCAAGAGCATTTAGAAAACAAAGCCTTGCACAATCTCTTGCGTTATCTATTGATACTTTTTCAGGCACTTTACCTTCAAAGAGTAATTTTCCATTTGCCGTAGGTATTTGACCTGAAATAAACAACAATGAACCAGAGCGAACAAATGGAACATACGAACCAACTGGTGAAGGCGCATTAGGTAAAACAATATCTAATTCTTTTAATTTTCTATCTATGCTCAATTCTCACTTCCTCCATCATTAAGTTTCACAGAAAACTCAAAGTCTTCAGGAGTATTAATATTTTTAAAAGACAATCCTCCTTTATCCCATTGTCTCCAAGTTTCTTCTCGTAAATATCTAACATGCAAACCAGAGAAGAATGAAGTCATTTCAAGTTTTCCATTTTCTATATTATCTATTATAACAGGCAAACAATTTCTGTCATAAATGGCAAATAAGGGCTCGGGTTTAGAATCTTTCAACGGGATCAAAACATCTTCATCAGAAACAGAATCAATAAAATTCTCAACCAAAACCTCATTTAAAAGAGGCATGTCACAAGCAATCAAAAGAACTTTACTTGCCTCACTCACGGACAGCGCTGTATACAATCCACCTAAAGGTCCTTTATCCACAATCAAATCAGGGAACACAGAAAAATTCATTTCTCTTAATACCACATTCTCTTCAGACACAACAAAAATTTCTGAAAGATGATTTTCGAGCTTATTACGAATAGTTTCTATAAAAGTTGTCCCATTCAAAGTCAAAAGAGACTTGTCCTCCCCCCCCATCCTTGTATTTTTCCCCCCCGCTAAAATTACCGCAGAAACAGATACTCGACACATAACACTTCCATTCAAATTTTTTAAAAATGTTTTTAAAAATTTTATGTAGTTGAGTCATTTAACAAGATGACTTCAACAGTTTTACCATCTTCAAGTTTCGTTTCATATTCAGGAAATATTACTAAAGAATTGGATCTGACCATCGAATGAAGAATATTTGAACCTTGCACTTCTAGTGGTCTTGACTCCCAATGATTCCCATTAAAATTGGTAACTGCCCTAATGTAATGCCTTCTCTCTGGAGATTTAAAAAGTTCGCCTTTTAAAGTCGCGTTCACTTTTGTCCGAAAAATATCCTTAATTCCCTGCATTTTAAGCAATGATGGGCGAACAAACAATTCAAAACTAACCATAGTAGAGACTGGATTTCCTGGAAGACCAAAGAATGGGATGCCACCTAGCAATCCAAATGCCATTGGTTTTCCTGGCTTCATTCTCACTCTCCAAAAATCTATTTCATTTCCAAGATCCTCTAGGGTATCTTTTACTAGGTCGAAATCGCCAACTGATACGCCTCCACTCGTAATCAATATATCTGCAGACATTCCTTTTTTTATACCCTCGATCAGATCTTGCGTATTATCTTTGGCAATACCTAAAAGAACAGCCTCGCCACCAGCTTCTTCTACCTGTGCTGCCAATGCATACGAATTTGAATTAAAAATTTGGCCTTCTTCAGGAGTCTCTGTTAGATCAACTAACTCTTCTCCTGTAGCTAATATAGCCACCTTTGGTCTTCTCGATACTTTACAAGTTGCCATTCCTATATTGGCCAACATACCAATTGCAGGTGCATTTAACTTTGCACCTTTTGAGACCACCAAATCTCCAACCTCAACATCTTCTCCTGCAATCCTTACAGACTCTCCCGACTTAACGCTTAAAAAAATCTTCACAATACCAGAATCATCTTCTTCCGTTTCCTCTTGGAGAACAATTGCATCTGCACCTTGAGGAATGGGAGCACCAGTCATAATACGTATTGCTTCGCCATTCTTTAAAATAGATTTAGCTTTAACTCCGGCCTGTATCCTCTCAATCACTTTCAGTTCGGCAGGATTTTCTTTTGATGCATCTTTAATATCTTCTGCCTTAACAGCATATCCATCCATTGCAGAATTTGCCCACGGGGGAATAGCTCTTTCTGAAAAAACATCCTCAGAAAGTATCCTTCCTAAAGCGTCTTGTATTCCTACTTCAGAATCGCCTATAGTTTTTATCTTATCAAAAATTATCTCTTGAGCTTCTTCAACATTAATCAAACCTCACTCCTTAGATATACAGCAATCAAGAAATTAAAAAATTTAGTCATTCAATTATATTCAAAAATCATGAAAATGATAACTTTAAGACAACACAAAAAAATAAACTGATGAAAAAAATGTTCAAGAATTTCATTAAAGAGTCAAGTAAAATAAAATTGTTTATTTTTAATCAATACAATCTCTTTTTGGCGTATATTTTTTAACCTATTATAATAGTAGTATGAAGACATTTTATTTTCTCATTTACCTGAGGAAATAAAATCAATCTTCTAGGTCGAAAGACAAAAAAAAGGAAATATTTTCTAATGAAAAAAACATGGGAGTTAACTTTATCTGAAGGCATTAACAAAATACAAAATCAATCTTTATCAGCAACAGATTGGGCAGAATCTTTGTTAGAAAGAATCGATTTAGTTGAAAAAAAAATTCACGCATGGGCGACACTTAATAAAGAAGGGGCTCTTGCAGAAGCTAAAGAAATTGATGACAACCTAGAATTTGATTTGCCTCTCCGAGGGGCACCAATTGGAATCAAGGATATTATCAACGTAAAACATTTGCCTTGTGAGGCAAATTCTCCATTGTTGAAAGGCAACATTCCCAAAGAAGACGCACACTGCATATCAAAAATAAAAGATGCAGGCGCGATCATAATAGGAAAAACCGTAACTACACAATTTGCTACAGGAGACCCATCTCAAACTCTCAATCCTTGGAATATTGCACATAGCCCAGGTGGATCAAGTAGCGGTTCTGCAGCATCTGTAGCTTCAGGAATGATACCAGCAGCACTAGGTTCGCAAACAGGCGGTTCTGTACTCAGACCCTCTGCCTATTGCGGAGTTATTGGCTTCAAGCCTAGTTATGGATTGATTTCGCGTTCTGGAGTCATTGAAGTTTCCTGGACTTTTGACCATATTGGAACTTTAACTCGCTCAGTAGAAGATGCCGCTATTCTAATTAAGTATCTAACTGGACCTGACGACGCAGATGAAACTACAAAGGGATTCGAACCTTTAGATTTTTCTACTCATATTCCCAAAAAACCAGTACTTGTATGCTACCCAAAAGAAGATATTGCAAAATATGCTCATCCAGCAGTATCCCATTGGGTGGATGAAGGAGTAGAAAAACTTAAGGAAAAAGACATCAAAGTAGATAATATAGATTTTCCAATTGATTTTCAGGAACTGCATGATACACATCGAATGATAATGAGTGTAGATGCTGCGACTTACCACAAAGAATCTTTCTCTAACAATGCAGATAAATATCGACCAGTCATTAAAAAACTAATCGAATCAGGCTTAAAAACCAGTTCGATAGATTATGCCAAAGGTCTAAGACAAAGAAACCGTCTCATACGAGAAATGGAAAAGGTATTCAATCATTATGAATTTATAATCCTTCCATCCTTTCAAGATCCCCCTGCTCTTGCAGAAAAATCAACTGGAAGCGCATTCTTCAATGAACCTGCAACTCAACCAGGGTTACCAGCAATTACACTTCCATTAGGACGTGGTGACAAAAATCTTCCATTTGGCATTCAATTTATAGGGAAAAAATTTCACGATTATCAATTATTAGCAAATGCTGCTTGGTGTGAAAAAGAATTAGGTTGGGCAAGTCAGATTGCTGAATTATAGAAATTCTTATCTCTTTTTATGGAAATTTTTAAAAGTTAAGCAGAATCTCTTCTTATTAAAATAAAAACTCACATAGATGATTCCATCATTTATTATGCTAAAGTAATTGAAATTCATATTAAGGACTTTCTTGATGAAATCATCGTACGTACTTTTACTTTTGACAATTGGGCATCTTTTTGAACATTGGTTTCATGGTGTAATTGGGCCTGTACTTCCTTTCCTAGCAAAAGACATTGGTATTAATCATACACAAGTTGGAATTATTTTTGTCGGTGTTTCTATTGCAAGTGCATTTTCAAGTGCCGGTTTTGCAGTTATCAATGATTTACTAGGAGGGCGTAAAACTATGCTTGTCGTTTGCATGGCATCGATTGGTATTTTCCATACAGCTATCAGTTTATCTTCATCTTTTTGGATGATTGCTTTTCTTTTCTGGCTTACAGGAATCGCAACACACATTTGGCATCCTCCAGCTATGGGAATTTTAAACGAAAAATTTATTGACAGAAAAGGATTTGCATTGGGAATCCACGGCACAGGTTCCAATATAGGAATGACCATTGCACCTATAATAGCAGGATGGATGCTACTTTTTTTAGACTGGCGTGAAATCCTACAAATTAATTCTATCCCTTTGATTCTTACAGCAGTGCTTTTCATTTTCTGTTTGCCGTCTTTTCCTACACCGAAAAGAACCAGCAAAGGAGAGAAAATGACTCTAAAGCACATAGTGGAAGCTATCCTTCGCAATCCTTCCTTGCTTGGAGTATCTCTTTTGTCTGGCATACGAAATTTAACACAAAGGGGCATTACTCTTTTTCTCCCATTTTACCTAATAGAAACATACAAAACAGACCCAGCAACAATTGGAATAGGACTTGGCATCTATGCTGCTGCATCAATACTTCCTGAAACGTTAATAGGCTATTTATCAGACCGAATTTCAAGGAAATTTATAATTATCATAGCTTTACTAGTTGGTGGCGTTGGACTTTTATGCATTCCCTATGTAGGAGATGGAATGGCACTCTTTTTAACATTAGCTATAGTAGGCTCTACACTTTCTATTAGATCTGTACTTTTCGCTTATGCTTTCGAAACTACTGATCCTGAATATTCTGGAAGTGTGGTAGGCCTGATGTTTACAAACAATCAGATTATTTCTGGAATAGGAGTTTTATCAATAGGAATTATCTCAGATTTATGGGGAACAGATAAAACTTTCTGGTTTATTGCTTTTGCCTGTTTTGTTTTTACCCCACTATTTTTGTTATTATCTAAAACAAATTTTTCAAAGAAAAGTATGATTCAAGAAACAACCTAATGTCAATTTCAACAAAAGAGGAAAAAATTGAATTCTATACAATGGAAAAATGGAGCAAGGTGTGCTGTTTGCTTAACGTTCGATGTTGATGGGGAATCTCTCTGGCATTCAAGAGACCCTGAACTTGGGAATAGACCAATCCATAACTCAATGGGTGCATATGGACCTAAAGTAGGTGTCCCAAGAATACTAAGATTACTGAATAAATATAACTTACCAGCATGTTTTTTTATTGTAGCTACAACTGCAAAAAAATGGAACGAAATGACACAATCTGTTATTCATGCAGGCCATGAAATTGGATACCATGGACTAGACCACGAAAAACCTTATTTAATTAACAACAAAAGGAAAGAAGAAAATTGCTTGATTAAAGCCCTAGATATTTTCAAAAGCGAATTTGATATTATCCCAGTCGGTGCCAGAACACCTTCTTGCGATCCAAGCAAACACACAATGTCAATCTTAGAAAAACATGGATTCCTTTACCACTCAAATCTCATGGATGATGATTGGCCCTACTATCATGAATGTGGCTTAATTGAACTTCCAACAAAGTGGACTCTAGATGATTTTATTTTTTTCGGGTACAGCGGAAATCCACCTTTTGGACATGGAATTCGAGATGCGGAATCTGTTTATTCGATTTGGCTAGAAGAATTTGAAGGAGTTTATGAAGAAGGGGGGTACTTCAATCTAATGTGTCATCCCCAAGCTATAGGACAACATCATCGTATACGAATGCTAGAACGTTTGGTAACCCATATGTCAGAAAAAGGGGACGTTTGGTTTACAACTCCAAAAGAAGTTGCAAAGGTTTTTAGCGAACAGAACAAGTTCTCAAAAAAATAAGAAAAGAGAATATCAATTTTGTTTTGCCAAACATACAACGTTCAGTTTCCACATTTTGTTCGCATTTTCACATGCAATCTTCATGGCAATTTCTCTAGGTAATAAGGAAAAAGCCTTCCTCCAAATCCTGATCTCTCTTTTATAACGTTTAGCTTTCCAATGTTTGTTAAATACGTTATCCATAGCAAAAATAAATCTATCGGGGTATCGCTCCAATAGTTTTCTCCATTTAATTTTCCACATCATACTAGAGAGATATTCCTTAAACCAACCTTTATAAGGAGCATTTTCTTGAGGAGAATTAAAAAAATTTATCCAACCAAATTGTGTGACATCGCCTCTTCTTTTTTTCTTAATTCTTCCTATAACCTGCAAAGCATTAGTTCGTGAAGTCAAAAAATATATATTACTGAAATCTTCTATAAGACTTCGCGCTTCCAAAACTGTTGCCTGCGCCATATGAATCAGAATAAATTTACGATCTGGATTCTCCCTTAGCAAACGCTTCAACTGATAAAGAATCTTGGCAGAACTATCTTCAGAATCATTTAATTCTAAATGAAGAATTACAGGCTTTTTTCTTTTAAGAATGATAGAAATAGCTCTTTGTATTCTGAAACTTTCAAGATCACTCTGAATACCATCTACCGTTAATTCTTCGTGAAAATGATCTGCATGCTGCACAACAATCTCTCCGAATCCTACAGCTTGTTTATGGAATTCCTTATCGTTAATAGATAACCACTTTAGCCCAGCCTTTTCATTTTCAATACCAGAATGTCTTAATCCTCCGATTTTAGTAGAAATCAAAAATCCACCTTTTCCATTTAAATCTCTGACTAAATTCAAAATACGCATTTGGCTTTCTATCGGAGTCTCTTTTTTGTAACATCCACCTCTTGCAGAAAATAGTGTTTTATTCACTCTAAAATTTTGAATCGCATAAATAATATCTTCCACATCTGTCTTACATCCGTATTGACTATGAGCATCAATAATAGTCCCTGTCCATTCTTTGTTTTTTCCATACGTAACAGACAAGAAAACAGATAAACTAAATGTCACGAAAGTCATAGAAAATATTAATATTTGCATTCTATAAATTCAAATAATTGGGCAGAGCCATCCAACTAACGACCCATATATTGCATGCGCAAAAAAAGCAGTTTGCCAGGCCTTTGGATGCATTTTTAAACTGAACAAGCCATGTTTTGTTATGAAAACATTAAATATACATTGAGAAAATATAAAAAGAATTGCTCCCCAAACAAGTCCTTTTTCAAGCGGACTTCCAGGAAGATGTTTTGCAAGAACAGAGGAATAAATTAGAGAGAAAATAATACCGTTTAAATGCACAGCTAGAAAACCAAGCATAAATGGGGGTTTCCCATCATAAGATTCTCCAAACAAAAGCATCGATAAACCTTTACCAAAATCCAGTCTAGCGAGTCCAATCCTATCTGCAATTAAGGCAAAAACATAATGGGCATAGGTAGCAAAAAAACCACCTAAACAAATCAATAAAAAAGTAGCTAGATCCATAAGAGAACCTCCTTCTATCCAGTGAATTCTAAAATATGCATTCCACCACCATGACGATCGATTAGGTAAAGCCTTCCATCCTCATCACAACCAATATCATTTGACTGCACACAATCTTCACCAAAATTACATTCCGGAACAAAGTGTCCAACTTCCTCAGGATGAAAAGGATCAGAAAGATCCAATACTCTTAATCCAGCATTAAAATACGTCAAGAAAACCAAATTAGGCCAACGACCTTGAGAAGATAAATTCTCGATTATATTATGGGCTCCAAAACGTTTGCCTCTATCAAAATATTTAGACCTATCCGGCATATAGGTAGAAATTGGAATCGGATTCGTCAAATCTCGAACATCCATAACCCACATAAACTGACTTTCCATGAAATTTTCCGCTGAACGTCCCTCGTCTGTAACAATCACATAATCCCTATCCTCAAAAGGCCAAACCGTATGAGTTGCACCTACAAAAGGAGGAGACCAAGAAAGATTACTAATTAGTTTCGGACTAGACAAGTCAGTAACATCTGCTATAGCCATTCCACCTCCCCAAAAACCACAATACATCTCATTACCTTTTATTACTGGAGGACCATGACACGTGATTACTTTATTTATATCCTCTGACTGAACAAATTCTGGATGCTCCTCAATATTTTGTTGTGGCAATCCCCAAATACTAATCACATTCGGCTCCAAAGGATTTGAAATATCAAGAGTCCATATAACTCGCCCATTCCATCTATCAGCATCATTTGGAAAAAAAGCTCTCTTGTTTTTGTTATCTACTGCGAATCGATGAGGACCATCACCAGGCAAATCGTAAAAACCAACCTGCCTAGGATTGTCTCTTTCTGAAATATCAAAAATGAAAAATCCTGACCTCGCATTTCTTCCTTCTTCATTATGGAGACGTTCTGAATTAACATAAAGATAATTACCATCAACTATTCGCACCTTATGATTATGCACTCCCGGTGGAGCCAAAACCTCTGCAACTTTTTTTGGATTATATGGATCTCTAACATCATGAACTGTAAATCCTTCTGGACCATCAAATCCTGATGTTCCAATAGCTCCAACATAAGCAAAACCATCTATAATCTCCACCAAACTACCACCACCCCATCCGGCACTTGGATCATGACCAAGCAATTTGAAATTTTTTATTTCTGCTTCAACTGAACGGCTCATAAAAATTCCTTTTCTAAAATTTTTAAAATTGACAATGAACCAACTCGTTAATAAAAAACATTTGCTGTTTCTATTCTTTTAATCTATCGTCTTATATAGTTTTTATACCACATTTTATTCTAGTTATAGGTCATGAAAAACAAAAAACTAAGTTCTCTACATAAAGAGTCAGGAGCAACCCTCGAAAACAAATTCGACTGGGATATTCCTTGTCAATATTCAAACCCAACAGAAGAGCATTTAAAGTGTAGGCAAGACGCTATCCTTATAGATCTTTCACACTATGGAAAGATTGAATTTAGAGGAAATGACGCATCTACATTCCTCCAAGGGATGATTAGCAATGACGTTCTAAATTTGGAGGATGGTGAAGGAAAGTATGGAACTTTCCTTACAAGACAAGGAAAAATCATCTCAGATCTATATCTCTATAAAAATAAAGAACATTTTCGTCTTTTACTGCCACCCGGAGAGAATTTAAATTTTATTGCCTCTATAGAAAAATTTATCATTATGGAAGAAGTGGAAATTCATGATCATAGTGAATCACTTTCCATGTTCGGTGTCTTCGGACCAAAGGTTGAAGATTTCCTGCAAGATTTTTCCCCTTTACCAAAAGAACCTCATCAACATACCACACATGGAAATACACAGATCATTAAAGAATTATGGACAGGGGAAAAAGGATATTTATTGATAACAAACAATGATGAAGCAATAGACCTATGGAAAAATTTAAGTTCTAAAGGTATTCAACCTTCTGGACTAAATGCCTTTGAATCTCTTACCCTCGAATCCGGATTGCCCCTTTTTGGAACAGAATTAGGACCAGACATTAACCCTATGCAGGCTTTTATCGAAAATGAAGCCATAGATTTTGAAAAAGGATGCTACATAGGACAAGAAGTAATTGCAAAAATTAAATATATTGGACAAGTAAACAAAGGTTTAATCGGTATTCAAATTCTAGGAGAGAAAATACCAAAACATCACAGCAAAATATTTTTTGAAGACCAAGAAGTAGGAGCTATCACTAGATGCAATTTTAGCCCATCTACCAATAAAATAATTGCTATGGGATACGTACAAAAAAAAGCAATGGATATAGGCACAGAAATAAATATTTTATCAGAAGACGAAAGTATTCAAGCGAAAGTTGTTGAAATCCCTTTTTTGAAAAATAAAGAAAATGAAAGATAATAAATTTTACACTCTCAAAGAAGCACGTTCCTTGATTTCTGAACTTCGACCAAAACTTCAAAATCTGTCTCGTATTTGGGAAGAGCTTGCTCCTTATTCAGACCAGTTTGAGGAGTTAAAAAGGAACGCAGATAAAGGCGGAGGAACCCTCGGAGACTTGAAACATTATTACTCTTACATTCTGCAATTAAACGATACCGTCAATTACCTAAAGAAAATGAACATAGAACTCAAAGATATTTCAAAAGGATTAATTGATTTTCCCTCCCTAAGAGATGGCAGAGTAGTCTTTCTATGCTGGAAGATGGATGAAGAAACAATTACTCATTGGCATGAAGTAAAGGACGGATTTTCTGGAAGAAAAGAATGTGAAGAAGAGGAATAACAATAAACGCAAAAAGAGTCTTAAAGTAGGTAATAAATATATGACCAATATTTTTTTTACCTAGACCTATTGCAACACTGATTATCTAACGGTAGATTTCTATATAGCCTTTTGGCTGTATTTGAACCGCCGAAAGTATGGAGATGTAAATGAAGAAACCCTCAAAGGGGCTAGATTCAGAAGCAGAGAGCAATCGATACCTTTTCGAAGCATGTGGCCTCAAAAAAATTGGGGTTAACAAATCAAAAAGAATTCACTACAATCTTCCGATTTCACAATTGACAGAGATGTCTATTAATAGAAAAGAGAGTTTTCTTGCTAACAATGGAGCATTAGTTGTTAACACTGGAAAATTCACGGGAAGATCCCCAAAAGACAAATTCACTGTTAATCAAAACCCTTCGAATAAAAACATTTGGTGGGGAGAAATAAATCAGAAATTGTCCCCAAAAAATTGGAACATAATAAAAAAGAAAGTTGCAAACTATTTGAACAACAAAGAAATTTTTATTTTTGATGGATATGTAGGAAACGACAAAAAACACAGAATCCCTGTAAGAGTAATTTCAGAATTTGCCTGGCATTCCTTATTTTGCCGGACACTACTTGTTAGACCACCAATCAAAAACTTCAAGCCTCACAAAAATCCATTTACAGTCGTAGATGTTGGGAAATTTTTGGGATGCGGAAAAAAGGAAGGGCTACGTCAAAATAATTTCACGGTAGTAAATTTCGAGAAGAATATGGCCTTAATAGGAGGTTCCGAGTACGCAGGAGAAATGAAAAAATCCGCCTTCTATATTATGAATTATTTGTTGCCTCAAAAGAATATTTTTCCTATGCACTGCTCTGCAAATATGGGAGAAAAGAACGACACCTCTCTATTCTTTGGACTATCCGGTACAGGAAAAACAACTTTATCTTCAGATGTTGAGAGAAGATTAATCGGAGATGATGAACATGGTTGGTCAAATACAGGGATTTTCAACTTCGAAGGTGGTTGTTATGCGAAAACAATTAATCTAAGAAGGAAAAACGAACCTCAAATATGGGATGCTATTCGTTTCGGTTCAGTTTTAGAAAATGTTATTGTAAATTCAAAAACAAGAGATATCGATTATGATGATGACAGCATTACTGAAAATACTAGAGCTACGTATCCAACTCATTTCATAGAGAATTGTGTGCTTTCCGGAAATGCCTCACATCCCAAAAATATATTTTTTCTTACCTGTGACTCGTTCGGTGTAATTCCACCAATCAGCAAACTAAATACGAATCAGGCCGTTTATCATTTCCTTTCGGGATATACTGCAAAGGTTGCTGGCACAGAAGCTGGTGTAAATGATCCAGAAGCTACGTTTAGCACATGCTTTGGAGCTCCTTTTTTACCACTACATCCTAATGAATACGGAAAAATGTTAGAAAACAAAATCAAAAAACACCGAACAAAAATATGGCTTATTAACACAGGTTGGATAGGAGGTTCTGCTGGTACTGTAGATAGAATTCAATTGAAATATACTAGGGCCATGATAAAAGCAGCTCTATCAGGAAAACTTAATAAAACAACCACTAAAAAAACGCCTTTCTTCGGATTGGAGTTTCCTGTAAAATGTGATGGTGTTCCTGCAAGTTTATTAGACCCGAAAAAGAGTTGGAAATCAGAAGCGGAATATATCAAGAAAGCTACTGAATTGGCATCTGCTTTTCGAGAAAATTTCAAGGCGTTTGAAGATAAAGTTGAGTCCAAAATAAGAAAAGCCGGACCTAAATAAATTACTTTTTCAGTTATGACATTGGAGGATCTAAAATGCCCATCGTACAAGTTAGTTTGCTAGCTGGACGAACCGAAGAACAAAAAAAAGCTATGGCTGAAGAAATCACTGAAACTGTCAACAAACATTCTGGCGCACCTAAAGAGGTTATTACAGTTACTTTTTCAGATATAGAACGTGATTCCTGGGCTGCTGGCGGAATTCTTTATTCAGAAAAAAACTAATCTTTCATAGAGGATATTACTATGAGCACTTTTCGTCTTGCAGTAGTTCAACCAATGACTCATATGCCACCGGATGATGAAAAAAATGTTGCTGATGCCGTAAAATATGTAGAGGATGCCGCTGCTGGAGGAGCAGAATTTGTCGCTTTTCCTGAATCATATCCGGGTCCTTTTAGAATGCCAGCTACATTTGATCCAACTGAAGCTATGAACGAAGTGGCTAATAGATGTGGGGTATATGTTCAATACGGAACCTTAGAACCTTTAGATAACGAGAAAGGTTCGGCACATAATCTTTTGAATTTAGCTCGCCCAAATGGAGGAACTCCTGGCACATATCGAAGAACCCATCCTCCAGGTCCTTGGATTTACAGAGGAGGTGAAGTCTGGGATTTTGATTATGTAGCAGGTAATGAGTACCCTACTTTTGAAACTCCACATGGACAGGTTGGTCTTGCAATGTGCAGCGAAGTCTATATGCCTGAAGTTTCTAGAACTCTTGCACTTCGGGGAGCTGAGATCATCTTTCTTCCTGCAGGAGTAGATAAAAGAAAATTATGGGCTACATGGAGAAATTTACTTTGGGCTAGAGCAACAGAGAATCTTGCTGTCGTAATTTCCACACAAAATTTAATGAATAAAGAACAAAGAGGCATGGCTCTTGTTGCTACTCCTGAAGAGATTATTTTTGAAAGCACACAATCTGGAATGTTCCTTGTTGATGTAGATCTTGGACGAATTCGTGAACTTAGAGAGCAAAAAGACGAACCAACTTCTTCAAGAAATAATGCAGCTAAAGCAGGTGTACTGTCTCAATGGCAAAGACCTGAACTCTATGATGAATTTTTCAGACAAGAAAAAACAGAATCCTAATGAAATAGGATTTTGTAAATAATTAACTACTAATTCGGATTTTTATGTCTAGTTCTTACTTTTGGTTACTTTATGTTCACATTATAGCTTCATCACTTCTAGTAGGATCTATGCTCTTTTTCTCAATCTTGTTTAGAAATATAAAAAACAGACTCAGCAAAGAAGAATTTGCTGGTGAAATCGTTTCCATACTTCGTTTTTATCATCCGTTTATTTTGCTATGTATGGGAACTTTGATTATGACTGGAGCCTGGTATCTTACTGGATTAAAAATATCTATGGGTCCATCATTCTCAAAATTATTTGTTCCATTAGGATCCAAACTTCTTTCTGTTTTTCTTCTCATTATGGGCATGTGTTTTCAGTTCTTTGCTATTGGCCTGAGACTTACTAGAGGAATTGGACCAGCAGGCAATGGTCAGACTATAAGTTCAACTACAGATGAGAGATTAAAACTTCTAAACACATTAGAAAATGTTAACGCCGTAAATGTGGTTATAGGGATGGCCACTATTTTCTTAGGCCTAGGACTTACTAAAGGGTTCTAACTAAGAAGGAAAAATTCTCTCTGCTACCAAGGGAGAACCTGGTGGATGTAGCAAATAAGAATGAACGTGTTTTGTCCATTCTGTCTCTTCTAGAGAAACATAATTTTCTTCCCTACTTTCAAAAGAAACAAACTCGTATATTACAGAATGTCTGGGACTTCCATTTGTAACAATCATTTTTCTTGCTCCTATACAACCAGAAGCATTAGAAACACCTAACATTCTTTCCTGAGCATACCATTCCTGTAAATCATCATCATTTTCTCTTGCGTCGTATCGTCCCATCTGAATTAGGCGAGATGGAACTGTTCCTACTTCTCTCTTATCGGACTCTGGGCCATTAATACGCCATTCTTCCGTGAGAATCACATCTTTCACATTATCTCTTTCATCTAATATTTGACTGTCTTCGATTTCTAAATTTTCATAGATCATTCTAGGACTTGGATCATAGAATGATCTAGTAGTTTCAGCTCCAAGCATTAAAATAAAATCACTTCCAGAAGCTCTTGCTGCATCCTCGTCTTTGTGGAGTCTATTCAGAATTTTTTCGAATCTCTGTCCAGGATGAACAGACTGATACATTGCGATCCAATTAGGTTCGATCAAGTCCTGTAAAATCGGAAAGTATTTTTCTTTCGCCCATTCCAAAAAAAACTCTCTCTTAGAGACATCTAGATCAAAATAAGTTGCCCATATGGCATTATCCAAAATTTAGCTCCTTATATTTTATATGCATTAAGATATCACAAAAATCATGTTAAGATAATTTATCAATTTTATTTTTGAGGAAAAAATGATCTACGAAATAAGAACATACACAATGACAATTGGCGATTCTGAGGAAGCTGTTGAAGATTTTGGAAAAATAATGGAAGAAAGAAAAAAGATTTCAAGGCTAATAGGTTTCTTTCATACAGTTGTGGGGGATCTAAATAGGGTTTTACACATATGGGAATATGAAAATTCTGCTCACAGAGAAGAAGTGCGCACCAAAACATTAAGTCAATCTTGGTGGCCACCCTTAAAAGCAGAAAAAATCATATATCAAACAACAAGGTTAATGAGACCTTCTCCATTCTTACCAGAACCTAGAACTGGAGATATGGGAAATATATATCTTATTTTTAGTGATTATTTCCAAACCGGAAAACTACCGGAACTTAACAGGCACTGGTCCAATCATCTTGCCAAAAGAGAGGAAATCTCTACTCTAGCTGGTGCTTTTTCTAATGCCGCAGGAGAATTCGAACAAGGCGTTTTAAACGAATTTATTCATATATGGCCGTTCAAGGACGCCAATCATATGATGGATACTCTTTCAGAAGAAAATACAATTCCTGGATGGAAAGATGGACAAAAAGCCTATCTACGTTCACAGTCATCAAACATTTGGTACCCTGCAGAATATTCTCCAATGCATTAGAGAAAAATCACATATCCATTTCAATTGCAGGATCTCCTGATTTTCCTAGATAGAAATCCCCTGAATCGGCTTCAAATCTGACGGATATTTCCTCTAGTACTTTTTCATTACCAGCGATCGTATAAATATCTCCCTCTTCAAGATGGAGATCTCCATGGACATTCAATGCTTTTCCATCACGATGGACAGAAATAACAAGTACTTCGTTTGGCAATTTCAATTCCTCAATTGACTTACGAAACAAATCTGAATTTCTTACTTCCAAATCAAGAATATCCTGATCTTCCTCCATACCCAGAAGTAATGAAACCGCAGAAGGTGACCTTACAAAATGATCTAGCAAACTGATCATTGCAGTTGAAGGAGAAACGACAGATGCACCAAGAACTCTGTATTCATCATAGTTTGAACGATCATTGAGTCTTACTACAAGATGAGCAAGTTCGAAATTTTCATTAGACATCTTGCAGATCTCTAAATTCTTTTCATCTGAAAGCATTCCTATAATAGCCCCTGCTCCCCCTGCACCCATAAAACGAAGTTCCTTTGCCGAAAATTCCTCAATCTTATGAAATTCCACTCCTATTTCAGACAAAGTTTCTGATTTAAAGTCAGAGATTGTCGCCATTTTCACTTGCCAGTGATGCAAACGCAACTGCCTTGCTAACGCTTGCGCCTGCCCATCTTCTCCAAAAATTATCGCCGTGTGTACAATTCCCATCTCTGTTTTTTCGGGAAGAGGAAACGCTTCTTTCATCAGTCTTATCGAAAATTTAAAAAAGGAAGGTCCTACAATCTGATTAAGCACAATGATTCCAATCATCAAAGTAGCAAATTCTTGTCCCCAACCTGGAAAAGCAACAGCTACTTCAGTTGCTAATCCCATCCCAATACCTGCTTGAGTTATATACGCCATCCAACTCAAACGACTTTGTTTAACAGGATCACCGGCAATCATTCCTCCAGAAAATGATCCAACAAAAATTGCGGCAATTCTTATCACAAACAAGGCCAACGCAATTGGCCATACAATAAACAAAGTTGACAATTTCAGTGAAGCACCTACTAGCGTAAAAAACATAAGATAAACTGCGGGACCTACTTCATTGAGCATCCTTGAAAATTCATCTCTGTACTGACTTCTGTTGGTTACCCACAGACCAGCTACCATACAAATCAGTAAGGGTTCAAGAAGAAGTTCAAATGAGAAATTTTCTGCAGTCTTATGTCTTACTAGATCAGAAAAAAAGAAGACTGAATACCCTACAAATAACATCAAGAAAATTTTGTAGCGCAAATCAAATTTTTGTGACGCTATGAATCCTAAAATTCTTGCAACACAGTATCCTAAAAACAGAGAAATACTTAGTTCTACAATCAACAATGCAATAAAACCAAAATTCATGCCAATATTCGTGAGAAGAGCATCCGCAATCGAAGAATTCACTGCAAATAAAATAATAACAACACTATCCATAACAACCGTTACACCCAGAGCAGTCTGAACAAACGGACCTTTAGCTCTTAGTTCTTTTATTACTGCAATTGCAGAAGAAGGGGAACGAGCAACAAGTATAGATCCACCCAAAATGGATATTGCAATTCTTCCTTCTAAGGGAACTCCTTTGACAAAGGGTATGTAATCTGACAATAAAAAGAAACTTGAACTACCTAGAACAAAGGTACCTACAACAAGGCCTACTGTCGTCCATTTTATACTATTCAACCTTGAATCTAATTCTTTAAGATACAACTCTCCCCCAGCAGCAAATGCTATAAATGCAAGGGCTACTTGATCTAGAAATCTTAAAGACTTTATGGAAGAAAACGTGATGAAATTTAAAACAAAAGGACCACACAAAATTCCAACAAACAGAAATCCCGTAATAAGCGGCAACTTCACTTTAACAAACAGTGTGCTTATCTGTCTCGCTGCAAGTGCAACTATCACCAAAGAAATTGTCGAAAGAAATATGCTTTTCGACAAAGAAATCACTTCCATACTAAAACAATCCTTCTAAATCAATTAAAATCAAACTATACAATTACGATGGTGTTCCAAAAGTTGCAATTCGATCAACCTCACATTCGAACAAAACTCTCTTCTCATCAATAACCGGATCCCTCAAACCATATGGAGGCTCATTCCCAGTGTATTTAACCCAAATCTTGTCTACTTGTTCAGTTGCTTTTTCCCCACCAGGTTCACCTTCTACAATTTCATTTACAACTGTACATTTAATGCTCATCCAATGATAGGGATTTTCGGGGTTCACCAACAATAGAGTTAATTTCGGATTTTTTCTAATCCATTCACACTTTGGACGATGTGCAGCGGTGTTAACAAGAATTTTGTCATCTTCATAATCGAACCACATCGGGGTCAGATTGGGTCTTCCGTCAGGACCTGTTATACCCAAAATAACTGTAATCGGTTTATCTAGAAGGTCTCGATAAATAGGATCTAGATCAGAAAGACTCGAACCTTTCTTTCTATCTCCAACAGAAAACTGCCCTTCCTGCAATCCTTCAGAAACATTTTTAAAATTTGCAATTGTAAAATCACTCATAAGGCTCCTCCTATTTCCCTTGTTAAAAAAACAAACTCACATACCTTTATGAATCAAATAATAAGTTTCAAGAAAAGAATTATTTCAAATATACTTTCATTTCAATTTATAGCTTATATCCTACAATAAAGGAGAATTAAAATGGAAGGAAAATATGAAAAAGGTCTAAAAAACCGAAGTAGAGTTTTTGGCGACCAAGGGGAAGAAAGACGTAAAGAATTCGAAGAAGTAAATCCTGATTTTGCAAAACTAATCACAGAAAATATATTTGGCGACTTATACGAACGCGAAGGAATGGATGACAAAACAAGAGAGATGATTATTCTTGCAATTTTATGTGCGTTAGGAAAAGAAAAAGAATTTGGATTTCATGTACATGCTGCACTTAATGTTGGCATGACAAAAGAAGAAATTCAGGAAATCTTAATGGTTTGCGCTTTTTACGCTGGAGTTCCAAACACAGTTGCCTCTACTAATTCTACTTTAAGTGTTTTCAAGGAAAGGAATATGTAGTCAAATAACCCATCAATCTTTTGTGTGTCAAAAGGAAATAGTTTCATGAAAATGGCTGACTTGTTTATTGTCATTCCATTTTGTTTAATTCTATTTCCAAATAAATATAGACAGTTTCACTAAGGACTAATCCTCCACTGTCTAAAAATCGATTCCAGGAAACATTAAAATCTTTCCTGTTAAATTTTGTTTGACCGCTAGCACCCATTTTACTTCGCCTACCCTTGCGCTTTAATTCAGAGCTGATTTCAGAGACTCTGATTTTAATTTCTTTTGTGATACCCCTAATTTTTAAATTTCCCACCAAATCGAAGCTTTCTTTTTGTATATTCACAATCTTGGTAGAGACAAATTCAATCTTAGGATGATTTTCCACATCAAAGAAGTCGGGACTTCTTAAATGTGAATCTCTTCTCTCATTTCTTGTATCTATCGATTTAGCGTCAATAGAAACGGCAACTTTTGTTTTGGTTACATTTACAGGATCAAATTCAACTCGCCCTTTAAAGGAACGAAATTCTCCTCTTACCCAAGAAACTCCAAGATGACGAATTTTAAATGCAACACTTGTATGACTCGAATCGATAGACCAAGAAGCAGCATGTGCAAATTGACCAAAAGACATACATAGATTCAAAAAAACGATTACACTAACGAATAAACGTATTACTTTCTTCATTCTTCTCTCCTAGTTCTCTATATCTTTGTACCTTCAATACCATGCGAAGTATCTTTGGCAGTAATAAAAACATAATCCTCTTCGCCAACAATCTCTCCGGAATGGACTGCATTTGGAGGAATATGTGCAATATCGCCTGGAATCATAGTATGGACATTTCCTTCAATCTCCATTTTTGCCGAACCTCGCATGCAAATCACAAATTGCTCATTAGGATGAGAATGTGCTTCTGCTTTAGTTCCTACAGGCATACAAAACTGTCCAAATATTACTCTTTCACCAGTTATCCAAGAACCATTTGAAGAACTATAACTGGGTCCTGCCAGTTCATCTTTCATTTCATCAATATTGTAAAAATACTGAAAATCTTTTTCCATCTTTCCTTCTTCGCTTTTCTCTACATCAGATGGTGTGCCCTGTATCCCCCAAGCAGTATCTTTTGCTGTCACAAAAACTAAATCTTCATCTCCTAAAACTTCACCGGAATGAATAGAATTTGGAGGTTTTAGAGAAATATCGCCTGCTGTCAAATCTTTTGACTGCCCTTCGATTTTGGATCTGCTAGAACCTTTAATGATAATCACGAACTGTTCATTTGGATGGCTATGAGAATTTGATTTTGTTCCAGCTGGCATGGTAATTTCACCAAAAATTAATCTTTCGCCAGTAACCCAGGATCCATTCGCTGAACTATACGCTTCACCTGCCATTTCGTTTGACATCTCTTTTGTCCGATAAAAATATTGCATCGAAAGACTCCTCAAGGTATGTAAATTAGATGTGTAGCAATTCTATATAAAGTAGTCTGGTTTTTCTATTTAATAATTGCCAGATGAGATTTATAACGGTTTTGCGAAACTAATCTCGTTACCATCTGGATCTGTCACATGAAAATATCTCTCTCCCCATCTTGCATCAGAAGGAGACATGTCAGGTTTAATTCCCGCAGCAACAATTTTTTCATAAAAAATATTTACATCTTCTACATGAAAAATAATTCTTCCCTTTATAGTCGGGGGACAAAGTTCTTTATTCAACACGAAATTTAAAAAACAATCACCAAAAGAGAGACTTACAAAATTACCCTCTTTGCTATATTTGACCTCAAAACCCAATCTTTCATAATAAGAAACTATACACTCTATATCTTTTGTCTCTAATGTAACTGCACTAATTTTTCGCATACGACTTAAGTATTTCTCCACTGCATATTTAATTTTAAAAAAGTACTTAGTTCTCACCAGCAAAAAACTCCTGTAGAATAACACATTCAATTAATAACAAAAAAACAAATTTCATGAGGGAAAAATGAAGATAATCAATTCCGTTGGCATCGAAAATGATGAGAATTTTGAACCTCCCTATACAATTCTATGGGGAGTGAACGATCAAACTACTGATACAAAAGTGATGACTATGCAAAGAACTATTATTCCACCTGGCGGAAAAAACAAAATGCACAAACACACTTGTGATGCAACTTTTTACGTTGTTAGAGGACCTATCTATGTGTATGCAGGCGACCCTGCAAATCCTGAAAAACACTTAGTAGAAGCAGGCAATTTTTGTTATGCGCCAGCAGGGGAATACCATGGACAGGAGAATCCGAGCAAAACAGAAGTAGCAGAACTCGTAGCTAGCTACGGCGGTTGTTCTCATCATGAAAAATCAGGAACAACTTTTGCTGAATAAAAAAAACAGTATAAACCCTGAATACTACGACACAAATGGAAGTAGCAGATAAGGCTTATGCTCAGGTCCAGAATGCAAAGTTACCTTTTTCCCAAAAATTTCAGGTGGCCTATCTTTGGGATCATTGTGATAAAACAACGCAACACCCGTAAATGGCTCTTTCATATTCGACAATCCACCTGAGTGTCCACCAGGATATACATAATCTTTTCCACGAACAGAAAGACCTATTCTATATCCCTCTGGCACCACCACACATGAAGGCCAAATCTCAATATCTAATTCATATATCTCACCTGGATTCAGAGGTTGTATTTCATCATGCGTATGATAAGGCCTATAAGGCAAAGTAAGTTCTTCGTCTAGTTTCCTATGAGAAGCTCTCAGCCACCCCTGTGCAATCGGCGTATGAGGATCAACAGCACCTACGAATGTAATTTCTTTCATATCCGGAGAAAAAAGACGAACGACGAGGAAGAAATCTGCATCATTCGTTTCAGAAGAAATGAACAATTTAGAAGCCATAGGACCTGTCAGTTCTGTTTCCTTTTCGAATGGTTGAGTTAAGAAAATCAAACCGTCACTAAATCCATCGTAACTAGCAGAGGAACTCTCCGAAGGGGAATCCTCTCCCAAACTATAATTAGAAGTGTCAAGATAAAACTTCTTCCAATCTGTTCTAGCCAATGGCCATTCATTTTCTTCTCTTGGCACAAACTTTTCACCTACATGACGTACTTGCAAGAAGACTTTAGATTGTTTCTCCCAACCAGAATCTTCACCTTTCAAGAAATGATTAAAGAATTTCAACTGCATTTCTCTTCCGTAGTCTGTATAAAAGTGCGTCCAATGTTCTATCCCATGTACTTCTAGCCATTTTTCCTCAGAAGCACTTCGCACATAACCTTCAAAGTTTCCGCGCGGGTGTAGTCCCTGTCCACCCCAATTCGCAGTAGATAGAAACGGCACCTTTATCTTTGAAAAATCAGGCATTCTTGAAGTCCAATATTCATCCGTATCGAGTTTATTTGCTAAGACATCATCACCAAAATCATTACGATTTGCTCCAAGTTCTTCTGGACTTAACGTAATCGGCCCAGAGACCAGATCCCCATTCATCTTACTTACAAATCCACGTTCACCTAAACCATGCTGCACTGTATAAACCTGCATCTCAGACCAGGTTCTTGAAAAACCGTTGCAAAAAATTCCGCCATGATGTCCCATATCTCTATAAAAATCTGCTGCACCTTCCCATATACACATAGCAGCTAAATGTGAAGGTTGAAGGGCTGCGACCTGCCATTGGTTTTCGGCGTAATAGGAAATTCCATTCAACCCTACTTTACCGTTAGACCACTCCTGCACCCCGCCCCATTCAATACAATCATGTAAATCTTTCGCTTCCCTAGCAGACCAAATATCAATTACTCCAGGAGAGCGTCCACAACCTCTAGAGTCAACTCGAACTATCGCATATTTTTCAGGAACCCATTTTTCTGGATCTACCACTTCCCAGTTTTGATATTTGTTAGTAGAACCTGCCGTTACATCAGGATGTTTTTCTGCCATCAAATCCCATGCAGATGCATACAGATCTTGAAATAGAAGATATTTTCCGTAAGGACCATATGTCATTAAAACAGGATATTTTCCATCTTCGATTGGACGATACACATCACAACGTAAAACGAGACCATCATCCACTGTGATCGGAACATCCCAATCAATTCTCATTCCATCTCTGATTTCTGTTTTCGATTGACTATCTAGATAACTCATAAAAAAGCCTCCACGATTTTTCATAAATTAGTCGAAAAATCAAAAAAGTAATTGTTTTTTAAGAAATTTACATAACGATTTTACCAACTAAACAAGTTTCATCAAATGAATTTAATTAAAAATATGATAGAATGATATTTATTCGACTACTAGGAATGGCAATCCATGGACAAAAAACAAGAGATCACCGAAAGACCTCCCTATATACCAGGCACATCGGAAGAATTAGATGCTGTAGCGGCAGCTCCATCTAATCATGAAGTTCTGATTGAAAATGAAAAAGTACGTGTTGTGAGAGTCACTATTGAGCCCGGGGAACTTGAGAAAATGCATACTCACAAATATCACAGCGTTTTTATTGTAAATAGTCTTCCTGAAATAAACTACTACGATGAAAAGATGAGAAAAGTAAAATTGGCGGGAAGAAGACAAGCGGGAATTCCGAGATATCTTGAGCCAGAAGGAGTGCATGCGGTAGAAAATGTCGGTGACAAACTATTTGATGGAATACGCATAGAACTAAAAGAAGAAATGCACTAAGAATTTCCACATGAATTCTTAATTTTTTTCTTTATCCACTTCCTTGCAAGAACGTTAGCTGTTTTAATCTGTTCCTCAGACATTCCCGGTTCTATTTTATTTTTCTTGACATCATAAGAATTACTATGTTCTTCAAAATTTCTGGAAAAAAACCACGCAATGTCATTCCAAAAATGTGCTTGAATTAGATCTTTTTTGATACCTTTTCCGCTTAAATAGATCCCAACCATTTCAGGATATGCTTGATAGATACATTTTTCTGCAATTTTGTGAAACCACTTCATTGCTTTTTGATTATTTTTTAAAACCCCTTTTCCTTTTGCATACATCATACCGAATACCATTTCTGCAGGCGGGTAACCTATAGCCGCTGCTTTTTGAAACCACTCTATTGCTTTCTTTTGATCTTTCTCTACTCCTTCTCCATATTGATATATGTATCCCAATTTAAATTGATGAACTACAGAACCTGCTAATGCACCTTTTTTATGTATCACATACCTTTTCTTCAAATCCCTCATAACGTAATTATCATCTCCGTTATAATAGGCATCTGCGAGTTTATCCATCGCTTCAATATTTCCTTGGTTTGCAGATTTTTTGTACCATTCAAACGCATCTCTTTTCCATCTTCTGATCAAATTCATAGAATCATAAACATCACCCAATAAAAGCTGGGCTTCCGGATTTCCATTTCGAGCATGTTCTATCAAACGTCTTCTTGCAATTATCGGATTGCCATCTTTTAACCATCCATCAAGTGCCACTTTTATAGATTTCACCACTTCATCAGAATACTTTTTCCTAGGAATTATATATCGAGGGAATTCATTTTTTCTTAACCACTTTCTTAAACTCCACATTAAGTTGAATTGCAACTTGTAAAGATCATCTTGAAAATCAATAAATGCTTTTGGAGTCGCGTAAACTTGGCGCTCATATTCTTTCCTTTCCCTTTCTCTCTCGGCTTCTCTTTTCTGTCTTTCAATCCTTTCTTGTTCAGAAAGCTTTGCCAATGACTCAATCCTAGTTTCCCTTGAATTATTCCATTTTTCAGCGTCTGTTTTAGGAAATGGATTTTTAGGCAATTCATCTGAACAAGAATTAAGAAATGCTAAGAAAAGCAAGAAACAAACAGAAATAATACGATAACTATATTTCTTAAACATTTTCCCCTCATGAAATATCAATCTGTTTGCTAGCATACCATTCAAACATGAAGAGATTATGAATATTTATCATTTAAAATACATAAAGTGTTTTCTTGATAAAGATTGCATGGTATTGTTTTATATTGCATTATCTTCCATAAACAACAAAATAAGCCCCAGCTAGAGCTAATACGGCTCCTGCAAAAACTCGATAGGTAAGCTTTTCCTGTTCCCTAAAAAAACACCAGGTTAAAAACACGATTAGGAGAATAGACAGACGACTCAAAGGAATGATTTGCGTCACATTTCCCAATTTCATAGCAGACCAAAAACAAAGAATAGCAAGTGACTGCGAAAGGGCTCCAAAAAAAATCACTATAAATCCTTTTTTGTCCCACTCTCTCATACTCGAAGCTTTACGAAACGGAATCATAAAAATAAATATACTAAAACAAGTTGTATTGGATATCGCCATACCAAAAGTTGAAGAAGGAATATAAGAAAATGCAGTTTTCCCGCTTAAATGAGAAAAGGAATACATAAGTGCAGAAAGTGCTGGCACAATATAATAATAGATAGGAATTTTTTTCTTTCCAACATTTTTACCATCATAAACAACAAGCATAGAACTTAACATTATGAATCCTGTACCTATCGCTTTCAAAATGGTCATATCTTCACCTAACACAAAGACAGCTAAAAGAGCTGACCAAATCAGTACGGTCTGCGCAACAATCGTAGAACGGGCTAGTCCTGTAAGTTTAATACCAATAAGATTAATGTACCGTCCAGCAAAAGGACCAAAAAGGCCTACAGCCATAAAGAAAAATATACCTTCCCAGGGAAATGCAACTGGAACTATATCCAGATTATAGAAAAGCCAACCGAAGGAAGCAGTAACGATCGCCAAAATGAAATTGGCAAACAATGCGCTCATTCTGTCTACAACATATCGCTGAGACAATCTCGTAAAAGATACAAAAACTGCAGAAAGGAGAGCAAGAATATTTGGATGAAAAAAATCTAGCAACATAAATTCTATCTACTTTCCATAGACAACACCGTATGCGCCTGCTAGAGCTAATAGAGCACCAATAAAAACTCTATACGTTAGCTTTTCCTCTTTTCTAAAGAAAAGCCAAGTCAGAAAGACGATAAGAAGTATTGACAGACGACTCAAAGGAATAACTTGTGTCATGTTTCCTAATTTCATTGCAGACCAAAAACAAAGAATAGCAAGTGACTGTGTAACCGAACCGAGTAATATAAAGATAAACCCTTTTTTGCTTTCTTTTTTTAAAACACCATCCTTACGAAATGGAAGCATGAAAAGGAGAATACTCAAACAAGTTGTATTGGATATTGCCATACCAAAGGTAGAGGAAGGAATAAAAGAGAATGCAGTCTTTCCAATCAAATGCGAAAAGGCATACATAAGAGCAGAAAGAGCTGGCACAAGATAATAATAGATAGGAATCTTTTTTTTCTCGTCAGACTTTCCATCATAAACGACAAGCATAGAACTCAACATGATCAATCCTGTGCCTATGACATTCAAAACAGTCATCCCTTCCCCAAGTACAAAAACAGCAAACAGTGCTGACCAAACAAGTACCGTCTGCGCAACAATCGTAGATCTGGCCAGTCCTGTAAGTTTTATAGCGAACAGATAGATGTAACGGCCTGCAAAAGGACTAAAGAAACCTACAGCCATAAACAAGAAAATACCTTCCCAAGGAAAAGAAAGAGGAACTATATCTAAAGAATAGAAAAACCAACCAAAAACACCGGTAACAATCGAAAAAACAAGATTAATCCAAAACTCGCTTATTCTATCCAATGCATAACGTTGAGTTATCCTCGTGCAAGATACAAAAATTGCAGAAAGAAGCGCAAGAATATTTGGGTGAATGATATCTAACAACATAAATTCATTTCACTTTCTTTCATATAAGAAACACTCATAAATGCTCTCGTCTTTACCAAGACTTTACCTTCCATACACAACTCCATAAGCACCTACCAAGGCTAAAACTGCACCAACAAAAACTCGATACGTTAGTTTTTCCTGTTCTCGAAAGAAATACCAGGTTAGAAATACAATGATAAGTAGAGACAAACGACTCAATGGGATAATTTGCGTAATCTTTCCGGATTTCATTGCAGACCAAAAACACAAAATTCCAAATGATTGAGAAATAGCGCCGAAAAGAAGCATAAGAAAACCTTTTTTGTCCCACTCTTTCAATCTCCCAGCCTGATGGAATGGAATCATAAAGATCAATAAACTTAAAGAAGTAGTGTTAGATATAGCCATGCCAAAAGAAGATGAGTCAATCATAGAAAAAGCAACTTTACCCGTCAGATGGGCAAAAGCATACATTAGTGCTGAGAGTGCGGGCACTAGATAATAATAGATAGGAATCCTTCTTTTCCCCGATGACTTTCCATCATAAACAATCATCATTGAACTAAACATAATCAAGGCAGTCCCTAGTGCAATTGGCAATGTCATTTCTTCTCCAAGACCAAAAACCGCAAATAAAGCAGACCATATCAATACCGTTTGTGCAACGATGGCCGCCCTAGCAAGTCCAGTAAGGCTAAGAGCAAGAAGATTACAATAACGTCCCGCAAACGCACCAAAAAAACCTACTGCCATAAACCATAAAACTCCTTCAAAAGTAATATTTAACGCAGGGATATCAATAGAATAAAAAATCCAGCCAAAAAGTGCAGTAACAATCGCCATAATCAAATTTGCAAAAAGAGCACTCATTCTTACTACTGCATAGCGTTGTGCCACTCTTGCAAATGAAATAAACGTCGCTGAAAGAAGTGCAAGAATATTCGGATGTAGAAAGTCAAGTAACATAATATCCAATCTTGTGCATGAAGATATTTTTTTTATAGTGCAAATGATTTAGAATGCAAACATCTAATAAATGAAAGAAAATTAAATGACAAAAATAACAAAAATATTACTCGCTTCTTTCTTTATAGTACTTATCTACACAACATACGGATTTTCTGAGTCCAACAACGAAGAGCGTGAAACTAGAATTGCACTAACAGCATATAAAGCAGGCGATTATACAACTGCCCTAAAAAAATGGCGAATGCTTTCTGAATATGGAAATTCTGAGGCCCAATATCGTTTATGTACAATTTACCGAAGAGCACACGGAGTTAAGAAAAACATCAAGAAAGCCTTTGAATATTGTAATAAATCAGCAAAACAAGGTCATGTTCTCGCTCAAGTTAGACTGGGACTAATGTACAAAAAAGGAGAAGGAACAAATAAGAATTTTATCTTTGCTCTTAAGTGGCTCGATATTGCCAGCAACAAAAAAAATAGTTTTGCCAACAAAATGAGTAAAAAATTAAAGAAAAAAATGAAATTTCCTGAAATTCAAAAATCTTTAGAATTATCATCAAAATGGAAAAGAAAGAACAACAAGTTATCTTGTGACATAAAATAAAAATGGAGTCAGGCAATGAAATTCGATCAAATAGAATACTTTTTAAAGGTAAACCACAGAGGTGTGATTACCACAAAACAAAAAAATGGCGCCTTACATTCTAGTATTATCGTATGTGGAGCATTCAATGGAAAAGCTGCATTTGTTGCAGTAAGGGGAAAATCAGCAAAAGTAAGAAATTTAAGACAAGACACAAATTGTTCTCTCCTAGTAGTAAAAAATGACTGGAGAGAATGGATCAATTTAGAGGGAGAAGCACAACTCTTTGATTACCAAAACTCAGACCCAGAATATATGAGAAAACTTTTAAGAGAACTTTTCAATGTGTGTGGAGACGCAGAACATCCAGACTGGGAAGAATACGACAGGGCAATGGTCAAACAAGACGCGGTTGCTATTTTAATAAACCCAGTAAAGATTTATGGCCTAATACGATAAAAGAATTACGCATCTACTACCGCAACAACTTTGATCTCTATCAAACATCTTGGATCCGTCGCCGTCCTCACTATCTGCACCGTAGTTGAAGAAGGTCGATGATCTCCAAAAAATTCTCTTCTGACTTTTCTCATTTCCTCTTGTGTTGTCATATCTCTCAAAAACCAAACGGTATCAACAACATCACGCATAGTGCCACCTACTGACTCTAGGCTTTTTTTTACCTTTTCTAAAGCTGCACGAGTTTGTCCTTCCATGTCTTGTGGCATCTTGTCAAATTCCTCGGCTACGTGCGGATGGCTATGATAAGCCGGAGCTGCAGTTACCCCAGACAAGAAAATCATTTTACCACCGGTCACAGAAATGCCTGCAGGGTAATGATTCTTTTCAACAGGAGCATCATCCCAATCTACAATTTCAATATGTTTATTTGTCATCTTATTTCTCCACAAAAAAGATTAATGGGTTCAAGATTCATCTTCTTTCTTGAAATCAGGATTTCCTCTCCAGCCTTTACGCACTGCGGAAAAATCTCTAGCCTCTCCATAACGCACCCTAAAAAGTACTGACCTCTCACTACCATTCTCATATTCGTGAACTTCGCCGCGAGGATGTATAACAAAATCACCTGGAGACATTTCCACCACCTTTTCATCAGTTGTCATTTTGCCACCACCTTTAACACAGAAATATATTTCAGTTAAATGGGGATGAGCATGAATTGGACTAATTTGGCCAGGCTCCCAACAAGCAACCGTCACATCTCCTTCTTCGAATTGACCTACTATGTTTGCCACATGGTGATCATCATCATACTTTTCCTCTTTTCCTATTGTAAAATTCAGCATAGTTTTCCCCTTCTAATTAAAAGCATCTTATTTTTAAACAGAAGCATTTTTATTTGGATCTCTATAAACAACCAAAGTAAAGAAGATCACAACAACCATCCCAACAACTATACTCATAAAAGGAAACAGATAACTACCTGTATAGTCAAAAACAAAACCTGCGAAAGGGGGTCCAAGTACTCCACCTAAACCAAAAAACACCTCAAGAAATCCCATGGTTGAACCTAGTGTATTTCCCTTAAAAGAATCAGCTGCCATAGCAGAATAACAAGAGGTCATCCCACCAAGTCCAATTCCAAAAATCAGTATGTATAAGATTGCAAGATAGATAGAGTTCCCAACAAAAACAAAACACATCAAAACTAAAATTCCTATCCCAGTAAGTAATGCTGAAAGAGATTGAGCATTAGGTCTTCCAATATAATCACTACACCAACCCATAACGATACTTCCTGCAATTCTCACAAAACCGACAGACCCAAAAATTAATGCTGAAGAGGAACTAGAAAATTTTACATCCGTGAGATAAAGGTGTAGTTGACTAAAAATCATATTGTTATTCAGACCAATTAAAAAAACTGTAATTGCAAGAACCCAAAAATTTCTATCGTTTTTAAGTTTATTGTATATTTCCAAAAATCCAATTTTTTCCTTCTTGTCCTCTAGAACAAGTTCGGTAGCAGAACCTTCTGGAAGTTCTTCTCCATCAATATTCTGTCCAATATCTTCAGGCTTGTTATAGAGGAAAAAATACACAATCGGAAAAAGCAAAAAGAGAACTGACGAACCCAATAGTAAATAAGTCCATCTCCAACCCACAAGAGAAATCGAATATTCAATTAAAGGAATTAGCATCAACATCCCTATTCCACTTCCAGAAAGTGCGATACCTGTAGCAATTCCTCTCTTTTTATTAAACCATTTTGGAATAAGAGCACTATAAATAGGAAATCCACTCATGGCTATTCCCAAACCAACCAAAAGTGTAGGGAAAACAAAAACATGCCAAAGTTCAGAAATCAAGGAACTAAGAAGCATGCCAACGCCGTAAAAAATTGGACCCCAAAGCAAAACAAACCTTGGACCTTTGGTGTCAAACAATCTTCCTGTGAAAGGACAGGTAATAGCATAGGTCCCTAACATAATTGCATAGGCTGACCCTAAAACTCCCCTTCCCCAACCAAATTCTTCAATCAAAGAAGTCTGAAAAATAGAAAAAGAAAAACGCACGGCAACTGAATAGGCCATACAGAAAAAAATTAAGGAAACGATTGTCCATCCATAAAAGTAAAGCTTTTTTTTCATGACATCCATAAGGAAGTTTGAGAATTAAAAATAAAATGAATACAACTATTATGTGTAATACTTACAATTTTGTATAATCAGTTACAGTTTTAATTGAAATGACTATTTTTTAACTATTTCTGAATTTCAACAAAGTAAAATTGATGGAGAAAAAAATGAATGATTTTGAAGACATCCACGAAAAAACAAACGAACTTGTTACAGATGCAGGAAAAGGCCAACATCTATTTCGTATGAAAGAAATGGAATCCTATATGATTGGACCTCATTATTCGACTTCCGAAGGCGCTGCTGTAAAAGGAACAAATATACAAATTGTATACGTTAACAAACCTAAAGGGACTGGCTCCAGACTTCATACTCACCCAAATGAACAGTTCAATTTTGTGATTAAAGGAAAATTAAAATACAAAGTAAATGACGAGGAAGGTATTGCTGGGCCGGGAGATCTAATCCATATACCTGCAAACGCTGAACACTACTGCGTTACAACAGAAGAAGAAGATGCCATATATCTAGCATCAAAAGACACAACTTACTTTATAGCAGGTGATGCTACTGATGGAGAAAAAAGCGGAGCCTTTTACGAAGAAGGATATCAACCAGAATAAAACTAAGATTCTTTTGGTATCTCCCAATCTTCTATAGAACCAAAAGCTGCAATTACAAGAGATCTACATCTATCTCCGGGGGGATTCCCCTCCGGTTGGATGTTTGTACAATAACCGAAAGCTCGATTGTTTTCCCTATCACAAAATGTATAAGCCCCTCCTGAACCTGCATGACCAAACGCCTTCATATTTCCGCCCATCGGCAGCATAGGTGGTGAGTTATGTAAAAAACCCAAACCGAAACGCCGAGGACGATCAGTCATTGCGCAAATTCCTTCCCATTGCACAGGAGATAAAGCTTCAACTGTTTCAGGCTTAAGAATTCTAACCCCGTCTAATTCTCCATTATTTGCAAGCATCGCATATACTCTTGCTATACCCCTTGCATTTCCATGACCACCAGATGAAGGATTCAAGCCGACTCTATTCTCATGGGCATTTGTAAGATCAATATTTTTAGGTCTACTTTTCCAAGATCTATTTAAATTCGAACCTTCTTTTTCCGCCATTTCCCAAAATTTATTTTCTGGATTTCGGTGCATGGGAGCCACTAAAGCGAGTTCACGACCATTCAATCTAATATTGTATTCTGCACCTAAAGGCTCTGTAATTTCTTCTCTAATAAATTGATCGACAGTTCTTCCAGTTACGCGTCTTACTATCTCGCAATGTATAAACCCAAAATTTATCGAGTTATAACCTGCTCTTGTTCCAGGTTCCCAAGCAGGTTCTTGCAATTCAATTGCATTTATTTGTGCAGGATATCTAAAAAAATCACCTTCTTTGGCATTATCACAAAAAATCACCCCACATTGATGGCTTATCGTTTGCCTTATAGTAATATTTTCTTTTCCTGCCTGTCCAAATTCAGACCAATAATCAGCAACAGGAGAATCCAGAGAAACCATTTCTCTGTCCACCAAAACATGAACACACAATGCAGACATACTTTTTGCGATAGAAGACATTAACGTAATAGTATCTTCTGTCCAAGGTTGCGTACGATCCACATCACGATACCCACCCCACAAATCTACTACTTTACTTCCACCTTCATATATACAGACAGCGGATCCTATTTCATTTCTAGAAACAAAGTTTTCGTAAAACTCATCTTTAACAGAAGAAAATCTCGGGTCACAAAACCCCTCGACCCTAATTTCTCGATCTGACATAATAGATCCTCCGTTAGAAGGTTTGAAAATACTCAAACTAAAAATATTTTTGACTTGTTTTTATTCTAAAATTAACAATAGGATAACGCATACGCTTAGTTCTAGTGAAGTTTCTTTTAAATTTTTTGTCAAGAAAGTTCTGAATGAATAAGAGAAAATATATTTTCACGGCTAATGAATACGCTATTATCGTATATTGCTTTCTTTTGTTATCTGCTACATCATTCCTCAATTTCAATTTTGGAATATTCATTAAACCTCTAGAAGGTGAATTTCAATGGTCAAGAACTAGTATTTCTTCTGCATATTCTATCTACATGATCATTGGTTCATTTGCAGCAATTCTTACTGGAGAATTATCGGATAGATATGGAGCACAAAAAATTATCCTAATAGGAATGCTTCTCAGTGGGCTATCCCTCTTTCTTGCATCCACTTTAAATACGATATGGGAATTCTACATATATATTGGTGTTTTAGCAGGATTGAGCAGAAGCGCTCTAAATACACCAATCTTCGCTTATATCCAAAAGACTTTTGATTACAAACGTGGATTAGCAACAGGCATAGCTGGCTCAGGTGGTGGTCTAGGCATTCTTATCATTACACCAGTAGTAGGATACTTAATCATTCACTACGGCTGGAGACCATCATACATAGTTCTCGCTTCTGTCTTCTTTGTTCTTTCAATACCAACATTAGCTATCATCTTACTCAGCAGAAAAAATCAGAGAACAACAGAGGCAGAGGAATCGCCTCCTGAAGAAAATATCTTGAGTGAATCAACACAGGGCATGAAAGTCATTATGAAACATAGGTCTTTTTGGTCTATCCTAGGAAGTCACAGTTGCGATTGTATTTGTCACTCCGTAATTATTGTTCATCTGGTTCCTTTTGCTATTGAATCCGGAGTACCTCGACTTGAAGCAGCAACCCTTTTAGGGATGATAGGTCTAGGTGCACTTATAGGTAGAATTGTAGCTGGGATTATGTCTGATCGTATAGGTGCAAAATGGGCTCTTTTCATTTCACTTACTTGCCAGACATTGCCGGTTCCTCTATTACTTTTCAATCCAAATTTCACAACCATGCTTCTTATTGCTTCTTTTGTAGGATTAGGATTAGGCGGACACGGAACAATGTATCCTATTGTTACTCGTGACTACTACGGCAAGAAAAGAGTCGGAATATTATTTGGAACTTTTGCAACTGGCGCAAGTATAGGGATGGCTGCAGGTAGTTTCCTAGGAGGAGCAATACATGATTTGACAGGAACTTATCACGCAGCATTCATGTTCAGTTTCTTTTTTGGCGCATGCTCCCTATTCTTAGTTTGGCTTTATCCTGAGAAAAACAATCTACAACCTACTGAAAAAGAAAAAGCAGAATTCGCACTTAATACTTAATCTGCATTTTCATCTATCGAATCAAATGCTTTCTTAGCTGCACGAAGACCCTGGTTAGTTTTAGAAAGTCCAATATAGGGACTGCATTGCGTAATTGCTTCTAAAATTTCATCTCTGTTCAAACCTGCGTTTAATGCACTACGAACGTGCCACTCCAGCTCATTTTCACACTGATTGGCTGTAGAAGCTGCAATCACAATCAACTCTTTTGTTCTTAAGTCAAGAAGGGACTGATTCCAAACCATACCAAAACAGTATTCAAAAATTACCTGATTATGCGCGGGAGAAATAGTATAAAAACCATCGTGCCCCTGTCCGCCAGCACCATAAATTCCAATCTTTTGCCGAACAGAAATAGCTTTATCTATTCTTTCCTGCACATCAGGACTAAGATCGACCTGTGCAAGTAACCTGTCTCCTGCTTTTTCCGCCTCTAATTGTTCTTGAGCAAGATTAGAATTATCGGCAGTTTCTTCGTACTTAGTAATGCCAACTTTCTTAAAAGCACGCATCATTGACTTAAACGCATGATTGGTTTTAGGAAGACCTATATAAGGACTCAATTGTGCTATTACTTCTATTATTTCATCAGATTCTAGACCTAAATTCAGAGCACTCTGAACATGCCATTCTACTTCTTCATCTAATTGTTGTGCGGCGAGTACACTAATCACAATAATTTCTTTCTCTTTTAACGTCAGATTAGGTTGTCCCCATACCATACCGAAACAATATTCAAAAATTACCTGAGCATGTGTTGGAGAAAAATTCCATGCGCCACGTTCAGACTGTCCTCCTTTCCCATATATTCCCATAGACTTCCGGATATTAACTGCTCTATCAATCCTTTCTTTTACGTTTGGATCCGAATCAACATAAGGAAGTATTTGATCTTTATTCTCATCCATTTATTTATCTCCTTATAATAGAGGAAAATCAGAACGAACTAACTCCAATTAAAACTATACCTAAAACTATCAAAATGGTTCCTATATATGACCAAATAGTAACCTGCTCTATTTTACGAAGGAAAACACTACTTAGGAAAAGTGCAAAGAACGATGAAGAGGCAAACAAGGGAACTACTATCGTTACATCACCATAATTTGTAGCCATCCATCTACAAACAAATGCCATAAGATTTACAAGTCCACAAAGCCCATATGCAATCCAAGCCTTCTTTGAACTAAATACAGGCCTGATATTTTTTGGCAAGAAAAAAGATAAGGCTAGAAGAGTCAACATTGCTGATGCGTATGTTACCGTTCCTCCAAAGATAGGTTCTGGCAAAACATTTAAACTCATCTTTCGAAAAATATTAGCTATTGACAAAGACAAAATTGTAAAAAAAGGAAGCCATAAATAGCGTGGTTTCCAATCAGGAAATTGTTCTCTTTTAAGAGTAATTACAAGGCAACCTATAAAAACAGATATAGTAGCAATCCATATATAAATATTTGGCCTTTCCCCTAAAAGCTCAAATGCAAACACCGCACTAAAGAGGGGAATGCTAGAAAGTAATGGTGAAGTAATGGCTACACCAATTTTATGCAAAGACATAAATAAAAAAAATCTTCCTAAGCCAGTTCCAAAAATTCCAGTTGTTATAAAATATCCTATTGCTTTTAAATTTAACCATTCTGGTTCCCAAGTAATAAATGAAACCAAAATTAAAATTGGCAGATTGACAAAGATTCCTATTAAAGCACC
>DFQF01000027.1:86029-96095 GCA_002377645.1 Nitrospinaceae bacterium UBA3496 | reverse complement strand
TTCGCCTCCTTTTATGGAGTTACAGAAAAAGGAAATTTTGAAAAAGGTACAAATGCACTTTTTATTCAGAAACCTCCTAAGAAATTCTGTGAAGATAATAATATTGAATATGAGAAATTACTTTTTCTTTTGCAGAATGGAAAGGAGAAATTGTTTCAGCATAGAGAAAAAAGGGTCAAGCCAGGTTTAGATGATAAGATTTTAACAAGTTGGAATGGATTGATGATTGGTTCGATGGCTAATGCTGGAAGAGTTTTGCAAAATCAAAATTATCTTGATTTTGCAGAAAAATCTGCAGGTTTTATTATAGAAAAGATGTGGAATGGAGAAAGATTTGTTCGTTCATATAGATTAGGATCAGGAAAATTAAATGCTTACCTTGATGATTATGCATTTATGATTCATGGCTTAACAGAATTATACGAATCAACCTTTAATTCACGTTGGTTAGATGCTGCTGTTGATATTGGTCATCAAATGTCCAATCTTTTCGAAGATAATGAAAACGGGGGTTTTTTCTTTACTTCTAAAGATCATGAGAAATTAATCGTAAGAAAAAAAATGTCTCAAGATGGCGCGATTCCGAGTGGAAATTCTATTGCGGTGCTTTCCCTTCTAAGATTGTCTAGGATTTCAGGGGAGGTTGGTTTTGAAAAAATGGCCGAAAAAACGATGAAAGTTTTTAGTCATATTCTTGATTCAGCTCCTGCAGCATTACATATGATGTTGGTAGGATTAGATTTTTATTTAGATACTCCTATGGAAATTGTTCTCTCAGGTGATTTGGAATCTGAAGGCTCAAAAGAAATGCTGAATGTGATTCATAGTGTTTATCTTCCTAATAAAGTGCTTGCCTTTAATTCAAGTGACATTTCACAAAAACTATCTTTGCCTATACTCAAGGACAAAAGTCCAATTGAGAATAACGCAACAGTTTTTTTGTGTGAAAATTATGCTTGTAAACTACCGATGATCGATCCGGAACTTGTTCGGAAATCTTTAAGGTAATAGTTATTTACTTCGAACAAGAAAGGCTGCATAACCTCTGTTCCGTAAACGTTTTGCAAGCCTCTTGGCTCTATCTTTATTATTGATTTTTCTTACTTGAAGATGGTGTTTGCTTCGATCTCCGTGCCAACCCTTTATTTTCAATACATAATTTCCATCTCTTTGGAGTTTTCTTCTTATATAATTTAATTCAGAAGAAGATTTAAATCCCCCAATTAAGACAATCCATTTAGTTTTTCTTTCGGTTGGAATTTCGTAAGGAGTTATGATCACTGGGACGACTCCTTTTCGAATCATACGGATTTTTGAAGCTGCACCTTTTGAGAGATCTATAACTCTGGTTTCTACAAATGGTCCGCGGTCATTAATTCTTACTTCGACTTTATCTTGGGTATCTGTTCTTTCGACTAATACTCTTGAGTTGAAAGGAAGAGTTCGATGAGCCGCAGTTAAAGCGTACATATCATAAGTTTCTCCATTTGCTGTTTTTCTGCCGTGATATGGTTGTCCGTACCAAGATGCTTTTCCTAGGAGTTCTCTTTTTTGAAAACTAGATGTTCGGGGATCAACCGATCTTGTTGCGCAACCATTAAATGAAAAAAAAACAATAGAAATGAACAACAAAGAACTTCCATAGGAAGTTAAACGATTCAAGCGAGACGATTCATGAATACGAAGAATGAACATTTTAGAACTTACGAGGCGGCAAGTTAGTATAATCTAAATTTAGAAAAGGTTTCTCCAATTGGGTTTCCTTCTCTAAGTGCTTCCATCATTTGTTCTTCTATTTTAGTTAGCTCTTCTATTTTATTTACAACTTCTTCAAATCTTTCTTGAGGAATGACAACTACCCCGTTAAGGTCAGCAGATATAATGTCATTCTCCCTAACCGTAACTCCTGAGCAGTTAATAGGGACACCTACTGCTGAAGCAGTCGTAGATCCACCACTGCCGTGAATAGAAACTCCCCTAGCAAAAACAGGGAAATTCATTTCACGGTGTTCTTCTATATCTCGTGCCCTGCCATCAAGAATTACTCCTTTTAGATTCATTGCGATTGCCCTTGTACTCATAAGACCTCCCCAATTTGCTGTGGTGACATTGGGAGGTACTGATATCACAACGATACTTTCTGGAGGTGAAGAGTCTACATGGTGTTTTTCTAATGATGGGACTTTTCCACCACCCGATGGAACCATTTGCACTGTATGTGCAAGACCTACTATTCTACATTCTTCATCCGGTGAATATAATTGTATGTCAGGCATGTGCCCTTTTATTTTCAAATTATCAAGCGCATCTGCTACTTGACATGTTGAAAACATCTTTAATCTTTCTAGTAATTCAGAGGTCATAATTATCCCTTTTTTATTTCTAGATTCAGTACTGTCATCTCAACATAAAATCTCTGGGTGTGCAATTTTTACTTCTATAATTTTTTAGAAAAAATCTCATCTGTATTTTTTTAGATCATATGTGCCAATCAGCTTTGTTTGAAAAAACTATTCTCCAAATTCTATAAATCGTGTTCCATTTGGGTCAATTTCTTCTAGTATTTTTATTTCTTCGTCTGTTGGAGGAATCGTTTTACATATTTTATCATTAATTTCAAGCTTGAATGATGTTTGCTCCATTACTTCTTCTTTTGAAGAACATGAATGGATACTCTCTAGTTCAAGGTTCCCTTCGTCGTTTTTAAAAACTGCTCTCGGAGTTACAACTTTTTGAAGATTCCCTGTTTGTGTAACAAAGTCGACATTGTCTACAAAATCTCTTTTGTCATGTTTTGTTTTCCAAATGATTGTTCTTTTTGCTTGAGACATAATTACCGAACCACCACCACCACCAGGAAGACGAACTTTGGGTTTGTTAGGGTCTCCGATATAACTCATATTAACGTTACATTTTTTGTCAATTTGCGCCCCGCTTAGGAAAATCAAATCGACTCCGCCTCTTGCAAAAAGATCGTAAGTATCTGCATTTGAAAAAAGAGAAGCAGAACCATGACAAAGTTCAGGGCCGTTTGTACTTTTTGGCATGAATCTAGGCTCGGGATTTATGGAGCCAGCAACTTCTATCAGCACAAGATTAGGGGCATGCATTTTTTTCGCAAGAAAAATTGCTACCATTGGTATTTGAGAGTTTACTCCGTGAAATACTTTTTCATTGTCCCTGATTTCGCGGGAAAGGCATATGACCATTTGATTCGCTATTTCTTCTATATTTTTTTTCTTCATTTTGAAAAAATCTTAATTTTAAATTAAGTCTGTGGTTTCTAGATAGTTTTTCAAACCTTCTTCAGTTTTAGAAGCATTCATATAACGTTTGATCTCTTCAGGTTCAAAATCATAAAAAGGATATGAACTGCATGGTTTTGCACCTCCTGGCGATTTCACAACAGCTTTCACAAGAAATCCTGGTATTGAAGTATTTTCTGGGTCAGTTTCTATTTCTGAAGAGGAAACAATTTCCTCAGATGTTAGAATAGCACCATTTTGAGCAGCACGGCTCATTTCTACATCAAAATGTGGATTTCCTAAAATCCATGCATTCCCATTTTCATCACATTTTGCAACATGCAACAAAGCCCAATCAGGCTTTAGTGCTGGTATTGCAAAGAGAGTTTCATGTGTATAGGGGTCTTCAAATGTTAAAAAATTACTTTTTTCTGGGATATCGCTTCCTTTAAATCCCTTTATAGGTTGGAACGGAATTCCGTAGGCTGCAGCCCGCAGCCCAGCAAGGATACTTGGTCATGCATGTTCTGTAAGTCCGACCAATCCTTTTTCTATTGATTTTCGGTAGTTTGGCGCTAATCCAAACTCTGATTCAAAGGTTACTATTCCGCAGAGGGTTTCTTTTAGACTTCGTGAAGCACACAAAATGTCTGCATCGTAACCAGGGGAATGTTTGATTAAGGTTAAATTCTTTCGGCCTTGCCTGATAATTTCTCTTAGCAAAGCAGAAGGATTCCTATGGAGCAAACTACCCCCAGTAGAAATAGTATCGCCATCTTGAATTAGATGAGCGGCCTCTTTTAGTGAAGTTACTTTACTCATTAGTAATCCTAGGTAATAGTTCGATTATAATGTGTCTTGTTTGCCGTCTTGAGGAAAAAAACAACACATGAAATAATTTTTTTAAAATTTCTTATGTTTATTCTGTTTTCTTTTGCTTTTTTGGTCAATAGTTTTTTTAAAAGATTTTTTAGGAGGTCTATAGATGCAAAGAATTTCACTTATTGAACCCGATGCAGCTGATCCATCAGCAAAACGGATAATGGAAAATTTGTTAAAACAATTTGGAGTTGTAATACCTCCAGTGAAAGCATTAGCTCATAAACCAGATTTGCTTCGAGCTGTTTTAAGTCTTACTAATACTGCACACGGCAAAGGAGAGATTGAACTTGGATTAAAAGAAATCCTTAACATACGTGCTTCTTCGATAAATGGGTGTGAATTTTGTGTGAAAATGCATTCATCACTGGCGCAGAGCCATAAAGTGTCTATGGAGAAAATTAATGGAGCAAAAGAGGGCTCAAGTAGTAGTGTTTTTTCTACTGAGGAAAAAGCTGCTCTTCGTTTTTGTGAGGAAAGTACAGAGAAAGTTTCTGTGTCAGATGAGACATTTTTGTCTTTGAGAGATTCTTATTCGGAATCTGCTATAATTGAAATTGCAGGCGTGGTTTCCACTATTAATCTTTGGAATAGAATAATAGTGGGATTAGGTTTTTAACATTATTTATGTAGCCTCTGCCCCTGGTGTTCTAAGACGCAGTCTCTCTATAGGATTTCCTTTTTTAAGATGTTCTTCAACAATTTCCTCTACATCTTCAACTTTTACTCCGGAGTACCATACACCATCCGGATAGACTAAAACGGTGGGTCCTAGAGTACAAGGTCCTAGGCAAGTCGCTCCAGCCATCGCCGTGTCGTTTGCAAGTTCTGAAGTTCCTATGGCTTCATTGAATGCGTTTGCTACTTCAATTGCTCCCTTAGATTGGCAACATCCCTTAGGATGGTCTGCAGTTCTTTGATTTATGCAAACAAAAACATGTTTTTTGATATGGTCCACTTTTTTTCTCCATTTTAAATAGCTATCAATTCTGAATTTCTGGCACTCATTATTTTGTTTAGACATGCCTCTTTAATTATTTCAACGGATTTAGCATTTCTCCCTTCAACCATTATTCCTTGATATCTCAAAGATAGGTTCATTGCTTTTTCATCATCTATTTTGTCAATTTTATTGAAAATCATCAAAGTCGGTTTATGAGATAAACCAAGATCATTTAAAAGAAATTGAACATTTTCAATATTTTCTTCACAATGTGCTGAAGAAGCATCGACTACGTGAAGGAGTAGATTTGCTTCATCTAGTTCTTCTAACGTAGATCTGAAAGATTCTACTAAATATTTTGGAAGGCTCGAAATAAAACCAACTGTATCGGTGAAAATGAATTCTTCCCCACTTGGATATCTCATTCTTCTGCTCGAGGTATCTAAGGTAGCAAAAAGTTTGTCTCCAGCAAAAACATCACTATTAGTTAAAGAATTTAAGATTGTAGATTTTCCGGCGTTTGTACAACCAACAAGAGATATAACAGGAATCTGTTTCCTTTTTCTTAAACGTCTTCCTTGTGAACGTTTTTTTTGTAATTTTTTCAATTCGTTTTTAAGATTGTTAATACGATCGAAAGCTTTCCTCCTGTGCACTTCTAATTTTGTTTCTCCAGGACCTCTACCTCCTATACCTCCAGTTAGTCGACTAAGGGCTGTATGTTTAGTCGATATTTTAGGAAGCATGTATCGTAATTGAGCTAGTTCGACTTGTAATTTGCCAACACGGCTTTTAGCTCTTTGTGAGAAAATATCAAGAATTACTTGGGTTCTATCTATGATTTTTAGATCCGTATAGTCGCTGAGGCTCTTTATTTGTGATGGAGTTAATTCGTTTGAGAAAACTACCACCTCTATTCCAAGAAATAGTGATTGTATGAGTGCTTTTGAAAGTAGTCCTTTCCCTATCACATAACGATTGTCTGGGGAATTACGTCTTTGCGATATCTTCCATACTGGGGTGAGTCCTGCTCCTCTTGCAAGAGAAGATAATTCCTGTAGTTGCGCATGAGTTGAAAGATTGTTTTTTTCTCCTGTATCTACATGAACTAAAAGTGTTTTTTCTCCCTGTTCTATTTCCGTTACGCTATTTTGAACACGATAAATTTCTTCTTCTAAAGAAGATGTAAGCGATTCAATATCGAGAGAAAGGTCTTCTAGATTTTGAAAAGTTATTTTTTCCCATAGTTCAGTTTTGTTAGAAAAGTTAGAACCATTTGATTTTTGCGAATTTTGAGTTTCGTTCTGTATGTTTTGGGGTAGTAAATGTGCAATATGAATTCTTCCAGTTCTCCCATCTTCTTTCACTTCTATGGCACTCATATAATCCAGTCTAAGTGAGGCCATATCATTCAAGTCTTCGTTAGATAGTTCGGATGCTTCAAGATGAGTATGTATACATCGAAGACCACGAAGTCTATTCGTTCCAGATCTTGAGCGTCCTAATTCTGGAATTTCTATTGCTTTTGGCCCACCAACAATTACAAAACGAACTAGTCCCTGTCTATCAATCAATATCGCTACTTGTTTTGAGATTTTGGAGGATACTGAAGCTAATTCCCTTCCAAAGTCTAAATGTATTAAATCGTGCTTCGGAATTTTTCTGCGATAGAGTTTTTCAAGGGAGCGTAAATCTTTACTCTTAAGACCTTTTGTTATTCCGTGAATTTTTGGAATTGTAAATTCTCCAATTCAAATGTTCTTCAGTATAAACTGACATAATCATAAAGTGATATAGGGTAATTGATCAAGTTGAATTTAGTTTATTGCTTATTTCATTTTTAATTGACATGCTTCACATACGTGAATAAACTCATGCACTCTTTATTCTGATTTTATTAAAAAGAAAAGAGTAAATTATGGTACATGACAGAGAGCCAAGGTTACTTAGAGTGGAAGACATGGTTCGGCGTCTTCTTAGAAGAAAAGCCGATACTAATCTAAAAAATGCTCTTGAAAAGATGCACGCGGCAGAAATCGCGCAGATATTTATGCGTCTTGAGGATCAGGAACAGTTCGATGCATTTTCTCTTATTAACTCAATCCCATTAAGAGCTTCAATTTTAAATGAATGTGACCCTCACGTTGTTCGTAATCTAATTGATCCTATTTCTAATGATAAAATTGCGGAAATACTTAAAGAAAATGGCAGTGACGATGTACGCTATATTTTAGAGTCTCTGCCTCAAGATAGGTCAGAGAAAATTTTAGACATTTTGGATTCTGATTCAACGGAAGATTCTTCTTATCAGGATTTGATGCTTTATACTCCTGAATCTGCAGGTGCAATTATGACTGATTCTTTTGCTGCTTTATCAGAATCAGTGACAGTAGAGGAAGCTATCTCACGTGTTAGAGATACTAATGAAATTGAATATATTTTTTATGTTTATGTAATAAATGAAGATGGAGTTTTAAGAGGAGTAGTTAGTTTAAGACAATTGATTTTATCCAACCCTTCTCAAAAATTGTCAGATGTCATGACTTCTAATGTGTGGAGTGTTGATGTGAATGCTGATCAGGAGCATGTAGCTAAGATAGTTTCCCGTTATAATATTCTTGCTATACCAGTTGTCGATGAGAATAAAATCCTTGTAGGTATTGTAACAGTTGACGATGTGCTCGATGTGTTAAGAGAAGAAGCAACAGAAGATATTTTGAAAATGGCTGGGACTCACCATCAAGAAGAAATCACTTCTCTGTCAGCCATAAAACTTGCTTGGGTTCGTTTTCCATGGTTGGTGATAAGTTGGATTGGAAGTATGGCCGCTGCATTTTTTATTTCACAGTATACGCATGAACTTAGTAAAGTGATTGCTCTGGCTGCTTTCATTCCTGTAATTAATGGAACTTCTGGAAATGTGAGTTCACAAAGTGTCGCAATTATTGTTAGGGGTCTTGCAACTGGAAAAGTAGATACAAAAGGTTGGTTTAGTGTAGTTTCAAGACAAGTTTTTGTAGGTTTGCTTCTAGGTTCTTGCTTTGGGATTCTTCTTTTCTTGGTTGCTAGTTTTCAGTTCCCTTCGGTTTCTCATCTTGGCTTAATTATTGGAGTTACAATCTTTCTCTCTATGACAATTGCATCAACTCTTGCTTCTCTTATCCCTTTATTCTTGAATTTCTTGAAGTTGGATCCAGCATTAATGACTGGGCCTGTAGTGACAACTACCGTAGATCTATTGTCTATAGTTATTTATATGAATATTGCAAGATTAATTCTGCAAATGTGATCTTTCCTTAAATATAGGAGTTTTAATTGCCTTTTTCTGTCGAATTTAGGGTGAGATATGCTGAAACAGATCAAATGGGTGTTGTGCATCACTCGATCTATTTTGTATGGTTTGAACACTTTCGGACTGAATATTTTATAAAAGTAGGATTCCCTTATAGTAAACTTGAGAAGAAAGGTATTTATTTTCCTGTAGTAGAAAGTGGTTGTAAATATATCTCGAGTGCTACCTATGACGGGATGATCAATGTAAAGGGATATTTTGAATCTCCTAAGGGAGTTAGAGTAAGATTGAACTATATCGTAGAGCAGAGTGGAAAAAAGATTGCTGAAGGTTATACACTGCACGCTTCACTAGATCGAGATGGTAAGCCTTCTAGAATACCTAAGGAGCTTCTTTCAGTTTTTGATTCTGAGGCAATTCCTGACGATTTTAGAAAATAAAAATTTCTCAGAGGTTTTTGATGCTAGGTGATTATATTCCAGAAAAGTATGAAAAAAAGTGGCAGGATTTTTGGGAAACAAATAAAATCTTTCACACTGAGGATGGAGCAAAAGACAAACCGCCATATTACTGTCTGATGATGTTCCCATATCCCTCTGGTGATTTACATATGGGGCATGCATGTAATTACACTATGGGCGACGCAATTAGTCGTTTCCGTAAGATGAATGGCTTTAGAGTTCTTCATCCAATGGGTTGGGATGCCCTCGGTCTTCCTGCCGAAAATGCTGCAATTCAAGCTGGAGTTCATCCAGCCGAGTGGACACAAAAAAATATCAACAATATGAAAAGACAATTAAAACTAGCTGGCCTTTGTTACGATTGGCCACGAGAAATTTCGACTGCTCATCCCGGATATTATCGTTGGACTCAATGGTTGTTTCTTAGGATGTTGGAGAAAGGACTTGCATATAAAAGAGAGGCTCTTGTCAATTGGGACCCGGTAGATGAAACCGTCTTGGCTAATGAACAAATACACGATGGAATTGCTTGGAGAAGTGGGGCAATTGTTGAGAAAAAATGGCTTAGCCAATGGTTTTTACGAATAACAGATTATGCACAAAGATTGCTTGATGATTTAGATGGTTTGGTAGGATGGCCTGAAAATGTAAAGCAGCAACAACGAAATTGGCTTGGCAAAAGTGAAGGTGCTCGTATAGATTTTAAACTGGAATCCACAGGGGAAGTTTTGTCTGTTTTTACAACTCGTCCTGATACGGTTTACGGTGTAACTTTTGTTGTTTGTGCTCCAGAACATCCCTTGGTCGATACGTTGCTTGTTGATAATCCTAATGCAACATCCATTAAGGCATCAATAGATGAAATGCGTTCAAAGAGTTCTGCTGAAAGAATGAGTGATGAACAGGATAAATTTGGAGTTTTTACGGGTCATAATCTTATTAATCCTGTCAATGGTGACTCTGTCCCTTTGCTTGTCGCAGATTATGCTTTAATGGAATATGGAACTGGTATTGTAATGGGAGTTCCTGCCCATGATCAAAGAGATTTTCTCTTTGCTAGAAAATACAATCTCCCGATTAAGATAGTGATTCAGGATCCAGAATGTTCATTAGCCGAAAATGAAATGAGTGAGGCTTATGTAGAAGATGGATTTATGTCAAATTCGGGGCCTTTTGATGGCAAGCCTAATAGGGAAGCATATCCTGAAATGGTTTCCTTTTTTTCTGAAAAAGGTTTTGGAGATAA
>DFQF01000027.1:10040-85656 GCA_002377645.1 Nitrospinaceae bacterium UBA3496 | reverse complement strand
CCTGTTATCTATGAAGAGGATGGTTCTTTTAATCCAGTTCCAGATGAGCATCTTCCAGTTGTTCATCCTAGGGATGTTGAATTTACGGGTCGAGGTGGGAATCCTCTAAGTTTCAGTAAAGATTTTTTGAATTTGATTAGTCCTATTACAGGTAAGCCTGCTAGAAGAGAAACAGATACTATGGATACTTTTGTTGATTCTTCTTGGTATTTCCTGCGATTTATTTCTCCTAGGTTAGAAAATCAAATTTTCGATCAAAATGAAGTTAACTCATGGATGCCAGTAAGTCAGTATATAGGTGGGGCAGAGCATGCAATTATGCATCTTCTATATTCTCGCTTCTTTACGAAAGTTTTGTTTGATATGGGATATGTCTCGTTTGAGGAACCTTTTGAAAATCTATTCACACAAGGGATGGTTTGCAGAACTGCGTTTAGACTTAAAGAAAGTAGAGGGTTGACTTGGGTGCCATATAGTAACGTGGATGAGAAAAATCATGTGATTATAAAAGAAGGCCCAAATGGAAGTGGGTATGAAGTAGGAGATGCTGTGGTAGGGGAAATGTCAGTGATGAGTAAGAGTAAGTTGAATGGAGTTTCTATAGAAGAATGTACAGGAAAATATGGTGCTGATGCTGGAAGATTATATACTCTTTTTATTGGTCCTCCAGAAAGAGATAAGGAATGGCGTGAAGATGGGTTGATAGGAATTCATCGTTTTTTGCAGAGGCTTTGGAGTACATTTTCTGAAAGAATAGATTCTTGGAGAAATATTTCATTTTTGGAGATAGATTCTTCTTCTCTTTCCGAACAAGGTAAAAAATTGAGAAGAGATGCTCATTTTACTTTACAATATGTAACAGAAGTCTACGAAAGAACTTTTTCGTTTAATACAGCTGTCGCAAGAGTTATGGAATTATGTTCTTCAATTCGAAATAACTCGCAAGCAGAACTCCCTGTTCAAAGAGAAGCCTCAGAAATTTTGCTTTTCTGTATGGCTCCTATGGCTCCTCACCTTTGTGAAGAACTCTGGAGTTTGTTAGACAAATCTCGTTCTTCGCAAAGTATTTTCATGGAGAAATGGCCAGATGTTGATGAAAGTGCTATTTCGTCAGAAGAAAAAGAGTTCGTAGTGCAAATTAATGGGAAGACAAGAAGAACGTTTCAAGCTCTACCCGATGAAGAAGATAATGTTTTAATTGAAAAAGCTGAAAAAGTTTCTAGTACATATTTGGAAGGGAAAAAAATCGTAAAGCATATAGTGGTTAAAGGACGGCTTGTAAATATAATTGTAAAATAATAATTTCTCCCTCTCTCATTTCTCCCCGCTTTTATTGATGAAAAAATTTTGTAGTGAAAAAGAACTCTTTTTGCTTGATTCAATAATGTCAGCATGCACATAATAAAGTATTAAACAAAATGTATGCTTCAATATTGAGGAGAAAAAGTATGCCTTGTAAACTTTCTGGAATCGGTCACATGGCAATTCATGTTAGTGATGTGGAAAAATCTATAGAGTTTTATAGAAGTGTAGTTGGACTAAAGTTGACAGGAAAGTGGGGGCCTCCGGATTTTTCACGTCCTATTTGTTTTATGCGGTGTGACGAGTATCATCATGATTTAGTACTTTTTGAACTTCCTGAAGATGTCGAAAGAGCAGGATTAGACAAACAAGACTCTGAATATAAAAGACAGGTTGGTTTACATCATCTAGCTTTTAAAGTAGCAAGTCGAGAAGATTGGCTCGATGCTCTTGAGCACGTAAAATCATGTGGTGTAGAACTTGTTTCAGGTCCTTATGTGCATGGGAGTGAAGGCGATGATCCAAATAGTTTCATGGGAGGAAGTGGTAGCCATGCATTTTATTTTTTAGATCCAGATGGAAATAGAATTGAGATTTACTGTTGGATGATGAAGGTTACGAGAAAATCAGTTTCTGCGCCCAATCCAGATCTTTAGAAATTTGAACGGAGATTTTATGAACAAAGAACTAGGAGTAGAAGTTTCTGAAGAGCGTTTGAGAAAATTGATGGAAGAAATACTTCTTGCAGTTGGTTGTGACTCAAGTTCTGCGAAGACAACTGCGGATGTTCTTATAGAAGCAGATCTTAGAGGGTATGGGACACATGGATTAATAAGATTGCCTGCAATTGTAAATAGAATTCAGAGTGGAATGATTGATCCTAAGGCTATACCATATATTAAAAAAGAAAATGGATCTTGCTCTTTAGTTGAAGGAGAAAGGTCTATTGGGGCTGTAGGGGCAAAATATGGGGCCACTCTTGCTGCAAAGAATGCCCTAAGTCAAGGATGTTCTACAGTAGGTGTTGTGAATTCAGATCACATATGTCTCACTGGATATTATGCTGAACTAATTGCCAGAATGGGTTGTGTTGGGATAGTTCTAGGTATAACAACTCCTTTAGTCCACCCAATAGGTGGAATTGAAAGGTTACTTGGAACAAATCCATTGGCAATAGCTATTCCTTCATCGACGGAAGATCCGTATTTATTGGATTTTGCTACTAGTTCAATTTCAAACGGTTTAGTTATGAAAGCTGCGGTAGAAGGTGAGTCAATTCCAGAAGGGGTAGCGCTTGGGCCGGATGGAATACCTACTATCGATCCGAATCAAGCTTCTAAAGGGGCTTTGACTCCTTTTGGTGGTCACAAAGGGTATGGTCTTTGTTTGACTATTGGTTTATTGGCTGGACCTTTGCTTGGTGCAAAAGTTGGGAAACCGCTAGCTCAATCTGTAGCTGATGGTCACTATGATAAGGGCGATTTATTTATTGCGATTGATCCTTCCTCATTTGGTGATACGGATGTTTTTAGAGATTCTGTGTTTGAACATTTGTATGAAGTCAAATCAATTGCAAAATCAGAAGGTACAGATGAGATAAGGATACCAGGTGAAAGGGCGTATAAAGAACGTAAAAGAAGACTTCAAGAAGGACTGACAATTGAGGTCGGTATATGGAATAAAATCAATGTTTTATGCAAGGAATTAAATGTGAATTGTGATGTTTGATTTCTGGAGGAATTGAGGCTAAATAAATGGCAGACTATCAAAGCTTAAATCAGAAGTTATCAAATATAGTGGGTGAAGATTTTATCCATTCTGATCCAATAGCTATGAAAACATACGATTGCGACGCACTTACTTTATATAAAGGGACTCCAATTTTTGTTGTTTTGCCCGAGACTTCTGAACAAGTAAGTGAAATTGTCAAAGTTTGCCTAGAAAATGAGGTTCCAATTATTGCAAGAGGTGCTGGAACGTGTCTTTCTGGGGGAGCTACTCCTGTTCCAGGAGGGGTATTGATAGTATTTACTAGGATGAACAAAATTTTAGAATTGGATTTTGAAAATCGTTTAGCTAGAGTTCAGCCAGGTGTCGTGAATTTGGAACTTACTAAAGCAACTCTTTCTCATGGTTTTCACTATGCACCAGATCCTTCTAGTCAAATGGCATGTACTATTGGGGGAAATGTTGCAGAAAATTCTGGTGGGGCACATTGCCTTAAATACGGAATGACTACTAATCATGTTTTAGGAATGAAGGTGGTACTTTCTTCAGGAGAGATTTTGCAAATTGGGTCTGATACAAATGAAGTTGGTGGTATCGACTTGAGGGGATTCTTTATTGGTTCCGAAGGGACATTTGGAATAATTACAGAAGTAATTGTTCGATTAACTCCTAATCCTGCAGGAGTTAAAACTATGCTTGCTTCTTTTGAAGAAGTTGGAGATGCGTGTAGAACAGTGAGTGATATTATAGCTTCAGGTGCAGTGCCTGCAGCTATGGAGTTAATGGATAAGTATACGATTGAGGCGATTGAAACAGTTGTTAAAGCCGGTTATCCCAAGGGAGCGGCCGCAGTTTTATTAATTGAGCTAGACGGTTTTATTTCATCTATGCAGCCATTAGAAAAAATTGTTAAAGATATTTGTGAATTAAATTCTTGCACTTCATTTAGTCTTGCTTCAGATGAGAGAGAAAGAGAAGATTTGTGGATGGGTAGAAAAAAAGCTTTTGGCGCATTTGGAGCAATTTCTCCATCATATTATTGTTTGGATGGCACTGTTCCAAGATCAAAGCTGGCTCAAGTTTTGGAAGAATTTGAAAACATAGGGAAAAAATTTAGTCTACGTATTACGAATGTTTTTCATGCTGGAGATGGTAGTTTGCACCCAAATGTTCTATTCGACGAGAATGTTCCAGGAGAGGTAGAACGTGCAGTTGATTGTGGTTCTGAGATTTTGAGGGCTTGTATAAGAGTTGGTGGAGTTTTGTCAGGAGAACACGGAATAGGAATTGAAAAAATTCGAGAGATGAGAGATCAGTTTGATGAATCAACGCTTGATACTATGGACAATTTGCGATCGGTCATTGATCCAATCGGTTTTTTTAATCCTGGAAAAGTTATTCCAAATGACGAATTCGTTTTTCCAATTTCAATAGGACAGGGTTTTTCTAGTAAATTTGCAGGGCTAACAAAATAACATGTCTTTAATCGATAAATTTCAAAATTCTATTGAAAGTGAGTTTGCAGAGACTTGTTTGGTGTCTGCTGAGAATTTAGATAGTTATAGAGTTTGTGGTAGAGTTCCCTCAATAGTTGTCAGCCCTAAAAGTCACGAATCAGTGGTTCGAACAATTTCATTGGCAAACGAATTAGGCTTGAAAATTATTCCATGTGGTGGATTGACGAATGCAAGTAAAGGGTATTCTCCAGACGCATATGACATTGCTCTTTCTACCAAGCAAATTTCAGATGTGATCGATTTTCTTCCAAATGATCTGACTGCAGTAGTTGGACCTGGTGTTACAGTTAAAAAATTAAATCAATTAGCTAATCAGGAATCTCAAACCCCAGGTTTTGATCCTCCTTCCCCAGAGTTCTCAACAATTGGAGGTGTTGCAATGACTGATAATTCTGGGCCAATGCAATTGAAGTGGGGTAGAGCTAGAGATAGATTTATGAAGATGAAAGTAGTGCTAGGTAATGGAAGAAGTAATACCTACGGAGCGCTAGTTGTAAAAAATGTTACAGGATACGATGTCTTGAGATTACTGTCTGGAAGTTGGGGTTCGTTAGCTGTTGTTACTGAGTTAGCGGTAAGACTGTATAAAAAACCCGAATGTTCAGGAGCATGTATAGCAGGATTTGACAATGCGAATGATGTTTTTGAAGTAAGTAGGAAGTTACTTCAACATCCCATTTCGTATGATTTCTTGGAAGTTTTTAATATGTCTAGGATCTCTGAAGAAAATTTCCAATTGCCCGGAAAATATTGTTTGGTAGCTGCTGTGTCAGATTTTGAAGATGGTTTGAAAGAACAACTCGAACGTATTGAATCTCTTTTGGGCAAGGAAAAATGCAAGGATTTTTATCGTCTAGATGACCCACAGACAAAAAAAATTCATTCTTCTATTTTTAATCCACCTTTTTTTGAAAATGAAGTAATTTCATTCAGAGCTTCTGGGAGATTGGATCAATTGCCCCGTTTTTACGATGCTACTCTATCTGCTTTTCCTTCTGCAGAAGAGGTGCCATTTTCTGCACATGCTGGAAGTGGAATTTTTCAATGCTGGGTTGATAGAACGGGGAAAATAGAAGATTTGCATAAAAGTTGGCAAGTTTTTTCGTCTCATTGTTTGAAAGGATCTAATGAATCAAATAGTCGTTATGTCAACGTATTCTTAGAAAAAGGACCTGAAGAACTATTTAATATGAATTCAGTATGGGGTGAGGATTCAGTTTCTCCTCTTGCTCTTAAACTAATGTCAAAAATAAAGAAAAAGCTTGATCCGAACGAAACACTTAGTCCAGGAAGGTTTATAAATAAGATATGAATTCTAAACTCAAAGAGTTAGGTCTAGTAGAACAAAATCCTTTTCTTGGCGATCTAGGTCCCGATAGAGAAATAATTCAAAAATGTATCCATTGTGGGTTCTGTACTACTAGTTGTCCCACATATTCATTGCTAGGCAACGAAATGGATTCTCCAAGAGGAAGAATATATCTGATTAAAATGGTAAAAGATGGAGAGATAAGTATAAACAATACAGTCATTAAACATCTTGATCGATGTTTGGATTGCAGAGCTTGTGAAACAGCCTGTCCTTCAGGAGTAGAGTATAGTTCTCTTATCGAGTCTGCACGTGAGGGGTTAGAAAAAGTTAGGAATAGAAGTCTGGTTGCTAGATTGTTTAGACGTTTTCTATTCCGTTGGCTATTACCAAATCGGTTGTTTTTACAATTCTTTTGTATTTTAACTTGGGTATATCAGAACACTTTTCTTAGAAGGCTTGTAAAAAAATTATCTTTATTGCCAAAAAAAATTGATGATTTAGAACCAATGATGCCAGAAATACCTGCTATTTCAACTATGATTTCACAGCCAACAGAAAAAGAGGAAAATAAGAATGCAAAATACAAAGTTGCATTCTTTTCAGGTTGTATACAGTCTGTTTTATTTAATGAAGTTAATCTTGCTGCTGCTCGTGTTTTAAGGGCAAACGGAGTAGATGTCGTTTTTCCAAAATCTCAAACTTGTTGTGGCGCGTTACAAGCACACGCTGGTGATAGAGAAACTGCGAGAATTCTTGCAAAAGAGAATATTGGTGCCTTTGATGATTTAAGAAAAATCGATGCAATCGTTTTGGCTGTATCAGGATGTGGGGCCATGCTAAGGGACTATGGTAATTTATTGTTTCATGAGAAGTCAATTTCTCAAGATGCACTGTCTTTTGGAAAAAAAGTAATGGATGTAATGGATTTTTTATCTACGATTCCCTTGCACAAAGTGCGTCTTCCAAAGGACCATAACATTACATATCATCATGCATGTCATCTATATCATTCGTTGAAAGTTAGGTCACAACCTATCGAAGTTCTTAATTCTATAGAAAATCTTAAGTTGAGTATTCTTCCTGAAAGTGATTGGTGTTGCGGTTCTGCAGGAAGTTATAATCTGACACACACAGATCTCTCCATGAGATTATTAGACAGAAAGATGGACAACATTGTTTCTACAGGTGCTGAAATTGTCTGTACTGGTAATCCTGGTTGTCAGATACAAATAGATTATGGTTCCAGGAGAGGTGGGATGGATCTGAGAGTTATTCATCCAATTGTTTTGCTAGACGAGGCATACAATTTTAGCGGAATTTATGATTCGAGCTTCTAAAGAGTCAACTTTTTTTTAAGTTAATTTAATATGTTTTTAATGTTGTGATAGAGTGCAATGAATTTTAAATTATTGTTTATGAAAGGGGAAAAATGGCTACTAAATCTAAAAAACATCGTTGGGCTTTGATTGACTCAACCGAAATTGGTGCTGATACAAAATATGAACCTCCTTTAGTTATTGCTTGGGGTGTTGATAGTCATGCTGTTGGAACAAGTACAATAACTATGGGAAGAACTATAATTCCACCAAAAGCGAGAAATCAGAGACACTACCATATTTGCGACGCTACATTTTTTATAGTTAAAGGTCCTATTGTTGTATGGATGGGAGAGGAAAAAGAAGAATTTACAGTCAAGCCCGGGACATTTGTGTTTGCTGCTGCTGGAGAAATACATGGTCTTTACAATCCAAGTGAGACAGAGGACGCAGAATTAGTATTTACATATGGAAATTGTCCTAATAGAGATGCTGCGAGGACCATATATGTTGAAGATGCATGGATGGACGAAGACAAGAGAGGTAAAATTGGGGAGTAGGAAAATAGACTTAAAGTTTTACCGAGAATTCAATTGAGTAGTGAAACTAATTCTCTGAACTTATTTTTTAGATTTTCATCGTCAGGTTCTCTCATAAGTGCTTGGTGAAGTTCGTGTTTAGCTTGCCCATGTTTCCCTTGAATTAACTTTACCCTGCTGGCATTTAAATATGGGAAATGTCTTGGTTCATAACGGGCTGCCTTTTTGGCTTGATTAAACCAAGGCAATGAGTTGTCGAATTCTTTTTTCTGCATCAAATAACATCCAATATCGTTATATGGATTTCCAAAATCAGGATCGATTTTTATTGCTTTATGACATTCTACAATTGCCTCTTCAAGATTCCCTTGAAGACTGTACATCCATCCCAGGTATGTATGTGCATCAGCTGTGGGAAAAGATTTAATCGATTCTTTGTAAAGATTAATTGCATTTTCTAAGTCATTTGATTGATGTGCAATTTCGGCTTTTTCAAGAAGTTTTAGAGCAAAGTTTAAGTCAGAATTTTTTTCTGATTCTTCGCCATATTTTTCTTTAAATGTAATTGTCTTAAAATTTTCTTTCATTTTTTTCCATGGAAATTCTAAATCTTTTAAATACTCTTCTTAATTTTTGATTTTTTATTTTACTTTCTATTTCTGAAATATTAATCCACATTCTACTTCTTTCTTTTTTTTCTGGCCAATCGTTTGTTTCTTCAATTACTTCTAATGGATAGCAGAATACTTTGTACTTGATTCTTTGATTCTTGTAAGTAAAGAATGTTATAGGATTTTTCTCAATCTTACCTCTTACTCCAGCTTCTTCCCATGCTTCATTTATGGCAGCTTCTTGAGGTGTCTGCCAGGGTTCTATATCTCCTTGGGGAATTATCCATTGTTTTTCTTGTCCTGCTCCCAGAATTCTTGTTGAGATTAGTAATACCTCTTTGAAATCTTTGTTGTTTCTCCAGGGTATTATCGCAGTTTGGAATAATTGAAGATCAGTAATGATTGTTTCCTCTTTAATTTAAATAAAGAAGAGCAATACAAATTAGAAATCTAACTCGTGAACTCGGGTTCTATTTTTTTAGGGATAATTTTTAGGTCGTGTGCTTTTTCTAAAATTTGAGTGACAGCCCTAATAGAAGTTTGGTTATATTCTCTAGTCCAGTTGTTGACATACATCCCGACAAATTGATCTGCTTTTTCTCTAGGCAAGTCTCTTGAATACTGCATGGCATGATCTAATGCTTCTTCTCTATTTTCTAAACTGTAAATAATACTTTGATGAAGAAGATTGCTAATTTGTCTTATTTTATCTTCTCCTAGATCTTTTCTGATAACATTGCAACCAAGAGGAAGAGGTCCCCCAGTTTCTTTCTTCCACCATTTGCCTAGGTCTTCAACTAAGTGAAAACCCTCTTCTTCGAAAGTAAGTTGTCCTTCATGAATTATGACCCCTGCATCTACATTGCCATTTTTTACGTTATCCATGATTTCATCAAAAGGGATTGCTCTTTGAGTTAATTCAGCACCTTCTAGGTAAATTTTTAGTGTGAGATATGCAGTAGTCAATAACCCTGGGATTGCAATACGACAGTCTTTCAGGTCTTCCTTCTTCATTGGTTCTGAAGAAATAATTACTGGTCCATAATTATCTCCAAAACTTGCGCCATGAGGAAGAATTGCATATTTTTCGGCAATATAGGTATATGCATGAAAACTGACAGCGGTTACTTCATATTTTTCTTCCATAGCTGCTTGGTTCAGTGTCTCTATATCCTTCAGTTCATGAATAAATTCTAAATCTCCAGTATCTATTTTCCCATTTGCTAAAGCATGGAACATAAATGCGTCGTCTGAATCTGGACTATGTGCTAAATGAATCGTATTAGTCAAAACTTGAATCCCCTCTAAAAAACAATTAGATTTCTCTCAAAAACCATATTATGAAAAGTTGGTCTTATGGTACTGTTGATAATATGAACGAAACTGATAGACTTAAAAGTCCTCCAACTACTTTTTAACTTAATTTTTGTGTAATGTAAAAAGCTTGCAAATTTATTTTTTAATCATGGAATTGTTTTATGGATTTGGTCCTATGCAAGGATCCTTTAAGTTTAGATTTAAATAGGTTGTATAAACTCAATTGGCCTTATAATTTGCATTTCAAGAATTTGCTTGAAAACCAGAAAGTAATTTTATGGTTGGATAATGTTAAAAGCCCAAAAGTTGCAATTCTTTTCTTTCGAGGGTCGTTTCACGTTCTGGGCAATAGTGAATCTTTTGATTGTGGAGTGTATCTGAGCAAGCTGGTTCGTAATTTAAGTGATGATTCATGTCCAAATTTTGAAATTAGAGTATCATCCTTGCCCAAAAATCTTGTCCCTAAGGAAATCCCAGATTTTTCTTTGGTCAGAGAAGTAGGATGTGGGTTATTTTATCTTCATCCTAAAAAATTTATGCCGGTGGAAATAAAAGCTGATATTCAGTCTTTGAACGAGGACGACGCTTTTGAAGTAGTTGAAAATACTTCCTATGATATAGACGACGAATATGTTCTGCAATGTATCTCTGCTGGTCCGAGTGTATCTATCAAAAAAAACAAAGTTTTAATTTCTTATATGTTAGTTCATCTGAATGGTTCTATAGGAATGCTTTTTACTCAAGAAATTCATAGGAGAAAGGGATTGGCTTCATCGATAATTTCACGTTTAACAGAAAAACAAATTCAAAAAGGAGTTCCGGTCTTCTGTTATATTGTAAATCAAAATCATAATTCTAGAAAAGTTTTTGAAAGGATTGGATTTGAACGCTTAGGTTCTGTTTCTTGGTTGAAATACGAAAGATGTTAAATTTTTAAGCTCAAATTATCAGGGGATTCAAGTAAAATGTCTAGTTTTGATGAGAAAGCGTCAAAAAGAGTTGAATCTGTATATTCTACAACAGATATTGTGACACAGAGAAAAAAAATTTTGGAATTGTTAGCGCCTGTAAAAGGAGAAAAAATCTTAGATTTAGGTGTCGGTCCAGGGTTTTTAACGAAAGAAATTTCCGAATTCGTTGATGGTGAAAGTGAAATTATAGGAATAGATAATAGCGAATTTATGCTTGAAATTGCTAGAAAAAGATGTTCTGACTTATCCTCGGTAACTTTTAAGAAAGCAAGTGCTACTTCACTTCCTTTTCCTGATTCAGAGTTTGATGCAGTCGTTGTTAGCCAAGTTTATGAATATGTTTCCGAAATTAAAGGTGCACTCTCGGAACTTTTTCGAGTATTAAAGCCAGGGGGACGTGCTTTAATAATGGACACGGATTGGGATTCTTTAGTTTGGAATGCCAGAGATAAAGAGAGAGCAACTCAGATTTTTAAAGTTTGGGAACAGCATCTTTTTGACCCTAACCTTCCAAGTAAACTATCTCCAAAGCTTATAGAAAGAGGATTTAAAATTTCTAACGTGCAGATATATCCTATACTTAATCTTGATTATATCGAAGACTCATTCAGTTACGGGATGATAAGTGTAATAGTGCCATTTGTTATTAATGCAGATGAGAGTTTAAGAAATATAGCAAAAGACTGGGCTAAAGAACTAAAAATACTTGGAGCGGAAGGTTCCTACTTCTTCAGTTTGAATAGGTATGTCTTTCAAATAGAAAAAATATAAAAATTCTAGGATTACATTTCAGGCGTAATTACTGGAGTCCATTGTTTCTCAATATCGAGCTCGTCTGTTATAGCATTAGCGCAGTTATACCCAGGTGCACCAGTTACAGCACCTCCAACGTGGGAACTCGACCCACACAGAAAGAGTTTTTTTATTGGAGTCCTAAAGTTACTTACTTTAGGATGTGGCCGGTTATAGCCAAGTTGTTCTGGTATATAAGCACCAATATGATGACTTGCTTGGACCATATTAGGATTTTGTTGAACAATATCATGTGGAGTGTATAAATACTTTGCCATAATATTGTCAGAGTTGATATTCGGGGAATATTTCCCCCACTCATTAATAAAATGTTCTGTAAATTCTTCTCTGTGTGTTTCCCAACCTTTTGAACCTTCATCTTTTAACTCAAAGGGTGCAAAGGGCCACCAATATCCTACATGAGTTCCGTCTGGTGAATAAGTTGGATCGAAATGACTATTGCTACCACCGTTACCCATCAGTCTTGGAAGCTTTCCTTCATGAATTTCATCAAAACACTCATCAATCTCTTCAGTTGTATCTGCTCCCCAAAAGATGTTGAAAGTTTTTTCTATGTCAGGTTCAAATTTAGAGGCAGTGAATTTTGGTGCTTCTTTTAACGCTAGATGTATAGTACAAAGTGCATGGCTTGCCCATTTAAACTCTATAGCTGCTTTCGAAAGTTCAGCTCCAAAATAATCTTCTCCAGCAAGTCTAACTGTAAGAGGCCAGTTGACACCACTGGCTACAAATTCACTGGCTTCTATTCTTGTGTTATCCGCAAGAATAACACCATTAGCTTCGTGGTTTTCTACACTAATTTCTTTTACTTCTGCATTCGTAAATGTTTTTCCTCCTCCTCGTATTATGACTCTTTCTAATGCTCTAGTGAAATTGGCACTTCCCCCTACAGGTAACGCAAAATTTGCTATTCTTGAAAAAATACGTGGGAAAAAAATTCCTGTGGCAGGAGTATTTTCAAGAGTAAATGAACCAAGAAAAAGTTTAAAAAGAACACGAATACGCTCGTCTTCGAAATGCTGATCTACTGCGTCATACATACTCAAATTATTATAGGACAGAAACTCTTTTCCTAGCGGTCCAGAAAAACGTGCTTTCATTTCATCAGGTGGGAGAGGAGCGCAATACATAAAAGAGGTGATGATATCTAGCATGCCTTCTGTAAATTTTACATGTAATTCCTTGTATGTTTTAGCATCTTTTTTATTAATTTTCTCAAGAGATTTAACTGTTTTTTCTACGTCTCTATGAATTGTAAATGCAGTTCCGTCTCTAAAAATACATCCCTGTTGTTGTTCTGGAAAAACCATACTAAAACCATACTCATCTAAGGAGAGGTCTCTTATAATTGGACTTCGATCAAGGCCTACATAATAATTTGAATGCATATTGTGCTTAAACCCAGGTAGGGTGACTTCTCTAGTTGAGCAACCCCCTCCAATGACTGATGATTGTTCCAAAACGGCAACTTTTTTTCCTGCTTTCGCCATGTATGCCGCACAGACGAGACTATTATGACCACCGCCTATTAGGACTCCATCAAATCTCTCTGTCATCTTTTTTCTCCAAACGTGAAGGGATATGTAAAAGTATAATTAATGTTATCTAATTAAGAATAATCCAATCATTTAAAAGAGTACACGAAAAATTAATTGATCAAAAGTATTAAACTTGCAATCTCAGTTTGATTTTATACAAATTCAGGAGGTCTTCCACGATTCATTTCATCTGGTTCTTCATGGAATTCCATACGATTCTTAATAGATTCGATAGTAAAATTTTCTTTGTCATTTGCAAGTTCTGTATTCAAAATTGGGTGAAAAATTTCAAGAACCATACCAGGTTCGTTACTTTTTAATTCCAAAGTATGCATTTGACCTTTTTTTACATGTACAACGTCTCCGGGTGCAATTTTTCGAATTTCATTCCCAAGAGTGCATTCCCACTCACCAGCTTGAACATATAGAATCTCTTCATGATCAGGATGATTGTGCAAATCAGGTGCAGTTCCACCCGGTTCAGAAATAAGATGTTGTATTTGTATTTCATCTCCAAAAATTCTTCGATGGACAATTCCAGGTCTGTCAGGTGAGATTGGAAGCATGTCCCAATTGTAAAAACTCATTTTTCCTCCTGAAAGTTAGTTTTAGAGTTGCTTAATTAATTATTATATCAAATATAACATCTCAGTTGTTTTTGTAATTAATTTTTATCTAAAAATTTTAGTCTTATGATAATATTTTATTTGGGCAGTTTTTTATAATAAAACTTCTTTAGGTGGAAGTGGTGTATGTACTTATGTAAACTAAATCCAATTTACTTTTAAGTTGAGAGTTGAAAAAAAACAGGAGAATTCAATGCGTTTTACTATTAGAGATGACTCATCTAACGTACAAAACCTAGATGGGATTGTGGTATTTATTTTTGATGATATGTCTACAGAAGGATTGAATCCTTCGATTAAAAAGAAACTTCTAGACATTCGATCTCGCAATGTCTTTCATGGAAAGTCTGGTGAAGTTTACACTACATTTATTAATTCAGGTAAATTCAAAACTAACCCTAAAACTTTATTTTTTTCTGGACTTGGCAAAAGAGAAGATTTTGGTGCAGAAAAAATTCGGTTGTCGAGTGGAATGGTAACACAAAAAATTACATACGAAGGATTGTCAAATATTGCTGTAGATCTTAATTCTATAATTCCTTCACTAAATAGCCAAGTTCTTGGTCAGTCAATCACTGAGGGTTTTCTTCTTTCCGATTATCGTTTTGACCGCTTCAAATCTAGTAAGAAATCAGAAAAAGATAAAAATCGTATAAACGAAGTAGTTGTATGTGTGAGATCAAAATTTTCTAATGGTGTGAAGAAAGGAATCACTTTAGGAAAAATATTTTCTGATGGTACAAATTATGCTAGGGATCTTATTAATATTCCGAGTAACGAGAAAAGGCCCCCTGTTCTTGCGTCAATGGTACGTCGCATGGCACTTCGCGAAGGTTTGAGATGTAAGATTTTAGATGAAAAACAAATAAAAGATTTAAAAATGAGTGCTTTTTTGGCAGTAGCAAGAGGAAGTTCTGCTCCCCCAAGACTAGTAGTAATAGAATATGGAGATACCAAAAAGACTCGTCCTATTTCTTTTGTAGGGAAAGGAATTACTTTCGATACAGGAGGTATTTCCGTAAAACCTAGTTCAGGGATGGAAAATATGACTACTGATATGAGTGGATCTGCAGCTGTGTTTGGAGCGATGAAGTCGATAGCTCAATTGAAACCGAAAGTTCCTGTTGTCGGAATTGGAGTTCTTGCAGAAAATATGCTTGGTGGAAATGCTACTAGACCAGGTGATATTGTTAGGTCCATGAAAGGCACTACTATTGAAATACATAATACTGATGCGGAAGGCAGGCTGGTTCTTGCTGATGGACTTCACTATGCAAAGACAAAATATAAACCGCAGTGCATGATTAATCTTGCGACGCTAACCGGCGCATGCATGGTAGCACTTGGAACAAACTTAACAGGAATGTATGGGACACATGATGAACTGATTGAAAGGGTAAGGGAACAAGGAGATTTTGCTGGAGATCATGTTTGGCATATGCCTCTACATGCAGAATTTGGCAAAATGATGAAGGGAAAAATTGCAGATCTTTGTAATATTTCGGGTGTTCGATGGGGAGGAGCAAATTCCGCAGCTGCTTTCTTACAACATTTCACAGTTGGAACTCCCTGGGTGCATCTTGATATTGCTGGCCCTTCTCATGTAAGCAAAAGAAAGGAATATAAGCCTGCTGGAGGTACAGGCGTAGGGACACGAATTCTCACAGGGCTCGCTAAAGATTGGAAACGGCTAAATGCGCAAAAAGGAAAAGCTTTCGGAACTTAATTTTTCTTAAGTTCTAGACTGTATAGCTTTAGACCTATTGATAATATTTTCTGCGTGACGGACCATTGCTATGTCTACCATTTTTCCTTGAAAGTTTACTGCTCCAAGGCCAGCTTTTTCTCCCTCGTAGTAAGCATCCAACATTTCTTTATAATAGGAAACTTCTTCAGTTTTTGGCGAATACACTTCGTTGAAAATGGGAACTTGTCTTGGATGTATAGCTGCTTTTCCAGTGTATCCTAATAGTCTGGCGATTTCTGCGTCTTCTCTACATCCATCATCGTTTTGTAGGTCCATGTATACACCATCTGTAGGATGAGGCATTTTTGCTGCTCGAGCTTCTAACAAAACTTTACTTCGCGAATAATGTAATGTATTTCCGTCAGGGGTCCACTGGGCACCTAGATCTCTGCAAAGGTCAGCATCTTCTGCACTTCCTAAATTTACACCAACAACTCTTTCTGCAGATTTGCACAGGTTGAAACAATTATATATACCAAGAGCACTTTCCATTTGAAGAATGATTGCAATGCTGTTGATTTCGAGTTTCCTTTCTGTCTCGAATTTAGTAATTATGGCGTCCGCTTTTCTTACGTCTGCTTCTGTTTCAGGTTTTGGGAGAAAAATCCCATCTAATCCAGAAGTTGCAATTGCATCTATATCTTTTTCGAAGTGTTCTGAATTTACATCGTTAACTCTCACAAGCACCGTTGGCGGTGCTTCGTTAGAATTCTCATTTTCTTTGATTATTTCTCCTACTAACTCTCTTGCTTTTGATTTCATGTCCTCAGCTACAGAATCCTCTATATCATAGAGAGAGGCATCCGAAGGAGAGGTTAAAGATTTTGAAAGCATTTTCTCACTACTTCCAGGCGTGAATAACATAGATCTTAGAGCAGTACTTGAGTTGATACGTGGCATTTTAAAACTCCAGTTGTTTTAGGTTCATTCGTTCAATATTATTTTTTATAGTTGTAGCAAATTTTCCTGCAATAGCGCCATCGTTAATCCTATGATCAAACGTTAATGCAAGATTCATAATTGGTCTGATAGTAATTTCTGTTTCGTTAATCGTTACTACTTTAGCATCTATTTTCCCTGTTCCTATTATAGAAACTTGGGGAGGATTAATTAGTGGGCTTCCAGATAAGGCACCTGTATGTCCAAAATTTGTGAGAGTGATAGTAGCATCGTTAGTTTCACCGGGATCTAATGAATTTGTTTTTGCTCTTTTTGTAATGTCTTCTATCTTTTGAGATAGTTCAATGAAAGAGAGGCTATCCGCATTCTTAATAACTGGAACAATTAAACCATTTTTTGTGTCTGTTGCAATCCCTAAGTTTACGTATCTTTTGATTTCCAATTTTGTTCCTCTGAAAATGGCGTTGAAGGTTTTATAGATTGAGATTCGAATAGCTGAGATGATTCCAATTGAAATTATCGTTGTATAACTAAGATTTAGATTATGTCTAATTTTAAAATCTTTCTTGTTAGTTTCTCTCCAAGAAGCAATCCTGCTCATGTCTACATCCATAAATAGAGTTACTTGTGGAATAGTTGTAGAAGACAACAAGAGATTCTCTGCTATCTTCTTTCGCCTGACGCTTAATTCTTCATATACTTCTTTTTTTTGACTCTCTATTTCGATCGGACTAAAATTTATATCCACTAAATTCTTTTCACTAACATATAGGTCTTCGTATCTCACAGAATTTTGGACGTTCTTACTTTGATTTACAAAATCAAGAATATCTTTTGATGAAATTCTTCCATTAGATCCGGTGCCAACTATTTCAGATAGTTCAGCATCGCTTATTTTGTGTTGAGCAATAAGTTTTCTGACTTTTGGGCTCAGAAAATTTAAATGCGAAATTTTTGAAGGTTCTTTATATGGATTTTTAATACTATTGGTTGAAATAACCCCTTCGTTTTCTAAATCTAAGGGTGCAACGGGAGCAGCCCAAATTTGTTCGTTATTTTTGGGTAAAGCCTCTCGATTTGAATTGTCAATTTCAGGTATTTTTCTTTCTGGCGGATTCTCTGAAACAATTATTCCTAGGATGCTTCCGACAGGTACAACGGAATTTGATTCTGCTAAGATAGTTTTCAATACTCCATCTACAGTACTTTCTATTTCAAATTCAATTTTGTCACTTTCCGCTGAAAGAATCGGTTCGCCTTTGTATACTTTATCGCCTTCATTTTTCTTCCATGCAAGGATCGTACTTTCGTGAACACTCGTTCCCATTCTTGGCATTTCAATTTTTTCTTCGAACATTAAAAATCAATCTCCTTATATCTTTTAATATTCTAATAAGTCCCTTAATGCAATTAATATATCTTGTGTATTAGGTAAGTAAGCTTTTTCCAGTGGAGGACTTAAAGGTACTGGTGTGTTAATTGCACCAATTCTTACTGGAGGAGCGTCTAGGTATTCGAAAGCTTCTTCTGTGATGAGGGATGAAAGTTCTCCAGAGATTCCTCCTTGTTTTCTCGCCTCATGTAGAAAAAGTATTTTCCCTGTTTTTTTCACAGAATTAATAATAGTTTCCTTATCGAAAGGTATAATTGTGCGGAGATCTATTACCTCTACGCTGGCTCCTTCTTGAGAAATTTGTTTGGCTGCCTGGAGAGCTTGCAAAACGGTTGTCCCAAAAGTAATTAATGAAAGATCTTCTCCTTCTACTAGAATTCTTGCTTTGCCAATTGGAACTTCATAATCTTCTTCTGGGATTTCGATTCTAAGGGGTGTCGGTAAATCTGAAATTGGATAGTTGTAAAATTTTTTATATTCTATAAAAATGACTGGATTGTTATCACGAATTGCAGATTTCATAAGACCTTTTGCATCATAGGAATTTGATGGCGCAACTATCTTGATTCCGGGTGTTCCAAAAAACCATATTTCCGGATTTTGGCTATGAAATGGTCCTGCACTTGTTAGAGCCCCCGCGGGGAGTCTGAAAACGATCGGAACCTCTCCCATTTTTCGGAAAAAATTTCCAGCAGCAAAGTCAACGATCATTTTAAACGATTCTGTTACAAAGTCTGCAAATTGAAATTCAACTACCGGTCTTAATCCCGCTAAAGAAGAACCAATTGCAGAACCCGTAAATCCAGCTTCACTTAAAGGGGTATCTACTACTCTTAAATCACCAAATCTTTCTTGGAACCCTTTTGTGATGTAAAATGCACCTCCACCCAAACCTATATCTTCTCCGATCAGATATACATTCTCATCACGTTCCATTTCTTCCCATAGTGCTTCACGTATTGCGTCGCTATAAGTTTTGTTTTTCATATTTAGTCAGCAAAGATCTCATTTTCCATCTCTTCTGGTTTTGGGAAAGGGCTCTTTAATGCAATGTCTCTTGAAAGTGCAGCTTTCTCCTTTGCCTTGAAATGAGAATCTTCAATTTCCTTTTCAGTAACTATTCCTGAATTTATTAAGAATTGTTCGTATCTTTTGATGGGATCTCTTTTTTCTAACCATAAATTCATATCTTCCATATCTACATAATCAGAAAATTTATCATAAACTGAGTGTCCTGAGGCACGCATTGTTATACTTTCTATTAGAATTGGTCCTTCCCCTTTTCTTGCCATTTCTAATGCAATTTCACAAATATAATTTACGAGAATCATATTTGTTCCATCGATTAAATAACCAGGAATTCCGTAACCAGTTGATTTCAGGATAAGTGATTTGCATGCATATTGTTTTTCGAGCAAAGTTTTGTATGCATACTGGTTGTTGTCTATGATTATGACAAGTGGGAGTTTTTGAACTGATGCGAAATTAATTCCTTCATGAAAATCGCCGGAGCTAGTTCCTCCTTCTCCAATATGAGTCAGTACTGCTCGGTTTGTTTTTCTATACTTTTCGGCCCATGCTAATCCTGTTGCTATTGGAACCGTTGTTCCTATATGACTAATCAATTGTGTGATATTCTTTGGTCTGTAGCCCATATGAAAATTTCCATCTCTTCCTTCTGAAGGGCCATCTTTTCTTCCGAAGAAATGTGCCATGATACTTTCGGGAGGGTGTCCTTTAGCAATGTGTGAGCCGCAATTTCTATGCATAGGTACCAACCATTCTTCGTCTTGTAAACAAAACGCACTACCTACACTGGCGCCTTCATTTCCTCTTCCGAAGAAGGCAGTTCCTGGAATATGTCCGGCTCGAAAAGCAGAGTCTAACTCTTCTTCAATCGCTCTTGTGAGTGTAATTAAAGAATGTAATCTCATTGCCTTTTCTTTGTTCGGAATTAATTTTGGAGTTTCAAATTCAATCCAAGACATTTCGAGTTCTTTTATTTCAAGGAAATGGTTCTCTAAGTCTTTGAAAAAATCCAGATCTGAAAAATCACTCGGTCGTGCACTGCGTTTTTTTTTGTATATTTCTTGATGGTCCATATCCAACCTGAATTAATAGACTGAAAGGAATGTAAACGTTAAAACTTTTTGTGTAAGATCTTATAAATTTATTTAATTATAGCAAAATATTTAATTGTTTCATTTTTTTTTGTTTCTTTGATACTTCTTTTGTATAAATTTTTCTAAATCTATTGGAGATAATGTGACGCTTTTAGCTGTTGGTTCTATGGCTATCGATTCTGTTAAAACACCGTTTGGAGAAAGAGACGAATCAATAGGAGGTTCTGCAACTTATTTTTCTATTGCTGCGAGTTTCTTTACTAAGGTTAGTTTGGTTGCGGTAATAGGAGAAGATTTTCCTCAAGCAGAGTTAGAATTTCTTCAGTCAAGAGATATAGATTTGTCGGGGGTAGAAAAAACAGATGGAAAAACTTTTCGATGGAAAGGTGAATATCATGAAGACATGAATATTGCCCATACTTTAGACACTCAACTTAATGTTTTTGAAAATTTCAATCCTGAAATACCTAGATTTCTTAAAGATGTTGATTATCTATTTTTGGCAAATATTGATCCAGATCTTCAAATTTCTGTTTTAAATCAAATTGATTCACCTAAACTTGTAGCCTGCGATACAATGAATTTTTGGATTGAAGGGAAAAACGATTCTTTGATGAATATTGTTAATTTGATCGATATCTTAATTATAAATGATGCAGAATTGTGTTCTCTTGCTAAAGATAAAAATCTTTTGAATGCTGCGAAAAAAGTCAGAGATTTAGGTCCAAGTACTTTAGTAGTAAAACGTGGAGAATTTGGTGCTATCCTTTTTCATGAGGAAGAAATTTTTGCGGTTCCTGCATTTCCTATTAAAAACGTTATTGATCCGACGGGTGCGGGTGATACTTTTGCTGGCGGTTTTATGGGTTTCTTGACTCTAAAAGGAATAAGTCCCAATAACCTTAGGAATGCAGTTATTTATGGCAGTGTCATGGCATCTTTTAATGTTCAATCGCTAAGCTTTGACCGTTTAAAATCCCTCGAAAAAGTTGAAATTTCTAGAAGATATGAAGAATTTTCGAGTCTTTTGCATTACGACAAGGTTCAAGTCTAGATGCGTATAGTCGGAGGATTAGTTAAAGGAAGGCGACTACATTTAACTAGTAAAAATAATGTTAGGCCAACGTCAGAAAGAGTTAGAGAAGCATTGTTCGATATTCTTGGTCAGAATTTGGATGATGTGTCATTCCTTGATATTTGTTCTGGTAGTGGTGCAATCTCTTTTGAAGCATTAAGTAGGCGTGCAGTACGAGTTGTTGCAATTGATAACGATAAAGATTGTTGTGAAAATATAGAAAAAGTTTCGGTGGATCTGGGTTTAGAAAAAAGAATCGAAGTTTTACAAGGAGATGCGAGACAAATATTAAGAGATTTGGTTATGAGTCTCAAGAAATTTGATATCGTTTTTTTTGATCCCCCTTGGTCTGATAAAGAGCTTGCATTTGATATACTTAAATTTCTTTTGTGCGAAAAGGATTTTTGGAAGGTCTTCGTTTTTGAATTTGATAAAAATTTTAAAATCAGTGATTTATCTAGAGAAATATCAAGTTCAATAAAAGAAATTAGAAGATACGGGCGCACTAATTTACTATTTTTCTGAAGTTTTTTTCGTAGAATCTGGTTTTTTTTCTTCAAATTGTTTAAAAAAAACGAGTAAATCATTAAACACAGGGCTCATTAGGCGAAAATTTAGTTTAAGTTATTGAATTATAAAGAGTTAACCTTAATGCTTGTATCTTATGCAAACTGTTCTAAGTGCCAGAAATTGCAGGGTTTATTTAGCTGTAACACATGTTTATCCACAGTTTCTTCACAATTTTTGTTGATATGATCTTTTCAAGGAAATTTACATGTTAGAGGTTTTTAGTCTTAAGAAAAAAGTAGCACTTGTTACTGGAGGTGGAAGTGGATTGGGTCGCGCCATGAGTCTAGCACTATGTGATGCTGGTGCAGAAGTTATAGTTACAGGCAGAAGAATAAACAAATTGGAAAATGTAGTGGAAGAAATTAAAGTAAAAGGAGGCAATTCATTTTCTTTAGCTTTAGATGTTCAGGACGAAACTAGCATTAAGAATTGTTTAGATGAAGTTAAATCTAAGAAAAAAAATATTGATATTTTAATTAATAATAGTGGAATAAGTGGACCTTCATGGGCAGTAGAGCAGAAAGTTGAAGATTGGGATGCGGTAATTAATACAAACTTGAGAGGAACCTTCCTAATGTGTAGAGAAGTTGGAAAAACTATGATTAAAAGAAAAAAAGGGGTAATTGTGAATGTTTCATCGGTTGCAGGGATGATTGGGATCCAAAAACTTGCGGCATACTCTTCAAGTAAAGGTGGTATAATCCAATTAACGAAAACTTTGTCACAGGAGTGGGCAAAATACGGAATTAGAATAAATGCCTTAGCTCCGGGATATTTTTTGACTGAGATCAATAAGGATTACTTTTCTACAGAGTCTGGAAAGAAAATGATAGAAAATCATATCCCTTTAAATAGAATTGGGGTTGATAGTGAACTCTCTGGAGCGATTGTTTTTCTAGCTAGTGACGCATCAAGTTTTATGACTGGTTCAACTCTGGTCATAGATGGTGGACAAAGTTCCTTGTAAACTTTAAAGTACGTGCTAATTTTGCTTGACTAAATAAGTTTTCATTTTTGAATTTTTTTTATTGGATGATTTGATGTCTAGTTCTTCTGAAGCGAAACGGAGAAAGAAAAATATGCCCAGGGGTGTTCGTATTTTTGATACTACATTGAGGGATGGTGAACAATCTCCGGGTTGTAGTATGGATAGTTTTCAGAAGGTACAAATGGCTTTACAGTTAGAAAAATTAGGAGTTGATGTAGTGGAGGCTGGATTCCCTATTGCTTCTAATGATGAGTTCGAATCTGTTAGAGCTGTAGCAAAAGCGCTGAAAAAACCGATTGTTGCAGGTTTGTCACGTTCTGACAAAGGAGATATTAGTAGATGTTGGGATGCGGTTAAAGAAGCAAAGAAGCCCCGTATACACACATTTATTGCTACATCAGATATACATCTAAAGCACAAATTAAAAATTACAAGAAATGAGTTGCTAAAGGAAATTCAACAATCAGTAAGTTTTGCAAGAAAACTTTGTAGTGACATAGAATGGAGTGCAGAAGATGCAACTCGTTCTGATTGGGATTTTCTTGTTGAGGCAGTAAAGATTGCGATAGAGGAGGGAGCATCAACCATTAATCTTCCGGATACAGTTGGTTATATTGTTCCTAGTGAATTCAAACAATTTTGGGAATATATTTTTGAGAAAATTCCTAATTATGAAAATGTTGTTTTTAGTGCGCACTGTCATGATGATCTAGGTCTTGCTGTTGCAAATAGTCTTGTTGCGATTGAAGCTGGTGTTAGACAGGTAGAATGTACGGTAAACGGTATTGGAGAGAGAGCGGGGAATGCATCACTTGAAGAATTAGTAATGGCACTTGCTACTAGAAAAGACCATTTGGATTTCCAGACAAATATTCGTACCCGCGAAATATACCCAACTAGTAGATTGCTTACCTCAACTACTGGGGTGAGGGTACAACCTAATAAGGCTATAGTTGGAAGGAATGCATTTGCACACGAGGCGGGAATTCATCAGCATGGTGTGATTTCTAAAGCAATTACTTATGAAATTATGACTCCTAAGTCTGTTGGTAGGCCTTCTAATACACTTGTTTTAGGAAAACATTCAGGAAGGGCAGGATTAAGAAAGAGATACGAACAATTAGGATTTAAGTTAGGAAGAGAGCAAATTTCAAGTATTTATCCTAATTTCACAGATTTAGCTGACAAAAAGAAAGAAGTCTATGACGAAGATCTTCTTGCTCTTTTGCAGGAGAGTCGTTCAGTGGAAGGAGAGAATTATTATTATCTAGAATTTATGCAAGTTACTTCTTCAACTACAACTCAACCTGCAGCTACTGCTTCAGTGAAATTAAAAGTAGGAAATGAGATAGAATCTGATGTAGGACATGGGAATGGTCCTGTAGACTCAGTTATTAATGCGATTAGTAAAATAGTTGGGATAGATTGTAAACTGGTTGATTTTAACGTTAGTTCAGTTACTCGTGGTCGAGATGCAATGGCCGAGGTTTATATAACAGTTGAGTTTGATGAAAATCTTCAGATAGCAGGACATAGTTCTAGTCCCGATACCATTGAAGCTGGGGCAAAGGCTTTTTTGAGCGCTGTCAATAAGTACACATTAGCCAGGAATTTGAAAAAACAAAAAAATAAGAAAACTTAGGATTGTTTTTCTTTAAGACTTTTTAACATGTCTGTTATTCTTTAACCGCTATATTCTAAACTCTGTTTATTGCAGAAATAGTTCCTTGATAAATTATGGTGTTTTTATGAAACAAAAAGTTGTTGTGGCAATGAGTGGGGGGGTTGATAGTTCAGTAGCAGCAGCACTTTTAGTTGAAAAAGATTTTGATGTAATTGGAATAGGACTTCGTCTTGCTGACCATCACAATATGGAGTCATCTCACAGGGGTTGTTGTGCTCCAAGAGATTTAGCTGATGCACGTTCTGTAGCATCTGTTCTGAATATACCCTTTTATATAATGGACGTTAGAGAATCTTTTAGAACTTCTGTAATCGATAAATTTATCAATGAATATAGCTTAGGAAGAACACCTGTTCCTTGTGTTAGTTGTAATCAAGTTGTGAAATTTGACTATCTTGCTCAAAGAGCATTTAGTTTAGGAGCAGATTTTCTTGCCACGGGGCATTATGCAAAACGTATCGAACACATGGGAAGACATACTCTTAGTCGTGCTGTAGATAAGATTAAAGACCAAACCTATTTTCTGTTTGGGATGACTCAATTACAACTGAGTCATACTTTGTTTCCTTTATGCGATATAACGAAAGAACAAACTCGAGAAATAGCTCATTCTTATGGCCTTCCAAATGCAGATAAAGATGAGAGTCAGGAAATTTGTTTTGTTCCAAATGATGACTATCGAACGTTTCTTAGAGAAGAGGGAGAATTAGATATTCCAGGTCATATTGTTGATTCGACTGGAAAAAAAATCGGGGAACATTCTGGTTTTAGAAATTATACAGTCGGGCAAAGGAGAGGGTTAGATGTGACAGGAAATGAGCCCAAGTATGTGCTTGAAATTATTCCCGATACTCACACATTAGTTGTTGGAGATAGGGAAGAGCTTTACGAGGAAAGTTTTGGAGTAGAAGATGTTCATTGGTCTGTTCCAATAAAGGAATCTGGGCATAAATTACTTGTTCAAGTACGCCATCAGCAAAAGCCTGCAATGTGTTTAGTTTCTGCTTTGTCTAATAATGTCGTTAAGGTGACGCCAGAAAATCCCAGTTCTTTAGGAGCTATTTCCCCAGGACAGGCAGCCGTGTTTTACGACGGCGATATTTTATATGGTGGTGGTTGGATTGCAAATAAAAATTAATTAACAATGATTTAACCTGGTGGCCATAACATTTTTCTGCCAGCTAAAAGATGAAAATGGACGTGAAAGACAGTTTGTCCTCCATCTTCTTTGCAATTAGTTACTATTCTAAAACCTTTCTTGTCAAAATTAAGTTTGCGTGCAATTTTATTTGCAGCCATGAAAACAGAACCGATTAAATTTGCATCTTTTTCTTTGATATCAAGCATAGTTTCAAAATGTTTTTTAGGAATAATAAGTGCATGGATCGGGGATGCCCTTTCAATATCCTCAAAAGCATAAACAAATTCATCTTCATAGATTTTTTTTGAAGGAATATCCCCACTGATAATTTTACAGAAAATGCAATCCAATTTCAGAAACCCTTTTTATTTGATTTTTTTGAAATATTATTTTTAAATGAGATGGTAAACTCAGTATTCTTTTGTGACAAGTCTTTGGAGATGTATAATAAATTATTAATTTAATTTTATAAATTAATAATATTGATTGGGGTTCTTATTATGAACATAAGTAAGGAGTTCGTAGAATATCTTCACGGAATTAGTTATGAAGATTTATCAGAAGAAGCACATGATCGGGCTAAGTACTTTCTGCTAGATTTTCTTGGAGTTTCTATATGTGGTACTAAGGCGGATAGTTCCCAGGTTCTTTATAATTTTATTAAAAATAATGCAAAACATGATGGACCTTGTACTATTATAGGTTCTCCATTGAAAACTGTGCCTGCCGATGCTGCGCTTGTTAATGGTGGGATTGCGCATGCTATAGAGATGGATGATGTCACAACTAGGTCTAGCTTGCATCCTGGTGTTAGTGTTATGCCTAGTGCTCTTGCAATCAGCGAAGTTCATTGTCCTGATCCTAAGCGTTTGATTGAAGCTATTGTAACTGGCTATGAAGTAACTAATAGAATAGGAAATGCAGTTAACGCGAAAAGTCATTATGCAAGGGGTTTTCATCCCACGGCTACTTGTGGGACGTTTGCATCTTCTATTGTAGCATCAAAACTTTTAGGACAATCCCTTAATACGATGGCAAATACACTTGCAATTGCTGGAAGTCAAGCATCTGGTTCAATGCAATATTTAGATAATGGTGCATGGACAAAGAGATTCCATCCAGGATGGTCTGCTCATAGTGGAATATACGCTGCGTATATGGCAGAAAATGGTTTTATAGGTCCTTCAGACATTTTAGGTGGAGAAAGTGGTTTTTTTTCTGCTTATAGCGATGATGCAAATCCAGAGTATCTTACAGAAAAGATTGGTGACTATTGGGAGATATGTGAGACAGCAATCAAGCCTTATGCTTGTTGCAGATTTAATCATGCTAGTGTGGATGCGACAATTACTTTATGTAAAGAAAACGATCTCAATGCGGAAGATATTGAAAAAGTAGAAGTACGTGTTCCAAAGACAAGCGAATTACTCGTAATTAATCCTGAAGATAAAAAGAGAAATCCTGAGAATATAGTTGATGCGCAATTTAGTCTTCATTACGCTGTTGCAGTTTCAATCTTAAAAAGAGCTGCAGGACTTCAAGAATATTCTGATGAGTATATATCTTCAAGAGATTTTGATTCTTTAATTCAGAAAATTTACTGTTTTGGTGATATAGAAATGGATAAAGAATTTCCTGAAAAATGGCAAGCTAATGTGAAAATTACTACGAAAAATGATAGTTTTGAAATCCATCAATCTTATCCCAAAGGAGATCCAAAGAACCCTCTCACGTGGGATGAACTAATAGAACGTTTTCATCTTATGACCAGTAACGTTATCAACAAAGAAAAGAGTGTTCAAATTGTAGAAAACGTGAGAAATTTAGAAAGACTCGAAAGTATTTCTGAATTTGTGGATCTTTGCTCGTTTCAGGATTGATTTTTTTCGTATAGTCGCATTAGTTTTATAGCTATTGAAACGCTATTGCTTAGTTTTTCAAGTAGGTCTGTATTCATACCTTCATAATAATGTCCAGTTTTTTCTGCCCCTAGGAGAAAGAATCCGAGAAGTCGTCTTTTGTCTTTTAGGGGTACGATTGCGGCAGAATTGATCTTTTTTGTTATGTCTGGAAATACATGTTTAGGATTTTCAAGCTTCTCAAAAAGGCTAGTTTTATTTCCATTTGGATATTTTTTTCTTTCTTCCTTCGATATATATCTCAATTTTGGGTTGTTGCCGATTTGATTATTTAGTTTGTCAATCTTTTCTTTTTTTGCGGTTGTACAAAGGGTAAAGCCAACGAATCCTAAACTGAATTTTGATTCTGTTGCATTTGCAAGTTTAATCAAAGATTGAATAGACGGAATATTTTCAAATAGTAAGTTTTCGAGCATATCAAAATCGTCTTCAATTTTTTCATTATTTCTAACTGTTTTAATAGAATCTTCTAAAGCGTTTAGAAGATTTTGTCTGTCTTCTCTCATTTTTTCAAAGAGTCTATTGCGAATATTGAGTATTTTAGAAGAAATATTATGATCTTCCATTAATCCACTTTTTTTTAGTTGCTCTGGATATTCAAGAAAAAAACCTGGATTTTCCTCTAAGAATTTAACAATATCTTCTGGTGAAATTGATTGCATAAGATTTTTTCTCTCAGTAAATTAAAAATATAAAAAAAACGAGTAACCAAAACGATATTTTACTCTAATTTTTTTTTTGTTAAAATCAAAGATGTTCTTTATTAAAAAACTTTAGATGATTATAACCTTTTTCGATAAGGGGGAGCTGTGGAATCTTATATTCCTGAAAAAACGGTAGTAGGAATTGTTGGTATTGGAAAAATGGGTACACCTATGTCTAAAAATTTGGTGAGTGCCGGATATACTGTTTATGGCTATGATGTAAAAAAAGAGAACGTACAAGCACTTGAGTCAGATGGAGTAAAAGTTGCAGATACCCTAAAGGATATAGCTAGTAGTAGTGACATATTGATTACAATGTTGCCAAGTAGTGATGACGTTGAATTTGTTATTCTTGATCAAGAAGGTCTGACGGAAAGCCTTGAAAAAGGAAAAGTTATTATTGATATGAGTTCTTCATATCCTCCTCGTACTAAGTTGTTAGGAGATAAACTTGAAGAACTTGGATTCCGTTTTTTAGGAGCACCAGTTTCGGGAGGTGTTATAGGGGCTGTAAATGCTACTTTAGCAATAATGCCCGGTGGGCCTAAAGATTTAGTAGACGCTTGTATGCCGATTTTTGAGGTTTTAGGAAAGAATATTGTTCATGCAGGAGAATCAGTTGATTCTGGTCATGCTATAAAGTGTGTAAATAATTTTCTTTCAGCGACTAATCTTGTTGCTTCTATGGAAGCTATGTCTTTGTCTGCGAAGCTTGGTTTAGACCCTGAGAAAACTTTGAGTATTATTAATAGTGGTTCAGGATTAAATGCAGCTACTAAAGACAAGTGGCCTCGATTCTTACTTCCTAGAGATTTTAACTGTGGTTTTAGTACAGGTTTGATGTATAAAGATTTAACAATGGGCAGTGATCTAGCCCGAGAACTTGGCGCAACATTTTTTATCATGAACCATGTAAGGCAGGTATACGGTCTGGGCGTATCAAAATTTGGCGCAAATTCTGATCAAACACAATTACTTGAACTTATAGAAGAGTGGGCTGGAGTTGATGAAGACGACTGATTTATACAAGATGATTTTCTCTTTAAAGAAAGTTGATAGATTAAAGTTTGTTGCTTTTTCTTTGATTTTAGTTGTTCTTTTTTCGCTGACAGTTTCTTGTGCAAAAAATATTTCTTTGAAAAAAAGTAAAAAGAAATCCATGAAGTCACAGATTCTTAAACCTATTAAGAATGTTTTTACGAAGAAAATCACGGTAATATCGAATCCTCCAGGTGCAAAAGTGTACGTCAATGATGTTTTGCAGGGTGTAACTCCGATAACTTTAGAATTTAAAAGTAATCTTTTCGATTTTGTGAGGGGTTTTTCTGTTTTTGTCGAAAAGAAAGGTTTTTTGCCTGCTAGAAGAAAGGTTGACTATAATGAAACAAGAGTAATTTTTAATTTATTTAGTAGAAAATAGATTTTTTCTACTAAATAAATTGACAAAATCATCTTTTTATTGGTAGATAGGCGGTCTTTGCAAGTTTGTTTGTTAAGTATATGATAGGTTTGTTTTTTTTGTTGTAATTTAGGGGTTCTAAAGTGTATATGGTCGTTGAGACAGGTGGTAAGCAGATAAAAGTTTCAGAGGGAGATGTTCTTACGGTTGAACGAATTGAAGGTTCTTTAGGTGATTCGATCAAACTAGATAATGTTAAACTTTTTGTTGATGGCGATGTTGTGGTTGCTGACAAGAGTTCTCTTTCTGGTAGTATGGCTAATGCAGTCATAGAAAATCATGGAAGACTTCGTAAAATTTATTCTTTCAGGTTTAAGAGGCGTAAAAAATTAAGAATAAAACGTGGTCATCGTCAGCATTATACGCAAATTAAGGTTACTGGACTTGTTCCTCCTAAAGGGGTAAAAAGTGGCACATAAAAAAGCTGGTGGTAGTTCTTCAAACGGAAGAGATTCTGCTGGAAGAAGACTAGGAGTAAAACGTTTTGGCGGAGAATTTGTTAATGCAGGTACAATTATTGTTCGTCAGAGAGGTACTCGTTTTCATCCTGGCAATAATGTAGGTCTTGGTAATGATCATACATTATTTGCAAAAGTAAATGGGAATCTTAAGTTTGAGACAAAGACTAAAGGTAGACGTTTTGTAAGTGTTGTCCCCTCTTAACCTTTTGCCCTTTCTGGTCATTTCATGTTTATTGATACGGCTAGGCTATTAGTTGAAGCAGGAAAAGGTGGAGACGGCTGCTTGAGTTTCCGTAGAGAGAAATTCATACCTAAGGGTGGTCCTGACGGAGGAGATGGCGGCAGGGGTGGCCATGTAATTTTCACATCTGATTCATCTTATAACACACTTTATCACCTTCGAAATCGAACTGTACTGAAAGCTCCTAATGGAGGTGCAGGTATGTCAAGTCTTAAACATGGTGCTAATGGAGATGATTTACATGTTTTCGTTCCTGTGGGAACAATTATTAAAGATACAATAGATGAAAATGTGATTTATGATTTTGAAGAGGAAGGTCAAGAATTTATAGTTGCAAAGGGAGGACGAGGTGGATTAGGTAATGATCATTTTAAAAGTTCCACAAATAGAACACCAAGAAAAATTACAAGGGGGAAATCAGGAGAAGGATTTTCGATTGATTTAGAAATTAAACTCCTTGCAGATGTTGGTCTGATTGGAAAGCCTAATGCTGGAAAATCAACGCTAATTTCGACGATTTCAAAAAGTCGGCCGAAAATAGCTGATTATCCTTTTACAACTATTGAACCTAATTTAGGAGTTGTTGATTTAGGCGAAGATGTCTCCTGTGTTGTTGCAGATATTCCGGGGCTTATTTTAGGAGCACACAGCGGCAAGGGATTGGGACACCAATTTCTTAGGCATATTGAGAGATGTACTCTGCTCCTACATCTTCTTGATGCTAGTAATCTAGTTGAAAAAGTTTTGGAAGATTTTGAAACTATTTCAAGAGAACTTGAATTGTTTTCAAGGGATTTAATCTCCAAAAAGAGAATTTGTCTTTTGACAAAAATTGATGCAATTGGAAATGAGGATAAGATTTTAGTTTTGCAAGAAGGTTTAAAGAAAAGAGGTTTTGATTCAATAGGAATATCTTCTGTTTCTAAGATTGGATTAAAAGAACTTTTATTTATGATTTCCAAAGAAGTCAGAGAAGGTTGAAAACTTTTTATATTTATTTCTGTTTCCGAGGAATTTTTTATGATTGCTAGAAAAGAAGAAACGTCTTTGAAAAGTAAGCGTCTTGTAATTAAAGTTGGTAGTTCTGTCCTTACTGCTTCGGATGAGGTTGGTTTGAACTTGGAAGTTCTTTCTTCAATAGCTAATCAAATTTCTGTCCTTCTTGAGAGAGGTCGTGAGATAGTACTTGTATCATCTGGTGCGATTGCTGCAGGTCTTAAACATCTTAATGTTAAGAAATATCCTAAAACAATGCCTGAAAGGCAAGGAGCGGCTGCTGTTGGACAACCGATCTTGATGGACGCTTATAGTAAAGTATTTAATAGATTAGGTCTTAATATTGCACAAATCTTACTAACTCATTCTGATTTGGATGAAAGGAAAAGATTTCTGAATGCTTGTAATACTATCGATAATCTTTTGCATAAAAAAATTATTCCTATTGTAAATGAGAATGACACGGTTTCTACTGAGGAGATAAAATTTGGAGATAATGATTCTTTGGCAACCCAGGTAGCACAGATGACCCAATCAGGTCTAGTTGTGATTTTGTCAGATGTAGAGGGAATGTATAGTGCAAATCCTAATTTAGATAAAAATGCTAAATTGTTATCTAGAGTTGAAAATGTATCTGAGCAATTAATAGATGTAACTGGAAAAAGTAACAATCAATTTTCTCATGGTGGGATGGTTACTAAGATAAGTGCAATAAAAGTTTTGAGCCAAATAGGGATATCTACTCTTATGTTAAAAGGAAGAAATGATAGTGTGATTTTAAGGGCTTTGGAAGGTGAAGATCTAGGCAGTTTTTTTGTGCCCAAAAAGAAACGTATTAATGCTAGAAAAAGTTGGATTGGAACTACTGCAAAGTCTAGAGGCTGGTTGAAAATTGACAATGGTGCCGTGGAGGCTCTACTTGAAAGAGGGCGCAGTCTTCTTCCTAGTGGAGTTATTGATGCGGGTGGTAATTTTATGTTTGGTGATGTTGTAGAACTTCAGTCAATAGAAGGCAAGTCTTTAGGAAAAGGTTTGGCAAATTATAATTGCAACGAAGTCAAACTTATTGCTGGAAAACATACTAGAGAAATTCATAGCATTCTTGGTAGTAAAGATTACGATGAAATTATTCATCGTAATAATTTTTTAGGTTTTGAATAATTTTTTCTTTTAAAAGGATTTTTTTTGAGAACTGGAATACAAGGTGGTACTTTTGATCCCATACATTTTGGTCATTTAAGTTCAGCAGAAGACGTCTCTTTTCAACTTGAATTAGATCGTGTGATATTTGTTCCTTCAGGAACTCCTCCGCATAAATCTTCTCCTTTAATGGCAAGTTCCGTAGATCGATTAGACATGGTTGAAATGGCTATAGAAGGACATCCTCTTTTTCGTTCTGATTCTGTAGAATTAGATAGGGAGGGCCTTTCTTTTACTGTTGATACTCTTAGGATTCTTGCCAATACTTCTTGTAAGGGAGATGAAATCTTTTTCATTATTGGTGAAGATGCATTTTTGAATTTACATACTTGGAAAGATCCTTTAGAGGTTTTGGAAAAAGTTAATTTTGCAGTTACTATTAGACAAATGTCTAGTGCCAAAGAAATTATGTTGGAATTAAAAAAAAGATTTGAAGATTTGTCAGTTAGATTTGATTTTAATTTTCTTTTTGATAACCGATGTAGGATTCTAAATTCGAATATGTTTATAGAATTCATCCCTATTCGTAGATTAGATATTTCTTCTTCAGATATAAGGGAAAATATTCAAAATTCTCGTTCTATTCGCTATTTGTTGCCACGAACAGTAGAACGCTTTATAATTGATAAAAAGTTATATAAAGACTCATAGTCTGGGGGAAGACATATTTTAGAAACGCAACTTAAAGCTCTCAAAGATGTCGTTCTTGAGAAAGGTGCACAAGAAGTTGTAATTGTTGATTTGAGAAGCATTGATTCGGAAGTTAGTGCTTTTTTAGTTTGTCATGGAAAAAGTAGGAGACAGGTTAAAGCAATATCTGATGAAGTTAAAATTAGATTGCCAGATTTTGGCATCAATTTTTTTTCTATAGAGGGTCTTGCAGAGTCTAATTGGGTTTTAATTGATTGTGGTGACATTGCGGTTCATATTTTCATTGATGAATATCGTGAAACATACAGATTAGAGAAGCTTTGGTCTAATGCCTGCGTTATAGATTAATGTTTTAGATTGCATTACAAGGATTTAGGAGTTTAAATATGAAACACTTAAAAAAGAAAGAAATTAGTATTTTGAAGGATCGTTTGAATGAGGTTAGGAATGAGATATTAGGTGATGTTAGGAATACTATGAATCACCGAAAAGATACTGGTGATGATGGAATACAAGATATCGCTGATCAGGCAGCTGATTCTTATTTTAAGCAGGTTTTAATGGATCTTGGTGAAAGAGAAAGAGGGAGATTTAAAGAGGTTCAAGATGCATTTGAAAGAATGGAAAATGGTACTTATGGAATTTGTGAAGAAACAGAGGATGAAATTCCATTTAAACGTTTAATTGCGCTTCCTTATGCTAGGTATACAGTAGAGGCACAAAATGAAATGGAACGGAAAAGACTTAGGTAATTAATTTTTCATTTTTGAAAATGTCTTTTTGTTATCGAAAATCTTTAAGTAATAATTGGAGAGAAGTTATTTATGAAACCTATTGCAATTGGTTCAGATCATGCAGGTTTCATTCTCAAAGAATACGTAAAAAAATTTTTAATGCATAGAGATATTTTATTTGAGGATTATGGTACTTTTTCAGAAGAATCATGCGATTATCCAGATTTTGCAGCATTGGTTTCGAAAGCAATTGCAACTGGTAATTCAGAAAAAGGTATTTTGTGCTGCGGTTCATCCTCAGGAATGGTAATAGTTGCGAATAAGTTTAAAGGTATTCGTGCGGTAGCCTGTCATAGCCTTTTTGCAGCAGAGATGAGTAGAAAGCACAATGATTCTAATGTTCTAGCCCTTGGTGAAAGAATAATAGAATTGGAACAAGCAAGAGATATTATTCATATCTGGCTTGATACCGAGTTTGAAGGTGGACGTCACAAAAGAAGATTGGACAAATTAAAAGAGATTGAAGATTCTATTTAATCAATTTTCCGCCTAGGAAAATTAAATGAAATGTCCTAAGTGTTCTAACCCAGAGAGTAGAGTTGTTGATAGTCGAGTAACCAAAGAAGCGTCTGCTGTTAGAAGAAGAAGAGAGTGTGAAGTCTGTTCTTATCGTTTTACGACCTATGAACATCCTGAGATTTCCCTCCCCTTAGTAGTGAAGAAAGATGGGACGAGAGTTTTTTTTGATAGGACTAAGCTTGAAATTGGAGTTCAAAAGGCTCTTGAAAAACGTCCAGTTCCCGCAGATAAACAAGAAGAAATCATAGATAAAATAGAACGTTTGATTTTAGAAAAAGGGAATAAGGAATTAGAATCATCTGACATAGGAAGTTATGTAATGGAAGAATTAAGAAGAGTAGATAAAGTTGCATATGTCAGATTTGCTTCTGTATATAGGGATTTTAAGACATTAGAAGATTTTATGAATGAATTAAAAGATTTAGATTCAGAGGATGGGAGTAAAAAATAATGGAAATTAAAAATGTGAAAGGCAGACAAATTCTTGATTCTAGAGGTAATCCAACTGTTGAAGTAGATGTTTACCTTGAGAATGGATTTTTTGGAAGGGCCGCAGTTCCTAGTGGTGCAAGTACAGGTCAAAATGAAGCTGTAGAACTAAGAGATGGTGATAAATCGAACTATTTGGGGAAAAGTGTTGAAAAAGCTGTTTCTAACGTGAATCATGAAATTAGGTCTAAATTGAAAGGAGTAGAATTTCCTGCTCAGAGTGATTTAGATAAATGTTTAATAGAACTCGACGGAACAGAAAATAAAAGTCGCCTTGGTGCAAACGCAATTTTGGGTGTATCTCTCGCTTTTGCAAATGCAGCATCTAATTTATTACAGATACCCCTATATAAATATATTGGAGGAGAGAATTCTAAAGTTTTGCCATTTCCTATGATGAATATACTTAATGGTGGTGCACATTCAGACAATTCTTTAGATTTTCAAGAATTTATGATTATTCCAGTAGGTGCAGAAAACTTCAAAGACGCGTTAAGAATGGGAGTGGAGGTTTTTCACTACCTAAAAGGAGTTCTATTGCAAAAAGGATATGCAACTTCAGTCGGAGATGAAGGTGGCTTTGCACCTGATTTGAGAGGAAATGAGGAAGCTATAGAGATTATACTGGAAGCCGTTAACAGTGCAGGTTATAGGCCTGGGAATGATATTTGCTTAGCACTTGATCCTGCATCAAGCGAAATCTATGAAGACAGACATTATGTTTTTAAGTGGTCTAATGGAGAGAGAAAAACTTCAGAGCAGTTAGTAGAATTTTATTCTGATTGGGTTAGACAGTTTCCTATTATATCTATTGAAGATGGATGCGCTGAAGATGATTGGGATGGTTGGAGAGAACTTACTAATGTTTTAGGAGAAAAAATCCAGTTAGTTGGAGATGATCTGTTTGTTACAAACAAGAAAATTCTTCAAAGAGGTATAGATGAAAATATAGGAAATAGTATATTGATTAAGTTGAATCAAATTGGGACATTGACAGAAACTTTGGAAACCATTCGGTTGGCTACTTCATCTGGTTATACTTCTGTCATATCACATAGGTCGGGAGAGACAGAAGATACAACTATTGCAGATCTTGCAGTTGCTACAAATGCCGGTCAAATTAAAACAGGTTCAGCAAGTCGTTCAGATAGGCTTTCGAAATATAATCGTTTGTTAAGGATATACGAAGAACTGGATAACGAAGCTTCTTTTCCCATTAGGAGTGAAATTTTTAACTTTGAGAATTAAATTAATCTGAAATTTAGTTACGTCTTACTTTCCCAGTTTACGAATATGGAGATTTTATAAGATGGTGCAATCCAATAAGAGCGACAGTTCTAATTTAGAATCCCGTACTCTCCAAATAGAACAACTTTCTATTGATACAATTCGAACTTTATCAATGGATGCTGTTCAAAAGGCTAATTCAGGCCACCCTGGAACGCCGATGGCGCTTGCACCACTTGCGTATCAACTTTGGGCACATGAAATGAGATATAATCCATCAAATCCTTCTTGGTTTAATCGTGACAGATTTGTTTTGTCATGTGGTCATGCTTCTATGCTCCTGTATTCTGTACTCTACCTTTCTGGTTATGACATTTCTCTGAATGATATTAAAGATTTTAGGCAGTGGGACAGCAAAACACCCGGACATCCTGAATATAGGTTGACTCCTGGAGTGGAAACAACAACTGGTCCACTTGGGCAGGGTTTCATGAACGGAGTTGGAATGGCAATGGCTGAAGCACATATGGCTAAAATTTACAATAAAAATAATTTTAATATTGTAGATCATAATACTTTCGTTCTTCTTAGTGACGGAGATATTATGGAGGGAGCCTCCCATGAGGCTGCATCTTTAGCAGGTCATTTAGGACTAGGTAAATTAATTTGTATTTATGATGATAATAAGATTACGATTGATGGAACAACTGATTTGTCCTATTCAGATGATATTGAACTTAGGTTTAAAGGATATGGATGGGATGTAGTAAACCTAGGAGATGTTTCTGAAGACTGTACTAAAATAGGGGAATCTATAAATGATGCTAAAAAAGTGAAGGACAAACCCTCATTAATAGTGCTTCAGACTCATATTGGTTATGGTTCTCCTAAATATCAGGATACCTCTAGAGCACATGGTGCTCCATTGGGTGAAGAAGAAGTAATAGAAACAAAGAAAATTTACAGTTGGCCCTCTGAGGAGCAATTTCATGTTCCTGAAGCAGTTTTAGAACATATGAATTTTTCTCAAAAGGGAGAGAGCCAAGAAAAAGAATGGAATGAATTATTCGAGGCCTATCGTTCAGACTTTCCTGAAATGGCGAAGGATTTTGAAATTGCAATGGCTGATCAAATTCCAGATGATTTCGCCAAAGAAGTACCGGCATTCCCTGCTTCAAAAGGTTCGATTGCAACTAGGGTGGTCTCTGGAATGGTACTAAATGAGGTTGCAAAAAAAATCCCCTGGTTAGTAGGAGGTAGTGCCGATCTTGCTGCATCTAATAATTCTTTAATAGAAAATTCTGGTGATTTCGCTAAAGGTTCTTATGAGAACAGGAATATTAACTGGGGTATTCGTGAACATGTAATGTGTGCTGCTTCTTCAGGTATGATTTTGCATGGAGGGGTTAGACCTTTTGCAGCTACTTTTTTTGCATTTACTGACTACGCTAGACCTGCCATTAGGCTATCTAGTCTGATGGGACTCCCTGTAATTTATGTTATGACGCACGATTCTATAGGACTTGGTGAAGATGGCCCAACTCATCAACCAATAGAACATCTAGCTTCTTTAAGGGCTATTCCTGAACTGCATGTTATAAGACCTTGTGATGCAAATGAAACTGCAGTTGCCTGGAAGGTTGCAATTCAACGTAAGGATGGACCAACAATGTTAGTTTTAACAAGACAATCTCTTCCGATTTTAGATAGAGATGTTTTTTCGTCTGCTGAAGGTTTAGCTAAGGGAGGATATATTGTTTCTAAAGAAGAAGGAGAATCTCCTGATGCTATTCTTATCTCGTCTGGTTCTGAAGTTTCGCTAGCTATCGACACACAAAATGCTCTAAAAGACAGGGGATTGAATGTTAGAGTAGTAAGTATGCCCTGTTGGGAGTTGTTTCGTTCCCAAGAACAAGTATATAAGGATTCTATTCTTCCTCAGGAAATTAAAACAAGATTATCTATAGAGGCAGGTTCTGATTTTGGATGGCATGAATGGGTTGGAAGTCAGGGTGATAGCATAGCGATTTCAACTTTTGGTGCAAGTGCACCAGGTCCCGAAAATTTTGAGAAATTTGGGTTCAATGTTTCGAATATTATAAATAGGCTTGAAAAAATTATGATTTAATTTTTTTTACTTAGTATTTTTGAAGTTTCCTTTCTTTAGAAATTCCCATAAGGTTATATTTAATATTAACGGGCGTATTTTCCCTTGCGAGTATGCAGAAGAGGTTATAAATGAAGAAGAAATATTTTTTCGTTAGTTTAATTCTTTTTGTTCTGGTTTTTTACAGTGTTTCTAACTTTGATGTTTTAGTAGGTAAGAAATCTTTTGCGAGGAATAATAGTTCATATAAGGATCTTTCCACTTTTACAGAAGTCTTGAGCTTAATAGAACAAAATTATGTAAAAAAAATTGAACCCAAGAAAGTTATTCGTGGTGCAATTGGCGGTATGTTACGTTCACTAGATCCTCATTCTGGATATATGACTCCCGAAATGTTTAAGCAGATGCAAGTTGAAACTTCTGGTCAGTTCGGTGGTCTCGGGATTACAATTACACTTAGGAAATCTGTATTAACAATAGTCTCTCCTATTGAAGGGACTCCCGCATATAGAGCAGGAGTAATCGCAAAAGACCAGATTGTCAAAATTAATGGAAAAAGTACCAAAGGTATTACTATTTATGAAGCAGTTAAGAAATTGAGGGGCAGACCTGGTTCCGAAGTTAAAATTACAATATATAGAAGAAGCAGTAAGAAAATGTTTGATCTCTTGATAACTCGAGAAATAATTGAAATTAAAAGTGTTAAAAGTAGGCTCATAGAGGGAAAGATTCCTTATATACGTATTCGAAACTTCCAATCTAGAACTGCTAAGGAAGTTCGATTAGGTCTAAATAAAATGCAAGATTTTAAAAAAAATGGTTTGATTCTTGACTTGAGAAATAATCCAGGTGGTTTGTTGACTCAAGCTGTTGCAGTATCTGAACTTTTTTTGCCCGCAGGAAAGTTGATTGTTTATACTAAAGGTCGTGTGATAGATCAAAATAGAAAATTTATCTCTAAAGAAAGTGATGGTATTAAAGGAATCCCGATCGTTGTTATTGTGAATGCAGGAAGCGCAAGTGCTTCTGAAATTGTCGCAGGGGCATTACAGGATTGGGAAAGAGCAACTATTCTTGGTGAGAAAACATTCGGAAAAGGCTCCGTTCAAACCGTTATGCCATTATTAGATGGATCAGGTCTTCGTTTGACAACTTCATTGTATTACACACCTAAAGACAGGATGATTCAAGGAATTGGAATTGAACCGGATATTAGAGTTGTTGATCCATCAAACAGGAATAAATCTGTCGTTAGAGAAGAGGATCTTCCTAGACACCTTAGAAATATGGAAAATAAAAACAAAAAAAATATCAAAGAAAAAATCGATAGAACCCCCGACATTACTTCCAAAAATAAAAATGGGGTGAAGGATTATTTGTTAGAAAGAGCAGTAATTTTTATTAAGAAGAAAAATCAAAAGTAGAAGACTTTATCCTTTTTGAGTTTTTGAAAGGTATTTTTTGATAGTTTTAGGTATCGAAACAAGTTGTGATGAAACTGCTTCATCTGTTGTTCATTTCGGTGAAGAAAAATCTGCTCCTGAGATCCTTTCTAATGTAATTAATTCTCAAAGTAAACTTCATTCGCGTTATGGTGGTGTTGTTCCTGATTTGGCATCACGGGCACATGTAGAAGTTATTCAACCTGTTATACTTGAATCTCTTAATCAGGCAAATGTTTTGCTTGATAATATCGATTTAGTTGCGGTTACGCGAGGTCCAGGGTTGTCAGTTTCTCTTTTAGTTGGTGTTTCAATCGCGAAAGCAATTGCTTGGAGCAAAGGGTTGCCTTTAGTGGGAGTTAATCATTTAGAAGGTCATATTTGTTCTCTTTTTCTAGAACCAAAAGAAAAAAATGATACATTTCAATCTAATCAAAAATCAGATTTTCCTCCATTTCCACATCTTTCTTTGATCGTTTCTGGAGGGCACTCTGATTTTTATAAAGTAGAAGAAGAAGGAAGAATTTTCCATCTTGGCGGGACTTTGGATGACTCTATAGGAGAAGTTTTTGATAAAATAAGTGTTGCAATGGGTATTGGATATCCAGGTGGTCCTGTAATAGATAGATTGTATAGGGAATTTATAGAAAAAAAACAGAATACAACCATTGTATTTCCTCGTCCTTATTTAAAGGACAGGTTTTATAGTCTTAGTTTTAGTGGTTTAAAAACGGCAGTTCTGAGTCATTTAAAAGAATTAGGGTTGTATGATTACACGAGTAAAATACCCCCCTGGGAGCGTAAAGTTGAAATCCCAGACGAAATTTCAAGAGAGATTGCTGCTTCTTTTCAAGAGGCTGCAATCGATGTGTTAGTAACGAAATCAAAGATGATTCTTGAACGAGAAAATCTCAAAACTATAACTATTTGTGGAGGTGTTGCTGCGAATAGTCTTCTTCGCGAAAAATTTCAAGATATGGAAAGTCGGCATGGGATTTCAGTTTTTTTCCCATCTATACGATTGTGTATGGATAATGCTGCAATGATAGCATGTGCAGGTGGTTATAAATTTTTAAGAGAAAAGCAGGAAAATTTTCTAGAATTTAGTACTATGGATGTAGATCCGAGGTGGCAAATTTGAATTTTTTATAAGGAAATAGAATGAAGCCGGATGAGGCAGGACCAAGGATTTTGGAAGAAAAAATTTTGCATGTGCCTAATGAGCGTAGGATTCTTTCAAATTCATTGAAAATAAAAAATCTTTTCTTGAAAAATAGGTTACTCATGGCTCCTATGGCAGGATATACGAATCTTCCATTCCGTTCGTTAGTTTCTGAATACGGAGCAGGTATGGTTGCTACGGAAATGGTTAGTTGTGAATCATTAATTAGAAGAAATGAAAGAGCATTTAAAATAATGAAAAATGACTTAAAGGAAAAACCTGTATCCATTCAATTATTTGGTTCAGATCCATGTAAAATGGCGGAAGCTGCTACTATAGTTGAAGATTTTGGTGCCGATGTAATAGATATTAATTGTGGTTGTCCTGTAAAGAAAATAACAAAAAGCAAATCAGGTTCTTCCTTATTAAAGGATCCAACTCTTGCAGGTAGAATAGTTTCTTCAATGGTTAGAAAAGTTAGAAAGCCCGTGTCTGTAAAAATGAGGACTGGATGGGATACTATTGGTGCTACTGGTGCGGAGGAGTTTGCTAAGATTGTTGAAGATTCTGGTGCTTCTTTTATTACTGTACATGGACGTACAAAGAATGATTTTTTCACGGGACTAGTTGATCTGGACACTATTGAAAGAATAAAGAGTTCTGTAAAGATCCCGGTTTTTGGAAATGGTGATATTCGCTCACCAAATGATGCTATCGAAATGTTGAGGAGAACAAAGGTAGATGCTTTGATGATCGGGAGAGGTGCAATTGGAAATCCATGGATTTTTTCAAGACTTCTTAGTTGGAGTAGAACAGGAATCTTGCCTTCGCCTCCTTCTTCGTCTGAAAGAAAGAATGTCTTGTTCTTGCATCTTCACAGAATGAAAAAACATCTCGGGGAGAAGCTTGCTATTCTTCATTCCAGAAAACATATTCCTGCATATACAAAAGGTATGGAGGGGGGGTCTTTTTTTCGAAGGAAATTGATGGAACAAAGTTCTTTTGAGTCTGTCATAAATTTAACAGAGTCTTTCTTTAAACCTTTTTTATGTAATTAGTTTATACTTTTGGAAGATTGTAAATGGAAAATAAAAAAGTTTTAGTTACTGGAGGTGGAAGAGGTATTGGGCGTGCAATTGCACTTTCATTTGCTGAAAAGGGATTCGATGTAGCTCTAGTTGCAAGGACAAAATCTGAAATTGAATTAGTTTCTGATGAGATCGTTAGTTATGGAGTAAGTGCGATTGCTAAAGTCTGTGATGTGACATCTTCTCAAGAAGTAGATAGGATTTTTGCTGAAATTGAAAAGGAAATGGGGAAAATTGATATTTTTGTGGCAAATGCAGGTATGCTACTTAAAAATGAATTGATTCATACAGATGATAGTTTATGGAAAAAAATTATTGATACAAATTTAAATAGCGTTTTTTACACAACAAGAAATATAATTAAAGGCATGATAGAAAGAAAAACGGGTAGAGTCATAGTTATTAGTTCAGTTTCAGGAAAATTAGGTGGCGCATACAGAAGCGCTTACCACGCAGCTAAACACGGTGCTATTGGTTTTGTTAGGTCAATTGCATTAGAAGTAGCTGAGTATAACATTACGGTTAATGCTATTTGTCCTGGATTTGTTGAAACAAAAATGATGGCTGATAGTAAGGAATTTTTTGTTAGATCTGATTCTATTGACATAGAAAATGAACTCAAGAAAGATATTCCTATGAAAAGATTTCTTGACCCTGGAGAAATTGCAAGTATGTCAGTTTATTTAGCCAGTGATTCAGCTTCAGGAATTACAGGGCAAGCGTATACTATATCGTGTGGAGCTGTCCAAGTTTAGACTATATTTTTTCTGCGTTTTACTTGTTTTAGGGTGAAATCATATCTACTTCTTTAATTACTCCCTTCTTGAATCTTAAAAGATATAATTCCCTTATAAAGTCATTATTTTTTATTCCTTTTATTCTCCCTGTGACTCCCTGAAATTGTTTTAAATTGAGTAAGTACTTTCGGATATCTTCTCTTTGTCTATTTCCTTTTTCTATAGCAGAGAATATGAGTTTAGCAGAATCGTATCCTAAGGCCTCTAATAATCCAGGCTTTTTATTGTGCAATTTCTCGTAGTCTGCAACAAATTTTTTGACGATTTTCTTCCGGGAAGAATGGAAGAAGCCGTCCACAAAAAAAGCATTTTTAATATAGCTTCCTGCATGTTTGGCAATAATTGGGTTGTTCCAATTTCTATTTCCTATAAGGAGAACTCCCTTAATATTATAAAATGGTAATTCGGGAACTATTAACATAATTTTTTCAGCTTTCGCAGAAATTAAAATACTTTCGAAGTTAAGGGGTACTTTGAAATCCCTTTTCCTGCTAAGACGAGGGTATTTAGTTTTTAGTTGGGAATCACTTAATCCTCCAAGAGAGGACATCTGTGATTGGAAGTCATTAGCATTCATAGGGAATGAAACAATTTTTGTAAAAAATCCACCGAGTTCAGAAATAGTTTTTTTATATTTTTCTTTCATTAGAGACTCATGTTCATTTCTTTCGTGTACTAGTGCAAAGCGCCTAAGTTTCAAACGATTTATAGCGAAATTAAAAATCGCTCTATTTTGCATTTCGTTATCTAGAGTGTTCCTGAAAACCCATTTTTTCTCATTGTCCATTTTAAAGTTTGGGGCGTAAGGAATGATAAGCGGGATTTTTTTTTCTTCAGAAATTCTAGAAATATTCTTTGCAGCAGGACTAAATAGCGGCCCTATTAGCGCTATAGCATTTAAATTTTTGAAAAATTTATAAGTAGATTTTTGAGAAAGATTAGATTCTCTTTTTGAACTCTTGATATTCTGTACTGATAATTCTACTTGGAGGTCCGGACGTTTTTCTAGTAGATGACTAAGAGCTATTTGGATTCCACGATAAACTTTTTCTCCTTCTTTTCCATTTTTTCCTGATAAAGGTAATAAAACTCCTATTTTAAGTAATTTGTTAGAAAGATTTTTTTTAATCTTCTCTTCTAAGTCTGAAATTTCATTAAAATATTTATGTTCAGGATATTCTTCTATGAAAATTCTTGCGCTTGCTAGAGCGGTTTTTAATTTTTTTTCACGAATAGATTTTCTGATGAGTGCAATTCTAAAGTAAGGTCCTGCATTCTCTTTTCTGAAAATATTTACGAGAGTAACAAGTTTATGTGGAGGATTAATTTTTTCTGAAAGGTTTACTATTTTTGAAGATAACAAGTTTCTATCTTCGGTATCCTGCGAATTCGAAAAAGCCTTCGCATAGTATGTAAGAGATTTATACAAATTTTTTTCTGATTCGTAGATTCTTCCTAGAAATGAAAGTGAAATTGCCTTTTCAGCAGGGACTTGTTCTTTTTTGATATTTTCTTCTAATTTATTATAAGCTTTTCTTTTTTTGCCAATTTTAAAATAGGCAAGAGCAAGCCTTAGTCTGCTTTCGTTTAAGACTTTAGAATTTGGAAACTTTTTTTCAAGGGTTTGAAGATTTTTTATTGAATTCTTGAAGTCTTTTTTTTCAAAAGAAACCTTCGCTTTATTTAAAAGAATGATATCTTCTCTGTTTTTCTGTTTTATTTTGATTGATGTTTCAGGAGAAATCTTGTTTTTTCTCAAAGAGTTTAATTTGCTTTCATCTGACCAAGAAGTACTTTCTTTAAATTCTTCATCTAGAAAAGATAAAACCTTGTGTGGTGTTTTCTTCTCTTTTTTTACTATAAAATCTAGACTCTGTGAGCATGAGAAAAGAATGAAAGAAATCATGGAATATAAAATTATGTCTAGGAATAGCTTATTTTTTTTATTTTTCATTCCGACAGTTTTCGATAGATTTTGTGTATTTTCTAAGTGAAGATAAAATTTATATTTTCGAATGTCAAGAAGTTAGAATTTTCGGTTTTGTTGAATTTGCATTTAGATTTTCAAGTTTTTGTAATAAGTGTATAGTTATGAAGGAACATAAGCATATAGAATTGTTAGCAATTTTCTTTAAGTTTAAACACTGTCTGTAAGATATGTTCATTAATTTACTCAATGTTTGCGGGAGTTTGAATGAAGAAGGTTAAGCTGTCTCTAGGGGATAGATCGTATTCGATTCTTGTCTCGAAAGGGTTGATAAAGGATATTTGTAAATATACTAGTTCTTTTTTCCCAGGCAAAAAAGTATTAGTTGTCTCTGATACTACTGTAGGAAGGTTGTATGGAATAAACTGTGTTGAAGCTCTTAGAAAAGGTGGAATGATATCGGAAATCATAAATGTTCCTGTTGGAGAAAAAAGCAAATCAATTGAACAACTAGACAAAATATTTAATAAATTGTCTAGACTGAAAGTTGGAAGAGAAGATGGTATTATCGCTCTTGGTGGGGGTGTAGTAGGTGATCTCGCAGGTCTTGCAGCAGCCACCTTCTTGAGAGGAATTTCATTGGTTCAGGTTCCTACTACATTGTTATCGCAAGTTGATAGTTCAGTAGGCGGGAAGACCGCCATAAATACCATTTATGGGAAAAATTTAGTAGGTTCTTTTTTTCAACCTAGGGTTGTTCTTTGTGATCTTGAAACCATGTTTTCTTTGAGACAAAGAGAGTTTAGAAATGGCCTTGCAGAGGTTGTAAAACACGCGGTCATAAGAGATGAATCTTTTTTTGATTTTTTGGAAAAAAATACATCTAAAATACTAAATAGAGATAGTCGGTCTTTAGAAAAAATAGTTTTTAGAAATTGCAGAATAAAAGGAGATGTGGTCGAAATAGATGAAACAGAGAGAGGGCTAAGGCAAATTCTTAATTTTGGACATACTCTTGGACATGCTTTAGAATCTTTGTTTGGATTCTCAAAGAAATTATTGCATGGAGAGGCAGTATCTATTGGAATGTCTGCAGTCGCACAAATGTCTTTTTCAGCTGGCTTTTGTGAAAAAGAAGATGTGAATAGACTGCAAAAATTACTCACGAGTTTCAAATTGCCAATAAAATTGCAAAAAGCTCCATCACTAAGAGAAGTCAAGAGATATGTTTTGCATGACAAAAAAGTTAGAGATGGCAAGCCAAAATTCGTTATTTTGAAGAAAATTGGGAATGTAGAAAGTGGAATTGAATTAAACTCTCAATTGTGGTCTGCTTCGATAGAGGGAAAACTAGTTTAATTTAGGCAGGAAGGTCTTCTGTTTTTAGAAATTTTAATGGGGTGAAAAATGAGAATTTTACTTCTAAATGGTCCAAATTTAAATTTATTAGGAACCCGTGAAAAAGAAGTATATGGAGATATTTCATTATCAAATATTGAGAAATCTCTTGCAGACTTTGCCTTAAACGAAAAAGTGGATTTAGATGTGTTTCAATCAAATATTGAGGGTGAACTTGTTGATGCTCTTCATAGAGCTGCAGGGGTGAAAGATTTAATTCCTAATATTTCGCCTTTTGGTTCTTGTTGTGCATGTATTTTTAATCCCGGCGCATTTACTCATACAAGTGTTGCCTTAAGGGACGCTGTTGCAGCTATTGATTTGCCTGTATATGAAGTTCACATTTCGAATGTGTTAACCAGAGAAGACTTTAGACATTCTTCTATTATTGGCCCTGAAGTCTCCGGCACAATAATTGGATTTGGAGTGGAGGGATATTTAATGGCATTAAGGACAGCAATTGATCGACATGTGAAGGGAATAAATTTCTTGTAGAAGGAAAATCATTGAAATCTCGTTTAAAACAAATCCGAAAAATTCTTGCTTCTAAACGTATTAATTTATTGCTAATCTCAAATCCATTGAATGTTAGATATTTAACTGGATTTACTGGTTCCACTGGATTTTGTTTGATTGGACAAAACGTTGCAGTTTTCTTTTCCGATTTCCGGTATCGTACGCAGTATGAAAAACAGGTAGATAAGTCATTTCGATTTGTTGAAGGTAATAATTATTTAGACTTGATTGTCCGAGAAGTGAAAGGTCGGGGTTTTAGGCGTCTTTTTTTTGAAGATGAAAGTTTTAATTTTCGTAATTTTACTTTAATGAGAAAGAAATTAGGGAAAATTAAGTTTCTATCAAGTTCTGGAATTGTAGATTCGATGAGAATCATTAAAGATAAAAAAGAAATATCTTTTATCAAAGAAGCTGCTGTTGTGAATTCAAAAGCATTGTCAGAACTTGTCCCTCAAATTAAAAGTGGTGTAAGTGAGATAGATCTTTCAAATTTTCTTGAATCGTCTATGAAGAAAAATGGTTCCGAAAGGAATGCTTTTGATACTATTGTTGCCTCAGGAGTTAGGTCTTCTTTACCTCACGGGTTAGCAAGTACAAAAAAAATCAAGAAAGGAAATTTGATAACAATTGATTTTGGTAGTGTGGTAAATGGGTATCACGCGGATACTACTAGAGTTTTTTCTTGTGGAGAGCCAAGCAAAAAATCTAGAAAAATCTATGACATTGTATTACGTGCCCAAAAAGCTGCTATCGAAAAAGTGGCTCCAGGTGTTAAATGTGGAGAAGTAGATTCTGTTGCAAGGAAAATAATTCAAAAAGAAGGATATGGAGAATTCTTTGGTCATGGTACTGGTCATGGTTTAGGGCTTTTTATTCATGAGGCACCAAGAATTGCACCGAATCAAGATGCTATCCTTCAACCAAATATGATTTTAACTATTGAGCCAGGAATCTATCTTCAAGGTTGGGGGGGAGTAAGAGTAGAGGATATGATTTTAGTAACTGAAAAAGGAAAAGAAATTATAACTTCTGATATTTCGAAAGAATTAATTGTCTGTTAATTTTCGTCTAGGAGAGATTTAGGTCATGCCATCAACAAATGAATTTAGAAATGGTCTTAAATTAGAAATAGAAGGAGATCCTTTCTCCATAATTGAATTTCAGCATGTTAAGCCTGGGAAAGGTGGAGCCTTTGTCAGAACAAAACTGAAAAATTTGAAAAATGGTCGTGTTATAGATAGAACATTTCGTTCAGGGGAAAGTGTTGGCTCACCTTCACTTGAAGAGAAGAGTATGCAATTCCTTTATAGAGAGGGTGATGTTTTCAATTTTATGGACACAAATACTTTTGAACAAATTGGACTTGACAGATCACAACTTGGGGAAACAGACAATTTATTGAAAGAAGAAACAATCGTAAATATTCTTTTTTATAATGCTGAACCAATTACAGTTGAATTACCCACATTTGTAGAGCTTTTGATTTCCAAAACAGAACCGGGATTCAAGGGAGATACTGCAACAGGTGGTTCAAAGATAGCAGAATTAGAAAGTGGAGCAGTAGTTAATGTTCCACTTTTTGTTAACCAAGGAGATCTTCTTAAAATAGATACTCGGACGGGAGAATATGTGGAACGAGTAAAATCAGCTTCTTGATTTTACTTTTTTTATTTATTTTGGAGGAAATTTAATGATTTATGAAATGAGAACTTACGAGCTGAAAGTAGGTACTGTACAGGAGTTTGAAGAAAATTTTTCAAAAGTTATAGAAGAAAGGCAGAAATTTTCCCGAATGGTTGGTTTTTTCCATTCGGAAATCGGAGACCTAAATCGTGTGATGCATATTTGGGAGTACGAAAATTCTGCGCATAGAGACGATGTTCGTGTTCAATTAAGTGGAAAATCATGGTGGCCACCAAAGAACGCTCATATAATTGAATCTCAAGTTACTAAAATGTTAACTACCCCGAGTTTTAAAAAGGAGCCAATGACTGGTGAGTTGGGTAATTTTTATGAATTTCGAACTTATACAATTTTCACTGGAAAAATGTTAGAAGTAACGTCAAGATGGGAGAAAGAGATTGCCTCTAGGGAAGCAGTGTCACCGTTAGCAGCATGTTTTATGAGTGATATGGGTACATTAAACGAATTTATTCATGTTTGGCCTTATAGAGATTTGAATCATAGGATGGATGTTCGAATAGAAACTCATAAAATGCCAAATTGGCCTCCAGGGTCAAGACCATTTATTGCTAAACAAAATACAGAAATATGGATACCTGCTCCTTTTTCGGAAATGCGATAGATAATTTCCTAGAAAAAAAAGAGGGTAGTTAGACCTATTAGAAAACAATATATAGCGAATAATTTGAAGTTTGTTTTTTTTGCAGCTTTCATAAGTAAAGAGATCGCTAAAATTCCTATTAAACAAGAGGTAAGGATTCCTATTGTGTATACTTCCCATGGGATTTCTTTAAGTTTTGATATAGCGATTGATTTTACAATGACTGCTCCTCCTATTGTAGGAATTCCGAGCAATAAACTAAATTTAGTTGCATCAGTCCTTCCCATACCTAGAATAATACCTGAAGCTATAACAAATCCTGATCTTGAGATGCCAGGGATTAAGGCAAAAACTTGAATAAGACCAATTAAAAGTGCTTGTTTCCAATTAAGTGTTTTGGGTAAATTAGTAAATTTGAATTTAGAAGATGCGTATAAGAATGTTCCAGTAAGTATTAAAGAAAAGCCTACAATTTTAGTTTTGTTGAATAAAGAATCGAAGAAATCTTCAAATAAGAATCCAAAAAAAGCTACTGGGAGGGTTGCAACTAATATTAACCATCCTATTGAGTTAAATTGATATGATCCTTTTTTGTAGTCTAAACACTCTTTGTACATTTCAACAATAATGTTTTTGATATCTTTCCAAAAGAAAATTAAAATAGAAATTAATGTTCCAAAATGCAGAAGAATTTCAAAAGATGAATTTGGGAACTCGAGTGAAAAAATCTTTTGGCCAATTACAAGATGACCAGAACTACTGACAGGAAAAAATTCAGTTATTCCTTGAATTAAACCAAGAAGAAAAATCTCAAAAAAATTTCCAGAGGCATTCGTCATTTTTTATCTATTTTTTTGGAGAAAGATTTTTCCATTTTGTTCGCGAAGATACCTATCTTGTTTGCTTTGCTTTTTCTACAGATTAGCAAACCATCGCCATGCTCTATGATTATTAAATCTTTTACGTCAGAAGCAATTACAAATTTTTTATTAGTGCCAATAACTAAATCCTGAGAATTTTCAGAAATTATATTGGTGTTTTTGTCGACTAACCACGTATTTTTGTTGCTATCGTTTTTGAAGATTTTATCAAATGACGCCCATGAACCTAAATCATTCCATTCTAAATTACTTGAAATAACAATTAAATCTTTAGTTTTTTCCATAATGGCATGGTCGAAACTTATTTTTTTGCACTGTTTGAAAACGGTGTTAAATTTTGAAATATTTCGTTTTTTTAGAAAGAAAGAGGCTTCTTTGGTATATGCATATATTTTCGGTTCAAATCTTTTTAATTCTTCTAATCCTTTAGATACTTTTAAAATAAAATATCCACCATTCCACAAGAACCGTTTCGACTTAAGAAATGATTGAGCCTGTTTTAGAACTGGTTTTTCTTTAAAACTTTTTATTTCATGAGTGTTTATTGTTTTTGAAGTGAAGATTTTATTACCTTTCTCTATGTATCCAAAGCCAACTTCAGGGGAAGTTGGTTCTATTCCAAGAGTGATAATTTTATCTTCTTTAGCATATTGAGTCCCTTTATTTAGAATTCTTCTAAATAAACTTAGATTACCAATATAATGGTCAGAAGGAAGTACTGTCATTATAGCGTTGGAATCAATTTCTTTAATTAAATGGGAAGCTAAACAAATTGTTGTAGCTGTATTTCTACTCTCTGGTTCAAAGATTAAATTTGATTTGGGTATTCCTCTAGATGATTTTTGTATTAGTTTTCTATGATTGCTTGATCCTGCAATAAGAATTCTTTCATTAGGAATGATCCCCTTAACTCTTTCGATAGTTTGTTCCAGTAAGTTCTCCTTGGAAATTTTCGTCTTATTTTTTTGAAACAGATTTGATTCAGAAAGATCTAAAAACTGTTTTGGTTTTTTTGGCGTACTTAAAGGCCAAAGACGAGTTCCGTTTCCTCCTGCCATAATTAATGCCCAAAGTAATTTGTTTTTATCTGCCAATTATAAAATGACCCTAAAAAGGAGAAAGCCTAAAATAACAGTCACGAAAAGAAGGATTGTAAAAAGATTGAAATACTTTTCCAATATAAAACGTATTTTTTCACCAAAATAAAAAATCAACAAGCATTCTAAGAAAAATCTAGCAGAACGACTTATCACTGAACACAGAAGAAAAATTTTAAAATCTAAAAGGAATACTCCAGAAGCAATTGTAATTAATTTATAGGGTACGGGAGTAAATCCTCCTATTAGAACCATCCATGCCCCTTTAGAGTTATAATATTCTTTTACAGTTTCAAATTCATTGATCCCACCGTACAAGTCGAAAATTAATTTTCCTATTGATTCAAACAAATAATAACCAATAATATATCCTACTATCCCACCAATGACAGAAGCAAAAGAACAAAGTCCGGCGTAGAAAAAAGAATGTTTTGGTTTAGAAAAAGCAATTGCGATTAGAAGAATATCAGGTGGTATTGGAAAAAAGAAAGATTCTGTAAAAGAGAGAAGGACTAATGCATATAAAGCGTATGGGGTTGAAGCCCAATTCAAAACCCAGTCGTATGTGTTTTTTGCAATGTTCATCTTAAGTTTTTTACCCCGAATTGATTTAATTTTTCATAAACTATTTTTTCATAAGTTGACAGCAATACTTTATTTTTAGCTTCGAATCTTAGAACTATTACAGGTTCAGTGTTTGAAGCTCTTATTAACGCCCATCCACCTCTGAAAGTGATTCGTATTCCGTCTATTTCATTTATTTTGTACTTATCCTTGAAAACCAATTTTAATTTCTTGACTATGCTGAATTTGATTCTGTCGTCTTTGCAAGGAATCCTTATTTCAGGAGTTGAAACAGATAACGGAATTTCTTTTCTGATATCTGATAAATTTTTTCTGAATCTTGAAAGGTAAGAAACTAAGCGCGCAGAAGTATATATAGCATCGTCAAATCCATAGTATTCGTCTGAAAAGAAAATATGTCCGGAGAGTTCTCCGCCGAGCAGCGCTCCTTCTTTGTTCATTCTATCTCTGACTAAGGAATGACCTGTGGGAGACATGATAGGTTTCCCTCTCATTTTTTTGATAGCATCTGAAAGACGAGAAGAGCATTTGACGTCAAACACGATTGATGCTCCTGGCTTTTTTTCCAATACAGATTTAGAGAGAATTATTAAAAGTTCGTCTCCCCTCATAATTTCACCTTTTGAATCAACAACGACAATTCTATCTGCATCTCCATCAAGTGCTATACCTATTTCGGATTTTGTTTTTTGAACTTTTTTTATAAGGGAAGTAAGGTTGCTGTCTACAGTAGGATCTGGATGATGGTTTGGAAAATTCCCATCTGGTTTTATAAATAAACCATGGACGGTTGCTCCAATTTTTCTTAGAACTTTGCAGGCCAATTCACCCCCAACACCGTTTCCTGAATCTATTACAACTTTTATTTTTCTGCTTACTTGCAAGTTTTCTGTTGCTCTCTGTATATATTTAGTTTTTATGTTTTTCTTCTGAAATATTCCTGGTTTAGACAACTTTTTTTTTGATTTTTCTTTTGTGTATTGATAGATTTTTTTAATTTCTTGCCCATGAACTGATTCTTTTCCCAATGTGATCTTGAATCCATTGTAATCTTTTGGATTATGGCTTCCAGTTATTTGTACACCGCCTCCTACATCTAAAAATTGTGTAGCAAAAGACAGACATGGTGTAGGGACCATTCCCACACCTATTACATTACATCCCGAATGTAGTACCCCTTTTCTGAAAGATTCGTAAAATTTTGGTGAAGAGAGTCGGCAGTCATGTCCTACAGCTATGGCGACCACTTTTTTACTAACAAAATATTTTCCAATGGCCTTACCTAAATTAAGTACAGTCTTTGAGTTTAAATCTTTGGGGACGATTCCTCTGATATCGTATTCTCTAAAAATAGATTCATTTAACTTCTTCATAAATTATGTCCTATTTAATCGATTTGTAATTTGTGTCTATCAAAGGTTAGTTTTCTTGAAAACTCTTAAAGTATAAAATGATAATATTGGGCGAATAAAAGTGTATAATGACACATCCTTTTTTGTTGATAAATGACAGGGATGAATTAAATAGTTTATAAAAGGTTGCGAATAATGGGCGGGCTAGACAGATTATACGACAGATTCATTCTTGCATCTAGTTTTCAAATAGTTAGGTTTTTTATTCGTTTTTTTGTGGATTGTAAGGTTTTTGGTCAAGAAAATATTCCTCATGGAAAAAGAGTACTCTTCTTAAGCAACCATCTTTCTGCTTTTGATGTTTTTTTAGTTCCTTGGGCTATTTATACAAAGTACCCCGATGAATATATTCGTCAGGCTGGCAAACAAGAGCTTTTTTCTATTCCATTTATTGGATGGTACTTAAAGAAAATAGGTGGATTCCCTATAAAACGAGGGAGTGGAAATTTAAGTTCAATCAGATCAATTGAGAAACACATAATAGAAAGTAAAGTAGTTCTTTATCCGGAGGGTACGAGAAGTGTTGATAGTAAGATAAAACCTGGAAATAGAATGGTCGGAAGAATCATAAAGGCTACAAAACCTGCCGTTGTTCCTGTTCTAGTCAAAGGAACAGAAAGACTCATTCCTGTAGGGAAGATTTTTCCTAGGTTTGGTGTAAAGGTTGAGATTAGGTTCGGTCCACCTATAAATTTAAATGAAGAGTATGAAAATCCGAGTGTCAAGGAGTCGAGCACAAAGATTATTGAGAAAGTTATGGAGACAATTACAGATTTGTCTTAGCTAGTTTGTTTCGTCTCTTTTTTGGTGAAATTTTGAGAAATTTTAGGTTTAGCAAATTTAGGAAAATAGAAGAAATTTTAAATTCTTTGGGTCGCAAAGAGTCTTGGGCCAAACGTTTCACTTTAAGTGAGATTTTGAATGCATGGTGCGAGATAGTAGGCCCAGACATTTCGAAAATTGCAAGGCCCTCTCTTCTTAGGGGAAAGAAAATTTTTGTGGAAGTTGAAGAAAGTATTTGGTTGGCGCAATTACAGTCTGAAGCAGAAGAACTAAGAGAAAAATTGAACGAAACTCTAGGAAGTAAAAAGATCAAAGAAATTAGATTTGTTCTTTCTAGCGAACCTTTGGGTTCCTTGAAAAATTCTAAAAATAAATCTGAAATTAAAGAGAAATATCAACCAGAGTCTATTTCTGAAAGAGATGAAGAGAAAGCAAACAAATTGATCGATGAAATTGATGATATGGAATTTAGAGAAATGGCTAAAAAATTGTTAGTCAAAATAAAGAAAGCAGAAGATAGATGATTTGGAATTTAATACGACTTCAATTTCTTGTAATAATCTTTTTTCTGTCTGGCTGTGTCTCTTCTGATTTTGGAAAGAAATTCACACCTCCGTTAAAAGAAATTTCTTCTACTGCTGAATCATATAAAGATTTCATGGATGGATATATGGAGGAATTGAAAGGTAGGTTTGATTCCGCAAAATTCCTTTACCAGAGAGCTTTAAGGAGTGACCCTAATTCCTCGTTCTTATACTTACGTATGTCTGAATTGAATTTGCGACAGGGAGATATAGATAAGGCAGAAAAAAATGCTTTGAAAGCATTAGGGAAGAACCCCGAAAACTTTAGGGCTAATTTTATCTTGGGTGGATTGTATAATTCCTCAAAGAGATATTCTTTAGCAGAAAAATATTATAAAAGATCAATTGAAATAAATTCAGAACATTTCGAATCCAAATTGTTGCTTTCAAGTGTTTTGATTGAAATTAAAAAATATGATCAGTCAATAAGGTTGCTTGATAAAATTAAAGAAAGGCGACCTAAAAATGTTTTGGTCTTATTTTATATTTCAAAGGCGTATTATCTTTCTGGAAATTTTAAAGAGTCTCAAAGAAATATAATTAAATTATTGAAAATCAATCCTAATTATAAAGCAGGTCTATTTCTTCTAGGTAGTTTGTATGAGAAACAGGGTTTGTTTACACAAGCTCAGATTATATATAAAAGATTCTTGAAAATTGTTCCCAATAATCAGTTAGCTCGTTACAGATTAGGTCAGCTTTTTATAAAAGATCAAAAATATAGTCGTGCAATCGATGAATTTGAATCGATAAAAAAAGAAACACCTGGAAATATGCAAATACATAGTGTGTTAGGAATCCTTTACTATAAAAAGGGTAATTACACACGAGCACTTTCTGAATTTCGTTTTGTTATTAATAAAAACCCAAGAGATCAGGAGGCGAGATTGTTCGTCTCTAGAATATATGAAAGACTTGGTCGTATTGATTCTGCAAAAAAAGAACTATTGTCATATCTTAAAATTCAAGGTTCTGATTTAGAGATCAGTCTTGAACTTTCTATTCTTCATGCAAAAACAGGAGATTGGAAGAAGGCGTTTTATATCTTGGATGATATGAATAGGTTATATCCTCAAGAGTCAAAAGTTTATTTTTTGCGGGGTAAATTTCTTTCTAAAAAAGGAGAGAAAAAGAAAGCAATAAAGATTTTGAAAATGGCAGTAAAAAAAGAACCAAAAAACCTACAATACCGATATTACTTATCTACAGCCTATTATGAAACAAAGATGTGGAAACAGGTAGAGTTGGAGGTGAAAAAAATATTATCGATTGCACCCGACAACCCAAATGCATTAAATCTGCTAGGTTATATGTACTCAGAATTAAATATAAAAATAAAAAAGGCTGAAGAACTTATTATTAAGGCTTTGGAGAAAGAGCCAAATAATCCTGCTTTCTTGGATAGTATAGGATGGGTATATTTCAGGCAGGGAAAATTTGAGGAGGCACTCGAAAAAGTATTGATTGCATACAAGAAACTTCCAAATGATCCCGTAGTTCTTGAACATTTAGGGGATATTTATCTCGCTCTGAAAAAGAATAACAAAGCTATTTTTTTCTGGAAAAAATCGATAAAAAAAGGTTCAAGAGATTCCATGAGAATTAAGGAAAAAATTAAACTTTATTTGAAACGTAGAAATCAATGATTGAAAATTTAAAGGAAAGTAAAATATATTTTCATAAAATGCTCCTTTTCCTTTTTTTGGGAATTTTATTAAGTTCATGTAGTATAAATAATTTTCTTAAAGACAAGACAGAATTTTTCCCTGGAAAAGGACAGGTTTTTAAGAAAATAAAATCTAATAGGTCTATCCGATCTCTTAGTACTTTAGTTTCCTTTGAGATTTTTTTTCCTGAATCCGAAAAAAGTGAAAGTCTTTTTCATCAAGGAATTGGATTTGAAGAAGGAACTTTTTCCGGAAACGCATTTCTTGTTTGGAAAAAACCAAATTCGTTTAGGATGGAAATTTTAAGTCCTTTCGGAAATCCTTTTTTTTCTGTCGTTGCAAACGGAAAGAGTCTAAAGATATTTAATATTACAAAACAGAAACTATATGTAGGAGATTTTACCAGAAAAACAATGAATAATTTGTTTGGCATTCCTGTAGAGTTAGATATTTTTCTTGAAATCTTGAGTGTTTTAAGACCAAAGTTTGAACCCAAGAACTATAGATTCGATAAGGCAGAAGGAGTCTTACATCCTATAATGAAAGATATGAAGAACTCTAGAACATTTTGGATTTATAAAACTTCTTTAATGCCAAGTAAAGTTAAAATTGATATATCTGGTCAAAAATTATTTGTTCGTTATCTTTCTTATCAAAAAATTGATGGAATACAATTTCCTAAAACTATTTTAATAGTTAATCCGAAAAATAAAGCACATTTGAAGATTGAAATTGAAGAACTAAACAGTTCAATGTTTGATTCTATTCAAAAAGATGCATTTAATTTGAAGATTCCTTTCGATATTACTATTCATCATCTATTTTTCGATTAGCAGGAGAAATGAAGGATGTCTTTAATCCGAATGATGAGTCCAGCTAAGATAAATTTGGGTCTAAAAATCCTTGGTTTAAGAGATGATGGCTTTCATGAGGTTAAAACACATCTTTTGCAGGTCGATCTTTTTGATCATCTTGTAATAGGCAAAAGAAGGAGAAGGATTGACATTTCGGTTGATAATTCTTCAATAAAAGGAAAGGAAAATATTATATACAAGGCTGCAAACCTACTCCGTGACGAATGTGGAGACAAAGAATTAGGTGCTATCATTAATTTAGAAAAGAAAATTCCAATTGGTGCTGGATTAGGAGGTGGAAGTGGTAACGCTGCGTGTGTGTTATGGATTTTGAATAAGCTTTGGAGAATTAATTACTCCACGGAAAAACTTGAAAGTTTAGCGAAGAAATTAGGAGCAGATGTGCCGTTTTTCTTAGGTGGTCCAAGTTATATTTTTGAGGGAAAAGGTGATAAAAAATCATATCCTTGTAAGTTTAGTTCTAGAAATTATGTTTTAATTGTTAAACCCCTTATTTCTTTATCTACTCATGACGTTTATGGATGGTCTAGGGAGGAAATCTTAAAAAGTCGCACTAAAAATAATCAACCATTTACTTTGAGTAAAAGATATGATTGTAGAGAAAATGACTTAGAAAAAGTTGTTTTTCCTAGATATCCTTTTCTGAGAGAGTATAAGGAAAAATTGTTGGCATTTGGCTCAAAACTAGCACTTCTAAGTGGTAGCGGTTCTGCAATTTTCGGAATTTTTTCAAAAAAAAAGGACATAGTTAATGCATTTAATTTTTTTTCTTCGAAAAAGAAATTATGGGTTTCCGTTGTGAAGCCCTTGGAAAGAAGTATCCTGCAAAATAGTAATTTTAAATTCTAATTAAGAATCGCTTTGGAATGTTTTTCAATTTATGCGATATAATGTAATTCTCTTTAGTTTTTTGTAAACTGGACTTGACAAATTTCACAGATAGAGTAAGAAACTCGGGTTTATCGTTCTACTTGAGTGTAAAGGGTATTGTTTTGGCAAACAGGCGTATAAAAGTTTTTTCAGGAAGGTCTAATCCACTCCTTTCAAATTGTATTTTTGAGTCCTTGGAAATAAAAAAAGGAGAGATTGAGATTGTTGATTTTAGTGATGGAGAGACTTCTGTACAAATTCAGGAAAATGTTCGTGGTGCGGATGTTTTTGCTATACAGAGCCTGTGTCACCCAGGCAATGCAAATTTAATAGAAATGCTTATTATGTTAGATGCTTTCAGGAGATCTTCAGCAGAAAGAATAACAGCAGTAATCCCATATTTTGCTTATGCCAGACAAGATAGAAAAGTACAGCCTAGGGTCCCAATTACAGCGAAATTAGTAGCTAATCTCTTAACTGCAGCTGGAGCAGATAGAATTATTACAATAGATTTACATGCGGGTCAAATTCAGGGTTTTTTTGATATTCCGGTAGACCATCTTTATGCAGCCCCTGTAATGATTAATTATTTTTTAAGAAAAGATCTTGATGATCCAGTGATAGTTTCTCCTGATGCAGGAGGTGTTGAAAGAGCAAGAGCCTACGCGAAAAGACTTAATGCAGGTCTTGGTATCATAGACAAAAGAAGAGAAAGAGCAAATGAATCTGAAGTTATGAGAATTATTGGTGATGTGAAAGGACGTGATGTTGTAATTGTTGACGATATAGTAGATACAGCGGGAACATTAACTCAGGCTGCTACCGCATTGGTAGAAAAGGGAGCTAGCAGAGTTTATGCCTGTTGTACTCATTCTGTTCTTTCAGGTCCAGCTTCTGATAGAATTGAAGATTCGGTGTTGGAAGAATTGGTTACAACAGATACTATACCCCTTCCAGAAAAGTTAAAAGATTCTGGGAAAGTGAAAATTTTAACTATAGGAGAACTTCTTGCAGAGGCGATTACTCGTATTCACGAAGATTCTTCTGTGAGTAGTCTTTTTATTTAGAGTAAAATTCTATCTTCTTTAAACGGAGCAAGACGTATGGAAGACTTGATACTTGAAGCAGAGGTAAGAGAAGGAAAAGGAAAGAGTTACGCTAAAAGACTAAGAAAAAATGGTCTTATACCTGCTGTTGTTTATGGGGTTGATAAACCAGTCTCTATTCAATTTAATCCAGAGTTGTTGTCTTCTCTCTTAAATACTTCGGCAGGAAGTAATGTTGTTTTTAAACTGAAGGTTGCGGGCGAAAAGAAGAAAGAAAGATCCGTGATTGTGAAAGACCTAAATTATAATGTCATGAATGATTCCTACGTTCATGTAGATTTACTTGAGATTAGAATGGATCAAAAAATCACCGTCTCAGTACCTCTTGTGCTTGAGGGAGAGGCAGTTGGAATTAAAATGGGAGGTGTCTTGTCTCAAGTTCTTAGGGAACTTGAAGTAGAATGTCTCCCTGTTGATATACCAGAACAAATTTTGCTGGATATATCTGATGTAGATATTGGTGGAGTTTTACATGTCAGGGATGTTTCACTGCCTGAGAATGTGGGACTTTTAAACGAACTTGATGATCCGGTTCTTTCTATTTCAGTACCTGCTGAAGAAGAGGAAGAAGTCGAAGAAGACATCGAAGGAGATGAAGAAGTTGATTCTGAAGTAACTTCTGAAGCTGGAGAAGAAACTAAAGAAGAAACAGAATCTGACGATTCTGAGAAGAAAGAAAACGAAGATTGATTTTCTCAAGGTTGATGTATGTACTCCACAAAAGTGATTGTAGGTTTAGGTAATCCTGAGCAGGATTATGACAGGACCCGTCACAATGTCGGGTTTAGAGCTTTGGATTTTTTTTGTGTTAAATATGACATTAAAATTGACCTATCTGACAAGAATGTTGATTATGGAGTTGCTTCGATTAGTGAAAAAGAAGTTTTTGTTATAAAACCAAAAACTTATATGAATTTAAGTGGCTCGTGTGTTAAAAGTTTTACGCAGTATAGAAATATAGAGCCGAGTAATCTCTTAGTTCTGCATGATGATATAGATGTGAAGTTAGGCTCGATTCGAAGTAAAATTGCTGGTGGCGATGCAGGTCATAAAGGAGTACGTGATATTATCGAGAAATTGGGAACTTCAGATTTTTCTCGAATTAGAATTGGTATAGGGAGACCGGATACAGATATAGAAATCTCTGATTGGGTACTTAAACGGTTCCCACCTAAAGAATTGGAAATAATTGATGGAATTTTAGAAGATGTGGCCTTAGAGGCCTTTGATTTTGTTTCATAGTTTTAATAAATTTTAATTGCCCAAATTTTTGTTTTTTTCGGTTTTTTTTTAAACCAGGAGGGTCAGAATAGTCGATGATTGCTTTTTCTAATTTAGCAGCTTTTTTTGGAATTGCTGGTTTGTTACTTGCTGGGATTATTTATATGTGGATTAGCAAACAATCCCCAGGGAATGAACTAATGGTCAAACTAGCAGGTCAGATTCGTGAAGGCGCAATGGTTTTTCTGAAAAGAGAATACAAGATCTTAGCTATTTTTGTTTTGGTTGTTTTCTTAATTTTAAGTTATGCAATCTCGTTTGATACTGGTTTGTCTTTTATTACGGGTGCTGTTTGTTCCGTTTTAGCGGGATTTTTTGGTATGAATGCAGCTACAAAAGCAAATGTAAGAACCGCTGCGGCTGCTAATTCTGGAGGTGGGCAATCTGGTGCTCTCTCTATGGCATTTTACGGCGGTACGGTTATGGGTCTTTCTGTTGCTAGTCTCGGCCTATTGGGTGTTGGATTCCTTTTTTGGCATTTTGATGTTCTAAATGCTCAAAGTAATGCTAGCATTATAAATGGCTTCTCGATGGGCGCTAGTTCTATTGCTCTTTTTGCTCGTGTTGGCGGAGGTATTTATACTAAAACTGCTGATGTTGGAGCAGATTTGGTTGGAAAAGTAGAGGCAAATATCCCAGAGGATGACCCTAGAAATCCTGCCGTTATTGCAGATAACGTGGGTGACTGTGTTGGAGACGTTGCTGGGATGGGCGCTGACCTTTTTGAATCATATGTTGGAGCCATTATTTCTACGATCTTTATAGGTTCGATGATAGGGATGGGCATCAACACCTCTGCGGCAATGGCATTACCGTTATTGCTCGCAATGATGGGTCTTGTCTCTTCAGTAATTGGTATTGGGTCTATGAAGTTACTTTCAGGTGCAAATCCTGCTACTGCGTTGAGAAGTTCTACATTCCTAGCAGCTTTAGTTTTTGTGATCCTTGCTTACTTTGTAACTAATAAAATGGGATTACCTATTTCGATTTTCGCTTCTATCTTAATTGGGACATTAGGTGGAATAGCTATTGGTTTGTTGACTGAATATTATACTGGCACGGGTGGCAAACCGGTTGGTAAGATAGTTGATGCATCAGAAACAGGTGTTGCAACTAATATTATTAGTGGATTTGCTGTTGGTCTGGAAAGTGTATGTGCCCCACTAGTTGTTCTCGCAATTATTACTTTAATATCAAATCAATTGGCAGATTTATACGGCATTTCTGTTGCTGCTGTTGGTATGCTTGCAACTATTGGAATCACAATGTCGGTAGATGCTTATGGTCCAATCGCTGACAATGCAGGTGGAATTACAGAGATGAGTCAATTAGGACCAGAAACTAGAGAAATCACTGATGGGTTAGATGCCTTAGGAAATACAACAGCGGCGATTGGAAAAGGTTTTGCAATCGGTTCTGCTGCATTAACTGCTTTAGCATTCTATGCTGCTTATACTAAAGCGGCTGGAGTAAAATCTATAGACTTACAAGATGCTAATGTGGTTGCAGGATTGTTGATAGGTGGTGCTGTTCCTTTTATTATTGGTTCTTTGACAATGAATTCTGTAGGTAAGGCTGCATTCATAATGATCCAAGAGATAAGAAGGCAGTTCCAAGAAGACAAAGGAATTATGGAAGGTACATCAGAGCCAGATAGTAGTAGATGTATTGATATTAGTACTCAAGCCGCATTGAAAGAAATGGTTCTTCCAGGTGTAACTGCCGTAGTTGTTCCTATAATAGTGGGTTTTGCTATGGGCAAGGAAGCTCTTGGTGGTATGTTGGCAGGAGCTTTGTTGTCAGGGGTTCTATTAGCATTACTTATGGCTAATGCAGGTGGTGCTTGGGATAACGCTAAAAAAGAAATAGAAGACGGTAAGCTTGGAGGGAAAGGTTCAGAGGCACATAAGGCAGCTGTAGTTGGTGATACAGTTGGTGACCCAATGAAAGACACCTCTGGTCCCTCTATGAATATCCTTATTAAGTTAATGTCTATTGTTTCTCTTGTTCTGGCACCTTTGTTTTAGTTTTTGAATGATGTAGTATTAGTTTTTCTTTTTTCGTTTTTTGTTAGTTTGGAGGTTTCGTGAATGCGTCAGTATGAAACTATGGTACTTTTGTCTCCTGAATTAGATGAAGATGCGGTAGAAAAAAAGATTCAAGGAGTTGAGAATCATTTGAAGGGAAATGGTTCTGAAGTTATTTCCGTAGATCGTCTCGGAAAAAAACGTTTAGCTTATCCTATTAATAAGCAAAGACATGGCACTTACTTTGTAGTTACTTATAAAGCGGAAAAAGAAGTTATCTCGGATATGGAACAAGGTATGAGATTAGACGAAGAAACTTTCAGGTATATGACTATACGTATAGAAGAATCTGTCTTGAGGAAAATTAAAAAGACAGTTGATCATCAGGCTGCTCAAGAAGTCAAGGATGAAAGTTAGTTTCTTCTGCCTTGAAAATAGTGATTGTGGAGGTTTCTTATGTCTTTAAACAGTGTTTATTTAAGAGGTAATCTAACTCGTGATCCAGAAAAGCGTTTCCTGCCTTCGGGAACAGCGGTTGTAAATTTTGGTTTGGCTGTTAACAGAAGATACAGAAGTGGTGATGAGTGGAAAGAGGAAACTTGTTTTGTGGATATTGTAGTCTTTGGTAAGCAGGGAGAATGGTCTGAGGAACAATTGGGAAAAGGAAGTCCTGTGTTGGTAGAAGGAAGACTTGCTTTTAATTCCTGGGAAACGAAAGAAGGGGAGAGGAGAAGCAAGCACGAAGTGGTTGCTTATAACGTACACTTTATCAAACCTCGAGATGCTTCTATGGGTGGACAGACAGGTTCTCAAGCTACTAGTTTTAGTGAAGATACGTATGACAGTTCAACTATTAAAGATGATGATATCCCTTTTTAATGTTTGTTGATTAGGAGTTTTTTATGCCGATAGTTCCTCGAGGATATTCAGATAACAGAAGAAAAAAAAGAAAGCGTTTCCAAAGGCAGAAAATCTGTCGTTTTACTACTGAAGGGATTTTTTATATAGATTATAAAGATGTGAAAACATTAAAAAATATGGTTAGTGAAAGAGGAAAAATTATTCCAAGAAGAGTAACTGGAACGACTGCGTTTTATCAAAGACAATTAACTACAGCTGTAAAGAGAGCGCGTTATATGGCCTTGATGCCATATACAATTGATCGTTCTTAAGTAAAGGGGATAACATCTTGCGTTTGATTTTAAGGAAAGACATTGACCAATTGGGTGAAGCAGGTGATGTGGTAGACGTTTCAGACGGTTATGGAATGAATTATTTGTTGCCTAATAATTTGGCATTGCATGCCTCGACTGGAAATGTAAAAATTAGTCAACATGAAAAGTTACTTAGAGAAGCGCAAGTACAGGCAGCCAAAAGAGATGCAGAAGAAAGTGCTTCTAAGTTTAGCAATATTAAACTTGAATTTCATCTTAAGGCTGGTCCTGATGGACGCTTGTTTGGTTCTTTGACCAATAGAATGATTGAAGAGGAGCTTGCTAAATTAGGTATTCAAATAGATAGAAAAAAAATCATTTTAGAAGAACCGATTAAAAAGGTAGGTGTTTTTGAAATACCTATTCGATTACATGAAGACGTTAGGCCTATTGTAAGTGTAAATGTTCTTCAAGATGAAGCAGAGGAACAAAATGAAGTTGAAGATTCTGAACAGGAAGAACAGCTTGTTGGTTCAGAAGATGGAGAAGGGCCTGCTGATTCAGAAGAAAAACCTGTCGATTCAGCTAAGACAGATACGGAAACGGAATGATTTTTCTGATATTTACCTTTAGCAATAAAATGTATTAATCATATAAGTTTTTACTATTCTTCTTTTGGTTTTATGAGAATGGAGGTTTTTTTTTGAGAACACCTCCCAAAGATGAAAAAAAATCAAATTCTGATTACCTGCCACCGCAAAATATAGAAGCTGAACAAAGCGTACTTGGGGCTATGTTGCTTGATAATGGAATTGTTTCTTCTATTCTTGAAGTAGTACGTTCCAATCATTTCTATAGAGTAAGTCACAGGGCTATTTTTGATGCTATTGTTTCTCTTTTTGAAAAACAAGAGCCAATAGATCTAATTACTTTAGCAGATACTCTTAAAAAGAGTGGAACTTTAGACAACGCTGGTGGTTTAGAATACATATCACGATTGTCCGATGATGTTTCTAGTCCTAGAAGAGCATTGACCCATGCAAAACTAGTTAGAACAACTTACTTACTTAGAAATTTAGTCACAACATCAAATGAAATTGCTGAAAGAGCTTATCTTGGCGAAGAAGACACTGACAAACTAATTGATGATGCAGAGAGAGCGATGTTGGAAGTTTCTTCTGGTAGATTCCAAAAAAGTATTAGTTCAATGGAAGAGGTGATTAAGGTAACTTTTCCTTATCTCGAAGACCTATATGATAAGAAAAAACATATAACTGGGATTCCTAGTGGATTTAGTGAATTTGATAGACTTACATCAGGGTTACAGCCTTCTGAACTCATTGTAATTGCAGGAAGGCCTAGTATGGGTAAGACTGCTTTTGCTTTGAACTTGGCTGAGCATGCAGCACTGGAAACGAAAGTACCTACTGCTATATTTAGTTTGGAAATGAGTGCAAGGTCTTTAGCTATTAGAATGTTATGTGCTCGTTCTATGGTAAATGCGAGAAGCCTACAGAGTGGTTTTATGCCATCAAATAAATGGCCCGTACTTATTCAGTCTGCGGGAGAATTTAAAGAGTCTCCAATTTTTATTGATGATGCAACAGATCTGTCAGTTTTCGATATAAGAGCTAAATGTAGGAGATTAAAACATGAATCAGGTTTGGGCTTAGTGATTGTTGATTATCTACAATTATTGACCCATAGAGGTTCAAATGTAGAAAACAGACAAAGAGAAATCAGTGAGATTTCCAGAGGACTTAAGGGTTTAGCAAAAGAACTAGATGTTCCTGTAGTAGCTTTAAGTCAACTTTCCAGAGCTGTAGAGTCAAGAGAAGGGAAGAAGCCCAATCTTTCCGATTTGCGTGAGTCGGGTTCTATTGAACAAGATGCAGATGTTGTTGCTCTCTTATACCGAGAAGAATATTATGAGCCCACTGCTGAAAACAAAGGAGTTGCAACGGTTATACTTGCAAAACAAAGAAATGGTCCTACTGGTGATTTGGAAATTAAATTTTTTGATGAGTATGCCCGTTTCTCTAATCTTGATAATTTTCATCGTCAGGACTCAACCCCTGTTGTTCCGTCAAGCAGTGAAGATTTTCATTCCAACGAATTCTGATTAATTGCGGAGTTGCCTATTTGTAGTTCAGATTTTCTCTCTAATTCTATGTGTGATGAAAGAACTGTTGCCTTTGTCGACTTAGATATACTTCAGGAAAATTACAATATTTTAGCCGAATCTTGTAAGGGGAAAGAAATCCTTTGCGCTGTTAAGAGTGAAGCGTATGGTCATGGTTCTATAGAAGCAAGTCAAGTTTTTAGAAAAGCAGGTGCTAGATGGTTTGGAGTTGCTAGTATTTCTGAGGCAGAAATGCTTAGAAAAACCTCTCTGAAATTTGAGGAAAAAGCAGAAAATCCTAGAATTCTATTAATGAGTGATACAACAAAAAGAAATGCGCAGAAAATAGTTTCTCTCAGATTAGATCCTGTTGTCTGGACTCACCAGCAACTTTCTGCTATTTCCGATTATGCTAAATCTGAAGGAGTAAAGATCCGTATTCATCTAAAAGTTGATACTGGGATGAATCGTTTAGGAATATATCCTGGTGAAGTTCCAGATTTTCTCTCTTCTATAAGTCAATTTGAAGGAGTTGTTGTTGATGGGATTATGACACATTTATCTTCGGCAGATGATCCTTTGGATGTTAACTTTACTAAACAACAGCTCTCTTCTATGGAATCTTTAGTAGTTCAACTGAGAGAAAGAGATTTACTTCCTCCCTTAGTTCATTCTTTAAATACTGCAGGTGGAATTAATTTTCCAGACTCGATTGGTTCTATTGTTAGGGCGGGTATTGGATTATATGGCGGAATAGGATTTGAAGGGATAAATTTGCGTGAGTCTATTACCTGGAAGTCTAAAATAGTGCAGGTTAAGAATGTAGTTTCTGGTTCAAGGATTGGTTATAATGGAACTTATAGGATGGGAAAGGATGGAAAGTTAGCAATAGTGAGTGTAGGATATGGTGACGGTTTTCCAAGACTTTTATCTAGTCGAGGTTATGTCCTTTGCAGAGGTAAAAAAGTTCCAATTGTCGGTAGAATTTCGATGGACTTGACTATTATTGATGTTTCTGAATTTCGTGAAGATATAAATTTTGGTGAAGAGGTTGTTCTACTCGGAGGAGATTCTAAAGAATTTATTTCTGCAAAAGAGTTAGCTGATAGTTGTGAAACAATATCCTATGAAATCTTTTGCGGAATCAGTCATAGAGTTCCAAGAGTTTATATGTCAAAAGAAAAAATCCAGAAAAAAAGAATTATTGGACAATATATTTAGCAAAGGAATGTCCATGGTTGAGAAAATTAAAATTGAAGTTCGTGAACTTTCAAAATCTTTTTCAAATAACAAGGTTTTGAGTTCATTGAATCTTAAGATCCCAGAAGGAAAAATAACTGCAATTATAGGGAGAAGTGGAGAAGGGAAAAGTGTTCTGTTTAAGCATATAATTGGGCTGATGAGTCCTGATTCTGGTGATGTTTATATCGATGGTCTTAAAATGTCAGGTATGAATGGAAAAGAACTCAACAAAGTAAGAGCTAAATTTGGGGTTCTTTTTCAAGGAGCAGCTCTTTTTGATTCAATGACGGTGAGAGAAAATATTGCTTTCCCTCTTGTAGAACATTCTGAAATGTCCTCAAGTGAAATTGATCTTAAGGTGAAAAATTCTTTAAAATTAGTTGAGTTAGAAGGCATAGAGGACAGAATGCCTTCACAACTTTCTGGTGGAATGAAGAAACGTGTTGGGCTAGCAAGAGCAATTATTCGTGAACCAGAAGTTATACTTTATGACGAGCCTACTACAGGATTAGATCCAATACTGGCAGATTCTATACATAAACTTATTGTTTCTTTGCAAGAGAAATTGAATATAACTAGTTTGGTTATTACTCATGATGTTGTTAATACTCTTGAGTTTGCTCATTCAATTGCAATGTTACACGGTGGCAAAATTTTAACACATTGTACTCCTAATGAAATTAAATTGGTTGAAGACCCGTTGGTTCAACAGTTTCTCAAAGGTAGTTCAACCGGACCTTTGAAAGTAGTTTGAGTAAAAGATTGCATTTTAAAATTATTGCTAATGATCCTTTATCTAAAGCGAGAACAGGTTCTCTTGAAACTTCTTCAGGCATAGTACCAACACCTGCTTTTATGGCTGTAGGTACGCAGGCAACGGTTAAGACGCTGGACGCAAGAGATATTCAAGAGTCAGGTTGCGACATTATTTTAGCAAATGCCTATCATCTATCTGTTAGACCAGGTGAGAAACTTATCCATGAACAAGGGGGGCTCCATCAGTTTATGAAATGGGATGGTCCTATTCTAACTGATAGTGGAGGGTATCAACTTTTTAGTCTTTCTTCCTTAGCTAAAGTTTTTGATGATGGAATTAGATTCAGAAATCATCTGGATGGCGATGAAATATTTTTGACTCCAGAGAAAGTTATTGAAATACAGAAATTACTTGCTCCTGATATTGCTATGGTCATAGATGAGCCATTAAGTTTTCCACACACACGAATGAATGCAGAAATTGCTCTTTCTAGAACATTAAGATGGGCGGAAATTTCTTTAGAAGAACATAAAAATGTCTCTCAACAACTTCTTTTTTCTATTGTACAAGGTGGTTCTTTTCTGGATTTGCGTTGTAAGGCTGCAGAAGAACTAGTTAAGTTGTCTTTTGACGGATATGCATTAGGAGGACTAAGCCTAGGAGAACCAAAAACGAAAACTCTTGAAATAATTGACTCAGTAACAGAAATTCTTCCTAAAGATAAACCAAGGTATGTAATGGGGATGGGTACTCCCGGTGATATCATTAGGTGTGTTTCTTTCGGCGTAGATATGTTTGACTGTGTCATTCCTACCCGCCATGCAAGAAGAGGGAATCTCTTCACATGGAAAGGGAGAATGTCAATAAAAAGGTCTGAATTCATTAATGATGACCAACCTATCGATTTAGAATGTGGTTGCCAGACATGCAAGCATTCATATAGCAGATCGTACTTAAGGCATTTATTTCAGTCGAAAGAACCCCTTGGGCAAAGGTTAATGTCTATCCATAACCTATATTTTTATCAAGAACTTATGAAGAATATAAGAGAAAAGATTCAGGAAGGAAATTTTAATAGATGGCTACAAGAAAATTTGCAAGAAGAAATATTTTTGATAGAGAATTAATTTTCCTATACATAGATTGTGAATTTTAAACCTTCCTTTCTTACTTTACTTGACAAGCGGGAAGTGCTTTGTTACCAATCCTGATGCGCTAATTTATAGTGATATTGGAGGTTTTTATGTGGGATTTAATACACGCTTTGTTTTTTGATAGTAACGTTGTTCATGCTATGGCTAAAGGTGCTGGTGAAGGGCAGGGAAATTTTCTTTTGCAAATGGCTCCTTTTGCTGCTGTTTTTGCGATTGTTTATTTCATTATGATTCGCCCTCAACAAAAAAAACAAAAAGAACATCAAAATCTACTTTCATCAATTAAGCCAGGAGATAATATAGTTGCTAGTGGAATTTTTGGTGAAGTAATAAAAGTTAAAGATAACATATTGACTGTTAAGGTTTCCGATGATCCAAAAATTAATATTCGTGTAGGTCTAAATTTTGTCAGTGAAGTTATAAGAAAAGATGGAGAATTAGGGCCCGAGAAGGAAAAGAAATAGTTAAATTTTAATTCGATAATTAGTTTTTTATTGAGGATTTTTAATGGGTGGCTTACGTTGGAGATTAGGAGTTATTTTATGCGTTCTACTTGGAGCAGGGTATTATATATATCCTCCTGATGAACGTATTAATTTAGGTCTTGATTTGCAAGGAGGCATTCATCTCGTTTTAGAAGTTCAGTCTGAAAAAGCAGTAGAATCTAAAGTGGAAAGATACTATAACGAGTTGAAAAGTACATTAAAAACAAAAGACATTAGAATTAGAAAGATTTCTTCTAAGGGTAGAACACTTAGTATTCAGATTCATAGAGATAATGATAGGACTAGATTTCTAGAGTTGATGAAAGAGTATCCTGATTTTATTTCAACGAAAGTATCGGGAACCCCTCCTTTATTCATATTTAAAATTTCTGACAAGAATGTAGAGAAAATAAAAGAGCAAGCAGTAGAACAGGCGTTAGAGACAATCAGAAATCGAATCGACCAGTTTGGTGTTAGAGAACCTACACTTCAAAGGCAAGGAGAAAGGCGAATTATAATTCAATTGCCTGGAGTGGATGATCCTGCTCGTGCCAAAGCACTGATAGGTAAGACAGCACTTTTAGAATTTAAAATGGTAGACGAAACTCAGAATGTTACTCAAGTTGTTGAATCTGGTGAAATACCAGAAGGATTTCAATTGCTCTACGACATGAGAAGAGATCGGGGGACAGGGAGAACTATGAAAGGAAGACCATATCTTGTAAGGAAAGAGTCTAGTCTTACTGGAAACAGTCTTACTGATGCAAGGGCAACAATTGGAGATAGATTTAATGAGCCTTATGTCAGCATAACTTTTGATGGTGCTGGTTCAGATGCTTTTGATCGCATAACATCTAATAATGTTGGCAGAAGACTTGCTATAGTTCTTGATGGTGTAATTCACAGCGCACCTACAATACAAGAAAGAATAAGTCAGGGACAAGCTCAGATAACAGGTTCATTTACATTAGAAGAAGCAAGCGATCTTGCTATTACTCTTCGTGCTGGTGCTTTGCCTGCACCGGTAGACGTTTTAGAGGAAAGAAATGTTGGTCCCTCTCTTGGAAGTGATTCAATACGAAGTGGAATAATTAGTATCATCACAGGATTTGTCTTGGTGTTAATTTTTATGGCTATTTACTACAAACTTAGCGGGATGATTGCAGTTCTAGCCTTGTTGCTAAATTTAGTGATTCTTTCCGGAGCTTTGGGACTGTTTGGGGCCACATTAACTCTTCCAGGTATTGCAGGTATAGTTTTGACAGTTGGTATGGCTGTAGACGCAAATGTCCTTATTTTCGAGAGAATACGAGAAGAACTAAGATTGGGTAAAACAGTTCGTTCTGCTATTGATTCTGGTTTTGGAAAAGCATTTTTAACTATTTTGGATGCTAATGTAACTACTTTGATTGCTGCACTTGTTCTTCTTCAATTTGGGACAGGACCAATAAAAGGTTTTGCAGTAACCTTAAGTATAGGAATTGTTGCTAGTATGTTTACTGCTATCTTCTGTACACGCTTTGTTTATGATTCTATTCTTTCCTCGAAGGATGTTAGGAGTTTAAGTATTTAATGGAATTGATAAGGCCGGATATTAACTTAGACTTTGTAGGAAAAAGAAAACTCTTTTTATTAGTTTCTTTATCTTTGGTAATACTTTCTGTTCTCGTCCTTTTCTCAAAGGGAATGAATTACGGTATTGATTTTACAGGGGGCACTCTTGTACAAGTGCAATTTAAAAAACAGATAAATATTTCAAAACTTAGAGCATCTTTAAAGCCGCTTCCTTTAGGAGATACTGTAATACAGAATTTTGGTTCAGAGAAAGAGTTCTTGATCAGGGTTCAAAAAAGTTCACGTTCTACAAAGGGTTTAGAAAGTAATATTAAAATAGCTATTGAGGATAATTTCGGGAAAGGATCTTTTAAGGTAAGAAGAACTGAGATGGTAGGTCCAAAAGTAGGAGCAGATCTGAGAAATAAGGCTTTAAGCAGTATGTTTTTTGCTCTTATTGGGATACTCATTTATGTTAGTTTTAGATTTAGATTTCGTCAGGCGCTAGCTTCTGTAATAGCTCTTGTTCATGATGTTTTAATAACAGTAGCGGTTTTTGCTTTTTCCGGAAAGGAATTTAGTCTTCCTATTGTAGCGGCTGTTCTTACAATTATTGGTTATTCTCTTAACGATACGATTGTTGTTTTTGACAGAATTAGAGAGAATAATTTGAAGAGCAGAAGGCAGGGTTTCTTTGAAGTAGTAAATATGTCAATTAATCAGACACTTTCTAGAACTATTCTTACTTCTGGAACAACACTTGTGGCTGTTCTTGCCTTTTTGTTCCTTGGTGGAGAGATAATCTCAGATGTTGCATTTACTTTGGTTGTTGGAATAATAGCAGGTACGTATTCATCTGTTTACGTTGCAAGTTCATTCCTTCTTTTTTCTTATGGAAGAAACGATACTAATAAAAAGAAATAAGGATTACTAATTCCTATCTTTGTTCTTTAACTCACTACTAGTTTTAATTCTAAGTGCATTTAAATTGATGAATCCTTCAGCGTCTTTTTGAGAATATACAGAATCTTTTTCAAATGTAGCTAAGTCTTCTCTGTAGAGATTGTAGTTTGATGGGGCTTTTCTGCCGACAACTCTACATGAACCTTTGAAAAGTTTTACTCTTGCTGTTCCACATACAGAAAGCATTGAACTGTCAATAGATGCTTGAAGGAATTCTCTTTCGGGAGAATACCAAAAACCGTTATAAACTAATTTTGAATATTCTGGCATCAACGAATTTTTTAAATGTATTACTTCTTTATCTAAAGTTAAAGATTCTACAGCTTTTTTCGCCTCATGGAGAACAGTTCCTCCAGGGGTTTCGTATACCCCTCTACTTTTCATACCTATAAATCTATTTTCTACTATATCAACTCTTCCTATTCCATTTTCACCAGCTATAACATTTAGTTTTGTAATGAGATCTAATGGAGACATTTTTGTTCCGTTTAATTCAGTAGGATTTCCATCTTTATAGGTTATTTCAACATAAGTTGGAGTATTGGGTGTTTCTTCTGGAGATTTGCTTAGTTTGTACATATCTTCTGGAGGTTCAGTCCAAGGATTTTCTAGTATTCCACCTTCGAAACTGATGTGGAAAAGATTTCTGTCAGTAGAAAAAGGTTTTTCATTGCTTACGGGAATAGGAATTTTATGTTGTTTAGCAAAATCAATTAGTTCAGTTCTTCCACCAAAATCCCATTCTCTCCAGGGAGAAAGAACTTTTAGTGATGGATTAAAAGCCGCATATGTAAGCTCAAATCGAATTTGATCATTACCTTTTCCTGTTGCTCCATGTGCAACCGTATCCGCGCTCGTTTTCTTTGCAATCTCCACTTGACCTTTAGCAATGATTGGTCTAGCAATGGAAGTTCCGAGTAGGTAAGTATTTTCGTAAATCGCGCCAGCTCTTAACATAGGAAAAATAAAGTCTTCTGCAAATTCTTTTTGTAAATCAAGAATATGGCATTCTTCAGCTCCAGTTTGTAAAGCTTTTTCTTCTAGTCCTTCTAATTCTTCATCTCCTTGTCCCACATTTGCTGCATATGCAACAACAGGGCAATTATATGTTTCTTTTATCCACTTCAGCATTACGGATGTGTCAAGACCTCCAGAATATGCTAAGACGACTTTTTTAGGTTTAGAATTCATTTGCTATTCCTAAGCAAAAATTTAAGTAATGTCTTTTGACAATGCATTCTATTTTCTGCTTGTTTATACACAATACTTCTTTTCCCGTCCAATATGTCATTAGTTACTTCCTCTCCTCTGTGAGCAGGTAAACAATGCATAAAAACAGCATCCTTATGTGTTAGTTTAAATAATTTTTCGTTGACCTGGAATGGAGATAGTAGTTTAGTTCGAAAATCTTTTTCTTCTTCATCTCCCATAGAAACCCATACATCTGTATATATTGCCATAGCTTCTGAACAAGTAGATTCAATATCATCTGAAATTGTAATATCAGAACCTGTAGATTTCGCTATTTTTTTCGCATGTTTAACAACAGCCTCATTGGGAAACAATTCTTTAGGGCATGCTGCATGAATATTGATACCAAGCATTGCACCTAGAATAAGAAGTGAATGTAAAACATTGTTTCCATCTCCTAAGTAGCTAATTTTCATATCCTTATAGCTTTTAAATTGCTCTTTTAATGTCATGTAATCAGCGAGTGCTTGGCAAGGATGATGAAGATCAGTTAGACCGTTTATTATTGGAATTGTAGAATGTAATCCTAATTTTTCCACGGTCTTTTGTTTGAAGGTTCTTACTACAAGTGCATCTAAATATAAGCTGAGAACTCTAGCGGTATCTTCGACTGATTCTCCTCTTGATAATTGTGTCATATTTTGTGAAAGAAAAACCGTGTTTCCTCCAAGTTGATAGATTCCACTTTCAAAAGAAACACGAGTCCTTGTAGATTGCTTTTCAAAAAGGAGTCCAATAGTCTTGTCTTTTAGAATCTTATTAGATTTTCCTTGTTTAAAAAGTTTTTTTTCTTGAATTGAGGAATCAATTAAATCTGTCAATTCATCTGGTTCTAATTCGTCTCCTATTAGGTAATCACAATTCTTCACACTATAATTCCTTAAGACTGGAGTCTAAAAAATCTATAAAAATATCTATCATTTCTTTTTCTACAATTAAAGGTGGTAATAGACGTACAATATTTCCTAGTGCAACGTTTAGTAGAATTCCATTTTCAATAGCTTTAATCACAATTGAACTGACATCTTGGTCTATTTCACATCCGATAATAAGTCCTTTTCCGCGAATTTCTTTTATTACAGAGTGTTTGGCAGCTATTTCATGTAGTTTTTCTGTTGCATATTTTCCCATTGACGTAACTTGCTCTAAGAATCCTTTAGAAGTTATGACGTCTAAAGTAGCACATCCAGCTGCAGAAGCGAGAGGATTTCCTCCAAAAGTAGACGCATGGTCTCCAGGTTCAAAAGCCATTGCATTATCTGTTGCAATCAAAGCTCCAATAGCTGTTCCGCCTGCTAATCCTTTAGCGATGCTCATAATATCTGGATGAACATCGTAATTCTCGTGTGCCCAAAGCTTTCCAGTTCTTCCCATTCCTACCTGTACTTCGTCGAAAAGAAGAAGCAATTCGTTTTCATCGCATATCCTTCTTAAATCTCTCAGGAAATTTTCCGGAGGCACATTTACTCCTCCTTCCCCTTGTATAGGTTCTACTAAAATTGCGCATGTCTTTTTTGAAACCAATTGTTCAACTTCAGAAATATTTCCAAATTCTGCATATTGAAATCCGTCAAGAAGTGGAGAGAATCCTTTGTGGTATTTGTCCTGTCCAGTAGCAGCAAGAGACGCCATTGTTCGGCCATGAAAACTCATTTTAAATGAAATTATTTCATGACGGTCTTCACCAAAATTTTTAAAAGAAAATTTTCTTGCCAATTTAATGGCGGATTCGACAGCTTCAGTTCCACTGTTACAGAAGAAAACCTTGTCACCAAATGAATTTTTGCAAAGTTTTTCTGCAAGCTGCACTTGTGGTTCTATGTGATATAAATTTGATACATGAAGTAGCTTTTCTGCTTGATTTTGTAATGCTTTAACTACTTTAGGATGACAATGTCCAAGATTACAGACGGCTAATCCAGAGACAAAGTCTAAATACTTTTTTCCATCGGAATCCCATAAGTAGCATCCTTTCCCATCAGTTAGAGCTAATTCATACCTGCCATATGTAGGAGCTACGTAGTTTTTTGCGATAGAAATTATATTTTGATTATTCATTTCTGGGCCTTTTTGTTTTAGTTGATGATCTCGGTACCAACTCCTTGATCAGTGAAAACTTCTAGTAAAAGAGCATGGGGAGTTCTTCCATCGATTATATGCGTTTTTTTTACTCCACCTGATAGAGCGTCAAGACAAGCTCTAGTTTTAGGTATCATTCCGCCTGCAATAATCTCTTCTTTTTGTAATTTTTGTACCTCTTCCTTATTTATAGAACCTATTAGAGTTCCGCTTTTATCTAATATCCCTTGTACGTCAGTCAGTAAAATAAATTTTTCAGCTTCTAAAGAACCTGCTATCGCTCCAGCAACTTCGTCTGCGTTGATATTAAAAACATTTCCATTATCATCAACACCTAAAGGTGCAATTACTGGGATATAATCTCCTTTGGTAAGATAATGAATTATCTGAGGATTAATTTTGTTGACTTTTCCTACTCTTCCTAGGTCTATTTCTTCTTTTTTTCCATCACTCTCTTTTGTAAGAGTTATTTTCATAGCCTTTGTGAGTCCTGCGTCTGAACCTGACAAACCAACGGCTTTGCCTCCTTGTTGATTAATAAGTCTGACTATGCTTTTGTTTGTTGAACCAGATAGCACCATTTCAACTATGTCTAAAGTTTCCTCGTCTGTAACTCGAAGCCCTTCTATAAATTCACTTTTTTTCCCTATTTTTTGTAAAGTTTCTGCAATTTGGGGACCTCCACCGTGGACTATTACTACATTAATTCCGATGTATTTAAGTAATACGATGTCCTCAGCGAAAAGTTTGTTTAATTCTGAGTCTGTTTGTGCAGAACCTCCATATTTAATGACAATTGTTTTGCCAGAAAATTGTTTTATGTATGGTAGTGCTTCAATTAAGGTAGATGCATACTCTTTTTTTGTCATACAAACCCCTTTAAACAAATAAAAAGTAAAACTAAAATTACCAAGAAAACAGAAAATTGAATGTTTTTATAGTATATATCTTGTTAAGTCAATGTTTTCAGCAATTTCTGAAATAGCTTCTTCAACATAGGGTCTATCTATAGTTATAGTTTTATTATCTAATTCAGGGGCATTAAAGGATATGTCTTCTATGAGTCTTTCCATAATTGTATGTAATCTTCTTGCA
>DFQF01000027.1:0-9739 GCA_002377645.1 Nitrospinaceae bacterium UBA3496 | reverse complement strand
TGTAATCTTCTTGCACCTATGTTTTCATTTTGTTCATTAATTTTGCACGCAAAATCTGCTATTCCGTCAATTGAGTCGTCTGAAAATGAAAGAGCAATTCCTTCTGTTTCAAGTAGTGCGATGTATTGTCTAATTAGTGCATTGCGAGGCTCTTTAAGAATACGAATAAAATCTTCTTTCTCTAAAGAACTTAATTCTACACGAATCGGAAATCTTCCTTGGAGTTCAGGAAGCAGATCCGATGGTTTTGAAATATGAAATGCTCCAGCGGCAATGAAAAGTATGTGATCAGTCTTAACAGGTCCATATTTTGTTTGTACAGTAGAACCCTCAACGATCGGAAGTAAATCTCTTTGGACACCTTCTCTTGAAACGTCAGGGCTTTGGCTGCTATTTCCACCAGAAGCAACTTTGTCAATTTCATCTAGAAAAACAATGCCGGCTTGTTCTGTTCTATTTATGGCTTCTTGATTTACATTCTCTGGGTCTATTAATTTATCGGCCTCTTCTTGCGCTAAAATTTCAAAAGCTTCTGGAACCTTCAAACGACGTTTCTTTGGTTGAGATGGCATCAAACCACCCATTATATCTTTGATATTCATTCCCATTTGTTCTAGGTCATTTCCTGCCATTAAGTGAATTTCAGGAGCTTTTTCAGATATTTCAAACTCTACTTCTCTATCATCAAGTTTTCCATCTAAGAGAAGTTTGTGGAATTTTTCTCTTGTTCTTTTGTAAGACTCTTCTCCCAATGGGTCCTTGGTTTGTCCTCTTTCATCAACATCACCAAATCCTGGAGGTTTCGGTAGAAGGAGGTCTAAAAGTCTCTCTTCAGCTTTTTCTTGTGCAGTTGTTTTATTAAGTTCTCTTTGTTCTTCTAATACTATGTTCCTCGATAATTCTGTTAGGTCTCTGATTAAACTTTCAACGTCTCTTCCTACATATCCTACCTCGGTAAATTTACTCGCTTCTATCTTGATAAACGGACTGTTAGTTAGTCGTGCAAGTCTTCTGGCAATCTCAGTTTTTCCCACACCAGTGGGACCGATCATAATAATATTTTTTGGGGCAACATCATCTCGTATGTCAGAAGAAAGTTGTTGTCTTCTCCAACGATTTCTGAGGGCTATTGATACCGCTCTTTTAGCTTCGCTCTGACCAATAACGTATTTATCTAATTCTTTTACTATTTGTGATGGTGTTAAATTTTCCATTAGAGCGTTTCCACTGAAATATTATTGTTTGTATAAATACAAATCTCGGAAGTAATTTGGAGAGAACGTTTTACTATTTCTTCCGCAGAAACTTCAGGGTTTAGACTCATCATTCCTCTTGCTGCTGACATTGCAATCGTTCCTCCACTTCCTATGCCAATAATACCGTCATCGGGTTCAATGATGTCACCGTTCCCTGATAAGATTAGACTCTTTTCACCGTCAATAACAGCCAAAAGTGCTTCTAATCTTCTTAAAATCCGATCTGTTCTCCAGTCTTTTCCTAATTCGACTGCCGCACGTTCTAATTGACCATCGTATTCCTCTAACTTGGCCTCAAATTTCTCAAAAAGAGTTATAGCATCAGATGCAGAACCTGCAAAACCTGCGAGTATTTTACCAGAAGATAGTCTCCTGATTTTTTTTGCAGAATGTTTAACTACAGAATCTCCCATAGTTACTTGTCCATCTCCTCCAATTACAGTCTGTCCATTATATCTTAATGCCAAGATAGTAGTGGAACGTATGAATTTTCTTTTATTTTCCATTTAAATTCCTTTTGATGAGTTTCTATTTTTCCTTATTTTTGCCCTTGGGTGTGAACGGTCATAAACTTTTTGTAATTGTTGAAAATTAACTTGTGTATAAGTTTGTGTAGTAGAAAGACTGGAATGACCCAAAAGCTTTTGTATAGCTCTTAAGTCTGTATCATTTTCCATTAAGTGTGTAGCTGCGCTATGTCGTAAAGAATGAGGTGTAAATGAATAGCCAAAATTCCCCTCAAGTCTGTATTTTTTTAAAATTTGTCTTACACTTTCAGGGGACATTCTATTACCTCTAGAGTTAAGTAATAAAGGATGTTTTGAAACGCTATGTTTTACTTCATTCTTATATTCTAAGTGTTTAATTATAGATTCCTTAGCTTTTCGAGTTATTGGAACTATCCTTTCTTTTTTTCCTTTTCCTTTAACGTGAATCATTCTATTCTCTATGTCTATATCATCTAAGTTTAATTGTGTTAATTCACTTACTCTCAAACCAGTACCATAAAGAATTTCTAGAATTATACTATCTCTTGCTCCTTCTTCGGAAGTAGTATCTACCATATCCATGAGTTGAACTGCATCATCAACTGGAAGGAATGACGGTAGTTTTTTCTTTTTCTTGGGGAGTTCAATATGTTCAGTAGGGTTTGATTTAATTAAACCTTCCTTTTGTAAGTATCTATAGAAACTTCTTAGACTCGAAATGTGACGATTAGAAGTTGTAGTACTTATTTTACGTTTATGTAATTGAATGAGATAATTTCTTATTGCTAATTTATCGGCTAACAGAAAATCAGGGTTTTTTTTATTTGTGTATTCCGATAGAAATTTAATGAAACTATTGAGATCATTCGAATAAGCCCTGATTGTATGCGAGGAATATCCCATCTCCTTAGATAATTTTTTTCTAAAATCTTCCATGAGTTTATCTATATCTTGCACAGAAATATGTCCTCTCTCCATTTTTCAAGATCATTCATTGCTCTAGTAATCATAGCATCTCTTCGGTCTTCTTTTCTTCTTATATGATTTTCTAATGATGGGAAAATGCCAAAATTGATATTCATAGGCTGAAAATCTTCACTTTGAGCTTCAGCGACATATCGATTTAGCGCACCTATTGCTGTTGTTGGAGGTGGAATTAAAGGTATTTCGTTTCTTAAATTGGATGCTGCATATAAGCCAGCTAATAGGCCTATTGCACAAGATTCAATATAACCTTCTACGCCAGTCAATTGACCTGCAAAGAGCAGATTGTCTTTTTTCTTAAGTTGCAAGCTTGTATTTAATAATCTAGGTGAGTGGATGTAGGTATTTCGATGAAGACTTCCAAATCTTAGAAATTTAACTTTTGACAACGCTGGGAGCATAGAAAAAATCCGTTTCTGCTCAGGATACTTTAATCTAGTTTGAAATCCGACGAGAGAATAAAATTCTCCATTTAAGTTTTCTTTTCTTAGTTGGATTACTGCATAGAATCTTTCTTTTGTTTTCGGATTTTCAATTCCAATAGGTTTCATTGCACCGTAGGCAAGAGTGTCTAAGCCTCTAGACGCCATTACTTCGATTGGAAGACAACCTTCAAAATAAATAGCTTTTTCAAAATCTCTAAGTGGAATCTTTTCTCCTTTAGTTAGTTCATCAATAAAGTTTATGTACTCGTCTTTACTCAATCCTATATTTATATAATCTCCTTCCTCGTTAGAAGAGTTTTTGCCATACCTTGAACCAAAAAAAGCGGTAGACATATCTATACTGTCTCCGTATACGATTGGTGAAATTGCATCGTAAAAGTAAAGATATTTTTCGTTTGTTAATTTCTTAATTTCTTCAGAAAGTGAGTCGCTAGTTAGGGGCCCAGTAGCAATAATTGTGATTTTATCCTTAAAAGGTTCTAGACTTTTCACTTCATCTCTAATTAGATTAATCTTAGAATTCTTTTCTATCCTTTCTGTAACTTTTTTGCTGAACTTTTCTCTGTCTACTGCAAGTGCGGTACCTGCAGGTATTTTAGCTTCTTCAGCGCAATTGATAATTAAAGAATCTAGTTTTCTCATTTCTTCTTTCAACAACCCTACTGCATTCCTAATTGAATTTGAACGAAAAGAATTAGAGCAAACCAATTCCGCAAGATTAGAGGTTTGATGTGCCGCGGTTGATTTCTTTGGTCTCATCTCAAAAAGGTTGACTTCTATGCCAAGATTAGATGCCTGCCACGCAGCTTCTGTTCCAGCTAGGCCAGCACCTATAATATTTAAAACTCTTTGCTCATGATTTGTTTTGGGATTTTTAGACATCTTAAGTTTTAGCAGTTTGGGCAGTATCTATAGGTATGTCCTCTGTCTCGTTAGATGAGTAGTCACACTCTTTCGATGGACAACTCAAAATCTCTTTTCCCTCTTTGTCTTCTATCTTTGTTAAATGTGGAAAACTACATTTAGGGCAAGATGATTTGATGGGTGGTGTTGGCAAAATATATCTGCATTTTGGGAATTTAGAGCAACCGTAGAAAAGGTTTCCTCGTCTATTGTTTTTTCTCTCGACTAGTTCTCCTTCACAACCATTGGAACCACAGGAGATTCCTAAAGTAACAGGGGGTGTAGAAATATCCCCATTTTCTTTAACGCTCAATTTTGGATGTTCTTTAGGATTGTCAGAACAAGAAAGATAAAATCCAAACCTCCCTTTATTGCACTTCATTGGAGAACCACAAAGTGAACAAGGAGGTGCCTTTTCTTCTAATTCAGCAATGAATTGCTTCGTTTCTTCAGAATCTTCAGTTACGTTTAAGTCTTCGCTATGTTTACATTTAGGATAAGAAGAACACGCAATAAACCAACCATTTCTGCCAAACTTTTCAACAAGTTCATTTTCATTGCATTCTGGACAGGTTCTTCCTGTTGATTTAGAGATTTTTTTAAGGTTAGGAAGGTTTGTTTTTGCTTCTTGAACATCGTTATCAAAATCTTTGTAAAAATTTTGGAGAATTGAAAGCCAGTCTTGTGTTCCACTCTCAATATTATCTAAATCTGTTTCAAGCTTCCCCGTGAAGTTAACATCTATCAGTTTTGGAAATCCTTCAAGGAGCAATTTGTTTACTTCCATTCCTAAAACGGTTGGTTCAAATTGACGTTTCCCTTTTGGAACAGATACGTATTTTCTAGATTCCAATTTATCAAAAAAAGATGCATAGGTACTTGGTCTTCCAATACCCTCATCTTCAAGTTTTTTAACTAAAGAAGCGTCAGAATATCTAGCAGGAGGTTGGGTGAAGTGCTGTTTTTGTTCGATAGGTTCTGAACTTTCTTCTGTATTTAAAATTGATATCTTATCGCCCTCTAAAAGTTCGGGTAGCAATCGATCTTTTTCTTCCTTCATATTTTCTTCTTGGTCACGTTTTTCATTTTCGTATAATTTCATGAACCCTGCAAATTTCATAACTGATCCGCTTGCTCTAAGAGTTAAATCGTCTGCTTTTATATCTACAACAGTTTGATCGTAGATTGCTTTTGTCATTTGCGAAGCAAGAAAACGTTTCCAGATAAGTTCATAAACTGCGAATTCATCTTTTTTCATTAGAGTTTCTAGTTTTAGTGGTGTTAAATCGACATTTGTAGGTCTTATCGATTCGTGAGCATCTTGCGCAGATTGTTTTGTCTTGTAGACATTAGGATTGTCAGGCAAAAATTCTCGGCCAAATTCATTTTGAATAAAAGATCTAGCCGAAACTATTGCTTCAGGTGCAATTCTCACAGAATCTGTTCTCATGTATGTGATTAAACCTACAGTTCCAAATTCTTTTCCTAGATTTATTCCTTCGTAGAGCTTTTGTGCAACAGACATGGTGCGTTTTGCAGAGAATCTAAGTTTTGTAGAGACTTCTCTTTGTAGGGTACTTGTAATGAATGGAGGGGAGGGTTGAGATCTCCTCTCTTTTTTTTCTACTTTTTCTATTTTTAGGTTGGCATTTTCTATTATTTCTCTGAATTTATTAGATTCTTCTTTGCTGGTTATTAAAAATTTATTCTTTTTCTTTTGTTCTACTAGTTCTCCTGAAATCTTATGCAGTTTTGCTTTGAATGGAATTGATTGGCCTAATTTTTCTAAGAGTGTAATTATTTCCCAATATTCTAAAGATTGAAATTCGTTTCTTTCTTTTTCACGTTCGCAAATGAGTTTTAAGGCAACTGATTGAACTCTTCCGGCACTTAGACCAAAAGCAACTAATGACCAGAGTATTTCTCCTGATAGTTTGAACCCGACTATTCTATCAAGTTTTCTTCTTGTTTCTTGTGCGTCTACTTTTTTCTTGTCAATTTCTCCTGGAGTAGATAATGAATTAAGAACGGCGTTTTTTGTTATTTCGTTAAATGAGATTCTGTAAATAGGTCTTTGCTCTTTCTTCTTTTCTATTAATTGACTGATATGCCAAGCTATTGCTTCTCCTTCACGATCAGGATCAGTTGCCAGAAAAATTTCATCAGCCGTTGCAGCAGCTTTTTTAAGTTCTGATATAGTTTTTTTCTTAGAATCTATTGGTCCGTAATGTGCTTTAAATCCGTTTTCAATGTCGATACCCATATTTCTCTCGCCTGTTTTTAGAAGGTCTCTTAAGTGGCCTCTTGAGGCAAGAACTTTATATTCTTTGGATAAGAACTTTTCGAGTGTCCTCACTTTTGTGGGGGATTCGACAATAAGTAGTTTTTTCTTTTCTTTTTTAATATCGGTCATTTTTTCTTTATATATTTTCCAACATTTTTAATTTGGGTTTAAAACATTATAAAGCCTCAATTTCATAAGCCTCCAAATGTAACTCATCGTCAGTCTTAATTACAAGTTCTAATTGAAGTTTGTTCTCTATATCATCTAGGTGTTCTTTGTCTTCTTCCAGTAATCGGCCAGCTACATCTGGGTGTGTGGTCAATTTAATAGTTTTAATATCTGAATTCCCGTAATTTATTCTTTTTATGTCTCTCAGAATTTCGTAGCAAATGGTAGTCTTAGATTTCACATGACCTCTACCTTCACAATATGGACAACCCTCACAAAGAGTCTTTTGTATGTTGTCTCGCACTCTTTTTCTAGTCATCTCAACTAGTCCAATATCGCTTATTTTTAAGATGCTAGTTCTAGAACGATCTTTCTTTAATTCTTCATTGAAAGCATTGAAAACTTTGTTTTTGTTCTTCTCTTTTTCCATGTCTATAAAATCAACAATAATGATGCCACCTATATTCCTAAGGCGGAGTTGAGCGACAACTTCATGAACTGCTTCTAGGTTAGTTTTTATAATAGTTTCTTCAGGATTGCGTTTTCCTACAAATCTGCCTGTATTGACATCAATTGTTGTTAAAGCTTCTGTTTGATCTATTACCAGAAATCCTCCGCTTTTCAACCAAACTCTTTGGTCCAACATCCTGTCTACTTGATGTTCTATGCCATAAAAATCAAAGATTGGTTTTCCATTTTGATATTTAATTAATTTAGACAATAAGTGTTGATAGTATTTAGAGAGAAACCCTTTGCATGCTTCATAGTCCGAATCACTATCTATAATCATGTTGTCGATTTGAGAGTTAAAAAAATCTCTGATTGTACGTTGAATAATAGAAAGGTTTTCGTGGACTAATCCTGGCGCTGAAATTTCTCTGCTTTCAGATAAAATATTATCCCATAACGTGTTCAGAAATTGTATGTTTGCTTGCAAGTCTTCTTCTAAAACATTTTCACTCGCAGTTCGTATGATATAACCAGAACCCTTCTTCTTATTTTCTTTTATGAGTTTTCTTAGTCTTTGACGTTCTGAGATTTTTTCTATTCTTCTGCTTATCCCAACTTGATTAACTGTAGGCATAAAAACAACATAATAGCCTGGTAGGGAAATATAGTTCGTCAGTCTAGGTCCTTTAGTGCCAAAAGGTTCTCTGCTTACTTGAACTAGAATTTCCTGTCCTTCTTTAATTAAATGTTCAATTTTAGAACTCTGCTTTTTTCTTTTTTTCTTAAATTTTGGTTCCATTTTTCTCGTAGTGTAACCATCAAATTCGTCATCATTCCCATAAAGGTCAAGGAAATCATTTTCATCAAAATCTTCTGATTCTTCTTTATTGTTATTTTCCAACTCAATAATAGGGCAGATATCATTAGCATGTAAAAATCCAGCTTTATTTAATCCGATATCTACGAATGCAGCTTGCATTCCAGGCAATACCTTTTTGATAATGCCTTTATAAATATTTCCTTCAATACTTTTTTCAGCTTTTCTTTCGACAAAAAATTCGGCTAGAACGCCATTTTCCATAATAGCTACTCTTGTCTCAAATTTTTCAGCATTAACTATAATTTTTGATTCCATAAAAAATTCCTAAGCTTCATTTTCTTTTAAAAGTTCTTCTTCTTAAATCTACATTCATGACTAAACCTATTGCTATTATTGAAGTTATCAAAGAACTTCCTCCATAACTAATTAAAGGAAGTGTTATTCCGACTATGGGAAAGATTCCAATAGTCATTCCTATATTAAATACTATTTGCAGTGAAAACAAAATTGCAATACCTAAAGCAAGGATTTTTCCATGTTCATCAGATGCTTTTCTAGATATGCTGAAACATCTTTGTACCAAAATTGCGAGTAGCAAAAGGACGATAATTGCTCCTAAAAATCCATGTTCTTCACATATTACTGAAAAAATAAAGTCCGAATGTTTCTCAGGTAGGAATTGAAGGCTACTTTGTGTGCCCTCAAGAGTTCCTTTTCCCCAAAATTGACCACTTCCAATTGCAATCATACTTTGTTTGCTTTGCCATTGTGTCCCGAGATTTCCAGATTCAGGAAAAAGTAAGGTTAAGATCCTTTGTTTTTGATATGGCTTAAGTAGGAAGTGCCATGACAAGGGAATGCTTGCGATTCCTGAAAGTAAAAAGGTCAAAAACAATCTTCTTGATACACCAATTGAAAGCAAAATAATTGTTGCTATAAGTAAGATTACAATTGATGTTCCTAAGTCGGGTTGTTTGTAGACAAGAATAACTAGAGGTATTAAGAAAAGTGTAGGGTATAGAATCATTTTCCAAGATAAGAAGTGAGATCTTTCAAATGTGCCAAGAAAGAAAGCGTAAATTAAAATTATTGATATCTTTGCAATTTCGGAAGGTTGTATTCGAAGTGACCCGAATGAAAGCCAACGTTTTGAACCGTAAACTGTATCTCCAGAAAAATATACTACAAGCAAAAGTGTTAAAACTATTGTGTAGAAAAGAGGGGAGAAATTTACGAAATGTCTATAATTTATTGAGAGTACAATTAGCAGAAGTAAAAGACCAATGAGGAAAAATAGCAACTGTTTTTTCCATAACCCTTTTATAAGAGCATTTTGGTCAAGAAAAGTTGCACTGTAAATCATAAAAACGCTAATCATGCAAAGACAAATCATAGTAACTACAAGTGGCAAATCAATTCGAGAAATTGTCGAAGTTGTGATCGAAGTATTTTGTGTCTGAGGTGTTCTATTTATCAATTCGGATTCCTTTTTTCCCCTGAATGTAAAATTCAATAATTTCTTTTGCCATAGGTGCAAAATGAGAACCCGGCAGATCTGTATGTTCTGCAAAAATTACCAGTGCAATTTCAGGTTTTTTGTAAGGAGCAAATGCAACAAACCAACTATGGTCTCTATTATCTCTTTTCCTTTCTTCGGAATCGGTATTTATTGATGATTTAACTAATTTAGCCGCTTGGGCTGTTCCTGTTTTGCCAGAAATAGTGAAAAGATTAGATTTAGCTTTTTTGCCAGTCCCTTTTTCGCTATTTACTGTCTCTTTTAGAAATAATCTTACTTTTTCTAAGTATTGATTTTTATCCTGGATTCTCTTTCTTAACAGAGATTTTTGACGGAAAATTTGTTTCCCATCCGTGCTAGTAATCTTTTCTACTACATAGGGCCTATAAATTTTCCCGCCGTTTGCAATAGAAGAGGTTAA
>DFQF01000037.1:12416-20541 GCA_002377645.1 Nitrospinaceae bacterium UBA3496 | reverse complement strand
ATGGGATTCGTTCCTGATGTTAAAGGATCTTCTGACTCTGCCCAGAAAGAGGCTAGAATTACAATATAATCATTTTACATAATATATGTTATCATCGATTATATCTTTCCGCTAGAATTGAGTATTTTAATGCGATTTGTAACAAATGGACTCTTTGGATACTCTTTTAATAACTTCTTAAACACTATTAACGATTTTTTCGTATTTCCTTTCTTTTCATAACATCTTCCAAGTTCTAACAACAAATCATCTTTCTTTGTAATCTTGAAATCATGAGATAATAATTTTGATATATTTTCGCAATCCTTAGATTTCATATATATAGAGATCAAAGCCCGGTAAAGGAGTTCGTATTCAATAGAAGATTTACCATCTGTACTCTTATTTATATCTTCTAATGCAGAATTGAGTATTCTTACAGATTCACTGTATTTATTTTGATATTTATATACATTTGATAATCCTAATTTAGCTCTAGTGATAATATTTATGTCTGGACTATGATTGATTACTTTTAGGAATAATTTTTCAGATTCTGAATACTTTTTTTTTGTTAATTTTTTACTTGCTTCTGTAAGATTATTTTTTGCAGTAATTAATAATTTTTGTTGATTTTGAATATATAGGACAATTCCAACAATCAATATGAGGATAACTGCAAAAGAAGAAATAAAATATTTCTTATAAGTAGTTAAAAATTCAAGTGATTTTTTAACAAACAATTGTAGTGGATCATTTTCATTGAGATCTGTTTTAGGATCTGATGCCATAATAATTTCAATTCTTCAATAATTTTAATATTTCTTCAAGTTCATTTCTCAATAAGGCTATATCTAAATCTGTAGCACTTTGGACTTCAACTATATCCTTTTGTGCAACATTTTTTTTTGTTCTCGTATATTTTCTTTTAAACTGTTTTTTTGCACCAGATATCGTAAAATTCTCATCGTACAATAATCTTCTGATTTCCATTATTAATTCAACATCTTTTTTTCTGTAAACTCTTTGTCCAGTATCACTCTTTGTAGGCTTTAATACTGGGAATTCTTTTTCCCAATAACGAAGTACGTGAGGTTTTGTAGCTGCCAATTTAGACACTTCACCAATTTTAAAAAATAATTTATCTGGGATTTTTTGTGTTACTTTATTTTTATTGGGCATAATATTCCCATTTTATAATTAGATTGCTATTTTTTTATTCCTCTTCAGCAGCAACGGATTCAGTTATTACTTTTTCTGCAATCTGGCCGGGAACTTCTTCATATTTACTGAATTCAATTGTAAAGTCTCCTCTGTCTGCAGTCATGGAGCGTAAAGACGGAGCATAATTGAGTACCTCTGCCATTGGTACTTCTGCTTTCACTACCTGTTTTCCACCGCTTCCAGCATCCATGCCTAGTACCCTGCCCCTTCTAGAATTTAAGTCTCCAATTACATCACCCATAAATTCTTCAGGAATGATTACTTCCATATTCATAATAGGTTCCAAAAGAACGGGCTTACATTCCAGCATTCCTTTTTTAAATCCTAACGAGCCTGCAATTTTGAAAGCCATTTCTGAACTATCTACAGCATGAAAACTACCATCGTATAAAGTTACAGCTATGTCTGTAACGGGATATCCCGCAAGACTTCCAGCATCCATAGCTTCTATTATTCCTTTTTCTACTGCCGGAATGTAGGTTTTTGGAATTACTCCACCTACAATTTTATCTGTGAATCTAAAACCTTCACCTCTAGTCAATGGTTCAATTTCAAGCCAGGTATCCCCAAATTGTCCTTTGCCACCAGTCTGTTTTTTATATCTACCTTGAACCTTAGACCTTCCTTTAATAGTTTCTTTATAGGGTACTCTCGGTGTCTGCATTTCTAACTCAACACCGTATTTTCTCTTTAATCTTTCAACCACTGTCTCTAAATGTAGAACTCCCAAACCCCCTATAAGCATTTCCTGAGTTTGAGGATCTCGACTAACCTCTAAAACAGGGTCTTCGTCTTTCATTCTAGCAAAAGCAGTACTTAATTTTTCTTCATCTCCTTTACTCTTAGGTGCTACTGCGTATGAAATGACTGGCGAAGGAAAAGCAATAGAATTAAAAGATTCATTGATATCAGCATCGCATAAAGTATCGCCAGTTTCAGTGAATTTTAGCTTTGCCACTGCAGCAATATCACCGACTACTAATCCTGAATCTGCAGGACTTTGATTTTTTCCTTGAAGATAAAGCAGTGCTCCTAATCTTTCTTTTTCTTTTTTGGAAGGATTGAATACTGAACTGTCCGAGGAAGTCTTCCCGGAAAAAATTCTAAAATAGTTTAATTTTCCAGCAAAAGAATCTACGACGGTTTTAAATACCAAGGCTCTAAATTTATCGTCAGTTGATAGCTTAGATTCTTCCCCGCTCTCCCCCATTACACTGATATTAGTTTGTGAAATTCTCTGAATTGGATTCATGCCAAAGTCTACAAGTGTTCTCATAAGCAAATCGGTACCTATGTTCTTCAATCCGCAACCGAAAAGAACAGGCAGAAAAGATGAATCTGCAATTCCATCTTTAAGTCCTTCTATCAATTCTTCTGCAGTAAGCTCGCCTTCTTCTAGAAATTTTTCAAGAAGTTCTTCGCTAGACTCTGCTGCAAATTCAAAAAGGTTGGAACGGTACGATTCAATTTCAGAACTTACTTCTGAAGGAATATCTACTTCTTTTCCTTTGCCGTTTCCACCGCTATCATACTGAAATGCTTTGCCAGTAATAAGGTCTACAATTATAGAAAAGTTTTCACCATTGCCAACAGGTATATTCAATGGAACTATTCTCTTTTCAAGAGATTTTTCCGCATTTTCTAAAGAGGAATTTAAATCTGCCTGCTCATGATCCATTTGATTTATAAAAACGAATGTAGGAATATTTTCATTTGTTGCCCATTGGTATGTTTTTTCAGTAATTACTTTAGGCTCAGAATGTCCACTCATCACAAGAATAGCATTGTCTGCAACCCTAATAGAAGAAATTGTATCAGCGATGAAATTTGAAAATCCTGGAGTATCAATAAGATTAAATCTTTTTGTTTCCCAGTCTGCATGAGCTACGGAAGACAATATAGAAGATCTTCTTTTTTGTTCTTCAGGTTCACTGTCTAAGATAGAGTTTTCTTCATCGATTTTTCCTTGCCTATCTGTATTTCCTGAAGTAAACAAGCATGCTTCAACTAAAGAGGATTTTCCATTTCCTCCCTCTCCTAAAAAAACTACATTTCTAATATCTTCAGATGTATATTTAGCCATTTTTCCTTCCACAGGTATATTAAATCCGAAAGTTCAATTGAATTGTTAAGTTTTAAATATACAACAATATTGCAAGCACATTGTTATTTTGTCAATCACTTTAGATAGTTTGAAGGAATTATTAAAGTTGAATCTTAACTATATTGAATAATAGTGAGTTTATTTAGATCTGAAACTTACTCTTATGCTACTACCCTCGAAATCGAAATCGTCTCTTATTCTGTTTTCTAAATATCTAGAGTATTGAGTAAAAAAAGATTTTTTAATTTTTCCTAAGAAAAATACGAAATGTGGTGGCTGTGTTGAAATTTGCGTAGCATAAAACATAGGAGTTCTTTTGCCTCTATGATCATAAGGAGGTGGATGCGAATCAGTCCATTTCTTTAGATGTTCATTTAAAATTGATGTTGATATCCTTTGTTTAGATGCATCTATGGATGTATGGATAAGATCATACAATTTTTCGCATCTAAGTCCTGTTAAAGCAGAAATAGATAAAACAGGAGCAAATCTCATTTGAGGCAACTTATCTCGAATGTCTAACACCATCTCATCAAACGTTTTAGTTTGTTTTTCTAGTAAATCCCATTTATTTATTGCTATCAAGCAAGATTTTCCAGACTCTACAATTTGACTAGCAATTTGTGAATCAATCGTTGATGGGCCATCTATTGCATCTATCAACAATATGCAAAGGTCAGATCTGAAAATACTTCTAAAAGAAAACAGCATGCTGATTACTTCATTTTTTGAAATAGATTTTCTTGATTTTTTTCTTATCCCTGCAGTATCAATAAATCTATAGGTATGCTCACCTCTAGTGCAAAAAGAATCGATTGGATCTCTAGTAGTACCAGGAATATCACTTACCAGAGATCGGTTTTTTTGCAATAAATGATTTAAAAGTGAGGATTTCCCTACATTTGCTCTCCCTAGAATAGAAACCCCTATTTCATTATGATCTACATATTCATGATTGTTTTCTTTTACTAAGGTAAAGGCTTTTTCAATCATTGACTCAATACCTTTAGAGTGTTCAGCAGATACAATTTGCGGCTCATCAAATCCTAATTGATAGAAATCTGAAACATTATATTGCGATACATTCGCATCAGACTTATTCATAACAAGAATTGTTGGCACTTTACTGTCTCTGACCATTTTTGCTATTTCAAAATCGTCATTTAAAATCCCATCTATCCCATCTACTACAAAGAAAATAACGTTTGATTCTTTCAAGGATTCAAAGATTTGTGATTTGATAAGATTATTAAAAGGGTCGACTACAGATTCTGTAAATCCGCCAGTGTCTACCAATAAGAAATTTTTTCCAGCAACTTCAACTACCTCATAATTTCTGTCTCTAGTCATTCCAGGTTCAGGTGAAACAATAGCTTTTCTTCTCTTCACAATTCTATTGAATAGAGTGGATTTCCCTACATTAGGACGTCCGATTATCGTAAAAACAGGTAATTCCATTTTAGGTTCTCCCTAAAACCTTTTGTTGAAAATATAGGATTTAATCCCTAAAGCTATTCCTTCTGCAATTTTTTGTCTATAACTCTCTCTTAATAGCCATCTCGATTCTATTCTATTACTTAAAAAACCAATTTCTATCAATATGCTTACAGTTGGAAAAAGATCTTTATTTATTTTTCTTCTTGAATTTTTTAATACTGCAAAAGGTGCATATTTCGTTCCTAAATCTTTTACTTTATAATTGTTCATACGAAGATATCTTACTAACGTGTTCTGAGTTAATTCAGCGATTTTTTTTGAAGCAACAACTTTTTCGCTTTCCCACATATCGCTAAATATCTTATCTAAATCACTGCCAACTCTTTCCATCTGCATATTCTCTCTTAAAGCTAACCTGTAAGATCTTTTCGAAGATGCTTTTTTGTTATAAAAATATGTTTCAATTCCATTGAGACTTTTTCTTCTCGAACTATTAGAATGAATTGAAACAAAAACGTCAGCGTTCATTCTATTCGAAAATCTTCTTCTTTGATTTAGAGAAACATAACTATCGTTAAATCTAGTCATGAAAATCTTATTTTTCTTGAGATAGTTTCTTTTTAGTATTTTAAATAATTTTCTTGAGACATCTAAATTCACAAATTTCTCATTATTTCTATAAATACCAATTGCACCTGGATCTCTTCCACCATGGCCAGGATCTAAAACGACAACCCCTCTTCCGTTCATAAATTTCAGGCGCAGGTTTTTCTTAATTGATGAACTTCGTTGTAAAGTGTTTTTCATTGGCATACGTTTACTTCTGATTTTAGCTTTCACTTTACTTCTAGTTTTGATATTCATTTTTCTTCTAAATGAAAGAACTATTCGATTTGGATTTTTTAGCGGATAAACAATTATTTTTAATGATTTCACAGAAAGCAAAAACCTTATTCTTGAATCTTCATTTTTTGTCTTAATTTTATTAATTGACTTAACATAATGGAAGGAATGTGGAATTGAAAATTTCTTGTTTACAACTTTGGTTCTATCGATTCTTAGAGTGAAATATTTTTTTGATTTGCTAACGTAGTGGGTAAAATTTGGCAGTCTTCCACTAAAAAAGAATGTGATTTTTTCAGATTTTCCAAATTTATAAAAGCTCACATTTTTTACTGTATTTATAGGTCCAGCAAAAAGGGAAACTGAAATATAAAAAAATGAAATGGCCGCAAAGATAAATAACGGGAAATGTTTTTTCTTCATAATCTAAAAAACAAAGAGGAAATTTCTTTAGGTGCCTTCGTTCCAGCTATTAAGATAAGTTTCTTGTTCTTCAGTCAGGGTATCTATTTCCACATTCATACTTTTCAACTTAAGTCTTGCAATTTGATCATCTATTTCCTTGGGCATCGAGTATACTTTATTGGACAGACTATCACCGTTCTTTACTAAGTACTCTGCTGCTAAAGCTTGATTGGCGAAACTCATATCCATAACGCTACTTGGATGACCTTCTGCAGTGGCCAGATTCACTAACCTACCACCTCCTATCACAATTATTTTTTTCCCATCCGCCATAGTATATTCTTCTACTAATTCTCTAATTTCTCTCTTGCTTGAAGCTGATTTTTCTAACGAGGCCATATCGATTTCTACATCAAAGTGTCCTGAATTTGCTATTATGGACCCGTCTTTCATTGCTTCGATATGTTCCATGGCTATAACATTTTTGTCGCCAGTAACTGTGCAAAAGAAGTCACCGATTTTGGAAGCCTCTGCCATTTTCATGACTCGGAATCCGTCCATAAGAGCTTCCAAAGCGTTAAGAGGTTCTACTTCTGTAACGATTACGTTTGCACCCATTCCCCTTGCTCTACTAGCTAAACCCTTGCCGCACCAGCCATAACCTGAAACAACGAAAACTGAACCTGCCAACAATCTATTTGTAGCTCTGATTATTCCATCAATAGTGCTTTGACCTGTACCATAACGATTATCGAAATAATGTTTTGTATTCGCATCATTCACTGCAATCACGGGAAATTTTAAAACATTATCTTGAGACATTGCACGAAGCCTAATAACTCCCGTTGTAGTTTCTTCAGTGCTTCCAATAATATTGGGAATTAGATCTTTTCTTGTAGTCAAAACTTCTGTAACTAAATCAGCACCATCATCCATTGTTATTTGAGGCGCAGAATCTAAAACAGAACGCATATGGTCGTAATACGTATCTCTATCTTCACCTTTTATTGCAAAAACTGGGATTTCTTCATTAACCACCAAGGAAGCCGCCAGATCGTCTTGTGTTGATAATGGATTAGAGGCACACAAGAAAACTTCTGCTCCTCCAGCTGATAAAGTTTTAAGAAGAAACCCCGTCTCTGTAGTCACATGCAAACATGCACCAATACGAACATCCTTTAGAGGTTTCTCATTTACAAATCTTTCTTGGATCTGTTTTAAAACTGGCATGCTTTCAGCAGCCCATTCCATCCTTAGGGAACCTTTTTCAGCTAATTCTAAATCTTTAACATCATATTTCATCTTTACTCACTTTCTAGTGTTGTTAATGTTTTATATTTTTAAGGCAGTTCTCAGATCTTGCGCTTTATCTGTTTTCTCCCAACTAAATTCATCTTCAGATCTTCCGAAGTGACCATAAGCGGCGGTATTCTTATAAATTGGACGCCTTAAATTTAAAGTATCTATAATTTCTTTCGGTTTCAGGCTAAACACTTCTTTCACAGCATTTGTTATTAGATCCTCTTCTATTTCGCTTGTGCCAAAAACGTCTACTAATACTGAAACAGGCTCCGCAACACCTATTGCATATGCAATTTGCACTTCAGCTTTTGATGCAATATCCGCAGCTACAATATTTTTTGCTATATATCTAGCCATATATGCAGCAGATCTATCGACTTTCGATGGATCCTTTCCTGAAAAAGCTCCACCACCATGCCTGCTATACCCACCATAGGTATCTACAATTATCTTTCTTCCTGTCAATCCTGTATCTCCCATAGGTCCGCCAATTACAAAAGTTCCAGTTGGATTAACAAGAAATTCGGTAGTATCTACTACCATTTCATCTGGTAAAATTGGATTTATAATTTGTGAAATAACATCTTCTCTAATCTGTTCATGCGAAACATCTTCAGCGTGTTGCGCTGAAATAACAACGTTTTGTATTTTTGATGGTTTTCCGTTAACGTATTCAATAGATACCTGACTCTTACTATCAGGTCTTAGGTAAGACAACGTGCCGTCTTTTCTCTTAACAGAAGTCTCACGAACCAATTTATGGGCCAATATAATAGGAAGAGGCATTAATTCTGGAGATTCTTTGCAGGCAAAACCAAACATCATTCCCTG
>DFQF01000037.1:4657-12117 GCA_002377645.1 Nitrospinaceae bacterium UBA3496 | reverse complement strand
AAACATCATTCCCTGATCGCCTGCACCCTGTTCTTTATGAAGACCCTCTCCTTCTGAGACACCTTGAGAAATATTAGGTGATTGGTTGTCAATCGCAGTCAAAATTGCGCAAGTATCACAATCAAAACCATAATTAGCATTGTCATATCCAATCTCTCTTATTGTTTCTTTGGCAATACTCTTAGGATCATATTCAGCGGTTGTAGAAATCTCTCCGGCTATAAAAACTAAACCTGTGGTTAGCATTGTTTCGCATGCAACCCTTCCATTGGGGTCATTTTCGTAGATTGCATCTAAAATAGAATCGCTAATCTGATCTGCCATTTTATCAGGATGGCCTTCTGAAACAGATTCAGAAGTAAAAATAAAATTTTCTTTATTCGACGACAAGTCAATCTCCTTATTCTACATTTAAACTATTTAAACGTTACTCTATTTCAATAAACGGCATATTTTAAATATTTTTAAGAAAAATTATTAAAATATTTGAAAATTATAGCTTGAAATTATCACCTAAGTAAGCCGTTCTTGCTTTTTTACTGTCAATCAACTTGCTAGGATTGCCAGATTCTATTATTTGACCTTCGTGAAGAATATAAGCCCTATCTGCAATATTTAATGCTTCTCTAACATTATGATCAGTAATTAAAACACCTATTCCAAATCTAGTGAGACCACGAACCATAGTCTGAATTTCTGCGACTATAATAGGATCTATCCCAGAGAAAGGCTCATCCATAAGAAGAAACGAAGGAGACATCGCAAGCGCTCTCGCTATTTCTACCCTCCTTCTTTCACCGCCAGATAGTGAAAATCCTTTAGAATTACTTATTTCGGTGATTTTTAATTCATTTAATAAATTATCAAGGTATTGTTTACGTTCTAGCTTTGTATAAGGCATGAGTTCTAAAACTGACATTACATTTTGAGATACAGTCATTCTTCGAAAAATCGAAGATTCTTGAGGCAAATATCCCAATCCAAAACGAGCTCTTTCGTAAATAGGCATTTGAGTTATAGAATTTCCATTTAGCAAAATTTCACCAGAATCAGGTTGAACTAATCCAGATATCATCGAGAAAACAGTAGTTTTTCCAGCACCATTAGGACCTAAAAGACCAACTATTTCACCCGACTTTATTTCAATAGAAACGTCATTAACTACAGTCCTGTTAGAATAAGTTTTAAATAAAGCAGAAGATGCTAGATTGTTTTCTGTTTTTTTTGTTGTTTCCAAAATAATCCTTATTTTTGTTGTTTTGGATGCAGAGTTACATGAACCCTTTTATTCTTTGCTCCATGCACTATAGTTTTATCTTCATTTAAATACATTATGATTTTATCCCCGATAACCTGATTTTTGCCTTCCCAAGCTTTAGCATTCCCTGTTAAAATTGCGATCCTATTTTTATCATCAAAATTGAGTTTGTCTCCAGTAGCAAATTTTTTCCTATCTTGGTTCATGAACACATTTCCTGTAGCAATAATTTTTTGCATTTTCCCAGTTCCAAGTAAATTAGTTTTTGCGGCATCATTATTTTTACTTTCAGTTTTCTTATTATCTGGATGCAAAATTAATTTATCTGCACGAATTTCTATTCTTCCTTTTGTAACAAAGACCTTTCCGGTAAAAATAATTATATTCTTTTTGTTGTCCACTTCCATTTTTTCTGAAGTGATACGTGTTGGAGAATCATTATCTTTAGCTAAAATTTCAGCATGAAACAAAGGAACAAAGGAGAGGCATATTGCTAAGATAATAATTTTCGATGATTTAATCATAAGATTTGAATATTGATTTTTCATTTTTAGTTTTTAGCTATTTTATTATTGAGCAATGCAACAACTTTTTCTTTTATAGTAAAACTTCCTTTTCTTATATTCCCTTCTAGACCGTAGCCATTCACCTTAAAGTCATCACCTTCTATGAATACTTCAGATTTTGCGAATAACGTATTAGATGAAGTCTTGAAACTTATAGACTGTGTCTTAAGTAAAAGACCGCTATTAGATTTTATAACTACATTTCCAGACATCAGAACATCACGACTAGAGATAACTAAAGAACCTTTATTAGCATATAATTCCCAAAAAGTATTGTCTTTGTATATTTTCATCTTTATCTTGCTGAAAACTGTCAAATCTTTCGCTTGGTAAGTTTTGGCTGTCTCTGCCCATAACTCCCATTCTTTGTAACCTTTAGAATTCTCAATTACATGAATATCATCGAGTTTAATATCTGCATCTGTATTTACTATAGAAACATTGCCAACTTTAATTTTTGGCAAATCGTTTAAACTATAAAAATAATAGGATACATAAAAAATCCCAGGGATAAACAAAAAAATAAAAATTCTTATATATTTCTTTGTAAAGATCTGATTTTTTTGATTTGAATTTCTCATAGTGTCTCTTGATTTTTCCTTGTAAGTTTAATTAATTATTTAATTCCTGAATATCTTTATTTCTCGTTTGTATTCATTAAGAGCTTCAATCTCAACAATAAAATCGGGATTAATTGTATTTTCAGTAATATGTTGTGGCCATTCAATAAATAAAACATGTTCATTTTTTATCCATTCGTCCAAACCAAAATCTAGCAAATTTGTTTTTTCTTTCAATCTATATAAATCCAAATGTATAACCGTAGGAGTTGTTGGATATTCAAATAAATACAAGAATGTTGGGCTTCGAACAATTAAATTTTTTCCTCCTGGCAGTGATTGTATAGCTCCTCTTGCAAAAACACTTTTTCCCACACCAATATCTCCATAAATATAAACTATAGAACCATCATCTAAACAACTTGAAAAATTAGCCCCTAATTTTTCTGTATCTTCCATAGATGAAGAGAGTAGTGTTTTATTAAGTAACTCGGAAAAATTATTTTCTTTAAAATGATTCATGATATTTCTTCTCTAGCAAAAGGAATACATTCAATCAAATCAGATGGGATAATTCCTATTTTCCCTATAGATTTAGCAGCAATATCTCCAGAATATCCATGTAGAAAAACGGCTGCTATACAAGAATCTAGTGTGTTTTGTTTTTGAGACTTAAATGCACCTATCATCCCAGCTAATACATCTCCCATCCCTGCGACAGACATTCCAGAATTGCCTGTTGTATTAATCCAAGATTTTCCTGAATTATTAGAAATAATAGTGCCCCAACCTTTTAAAACCAATGTTAAATTATTATCCAAGGCAAAAGAAGATGACAGGCCTACCCTATTGTTTTGAATTTCATTAGTAGAGGTACCAATCAACCTTGCCATTTCTCCTGGATGAGGCGATATTATAATCTCTTTAGTGTGATTTTCTAAAATAGTGAGATCTTGAGCAATACAATTTATTGCATCAGCATCAATTACCATAGGAACTTCTACGTATCGCAACAAAAGCTGTACAAGTTCGTTCGTTCTTGGATTTGTAGAAATCCCTGGACCTATCACTACAACATCAACCTCTTCACTAGATCTCAATAATATATCCATAGACTCAACATCAAAACATCCCTTTTCAGTTGTTTTGACAGTTTTACAAATTATCTCTGGTGGAATTTGATGTACTTGCTGTTCTTGTTCTGGAATGCAAATAGTAACCTTTCCGGCACCAGTTCTATAAGCACCCATGGCAGTCAAAATAGGTGCCCCTATCATTCCAGAAGATCCACCGATTACTAAAACATTTCCATTTTTGCCTTTATGAGAATCCGTTGGTCTATTGTGCAAAATATTGGAGACATCATCTAAATTTATCAAATTTAGAGATATTTCTTCTTCGTCTATACATTTCTGGGGTATCCCAATATCAACATTTATAATCTCTTTCGATAATTCAGATGATGGTAAAATTATATGCGCTCTTTTTAAAAGGCCAAAAGATATAGTCAAAGAAGAGATGAAATGATTTTCAGCACATTCTCCAGTTGTTGCATCAACACCAGAAGGCAAATCCAATGAAACAATATCTTTTTCACAATCCGACATAAGAGAAATGATTTTTTCTTCTACACTGCCTTTTCTTTTCTTGGAACCACTTCCCAAGATAGCATCTACTATAATATCTCCGCTTAGAATTTGATCTTGATACAAATGGAGTGATTCAGAACCGACTTCAATGATTTCAATGTCCAAGTTGGAAATAATTTCTAGAAATTTAGAAGAATCCTTAGAAATACTTTTAGAGTGAACTATTCGTAGAACTGTTACTTTGACACCATATTCAAATAAATACTTCGCTACAACGTAACCATCTCCACCATTATTTCCTTTACCGCATATAATTGTAACTGACAAATCATCCTTGCCATATCTTTTCCAAATTTCGTCAGCTGAAACTTTACCAGCACGATCCATCAACACATCTGACGGTATTCCATAATCGTTAATGGCTCTAAAATCTATGTTAGACATTTCATTTGAAGTGGCCAAAGGAGTTGTCATGGAAAGCTTTTTCCTTTAATAGTGAATCAATTTCACCATTTCTTTAACCGCATTCTCAAACCCGACAAAAACTGATCTTGAAACTATGCTGTGACCAATATTCAGTTCCTCTAGTCCAGGTATATTGCAAACGGGTTTTACATTTTCATATGTCAACCCATGACCAGCATGAATCCTAAGACCAATTGACAAGGCATGATTTGCCGATTCAAAAAGTTCATTTAAGCATTTAGTTCGACATTCTTCGCTATCACATTCACTATAAGCAGCTGTATTGAGTTCTATATAGGACACACCTATTTCCTTGGCTATGTTAATTTGTTTTATGGTTGGATCAATAAAAATGCTGACAAGAATATCTTTGTCTAAATTCCTAAAGTTTCTTTGTAAAAAGTTCAGATCGAAATTCATCAAATCTAATCCGCCCTCAGTAGTTACTTCCTGTCTTTTTTCGGGCACCAAAGTTATTTGGTCAGGTTTAAGAATGGATGATATATCAAACATCTCTTGTACAGGAGCCATCTCAAGATTTAGTTTCCCAGAAATGACTTTCTTAAGAGAATGTAAATCTTTGTCTTGTATATGTCTTCTATCTTCTCTGAGATGAATCGTTATTCCTATTGCTCCAGCTTTTTCGGCTATTATTGCAGCGTCAATCGGATCGGGTTCGATAGTTTTTCGAGCCTCTCTAATAGTCGCTACATGATCTACATTTACGCAAAGTTTTGGCATTTATTTCTCCGAATTAAACCGACTTCATTATAACTACAAATTCATCCATACACTAATTAAATCAAAATAAGCCAATGCTAATTTTAATTTTACGATTAAAATGTTATTTTTAAAACTTGTTAATTATAAAACTAAATTGTTCACAAGTTTAATTAGGAGAAATGTAGATGGGAATAAAATTTAGCCTACATCTAGTACCAGATGATATTCCACTGTTATCAAAACGCACAAAATTTGCAGAAGAACATGGGTTTGAGCAGGTTTGGGTAGCTGAGAGTCACCTTACTTGCAGGGATCATAATGTTGCTATGGCTGTTGCCATTCAAAATACAGACAATATTACTATAGGTCCAGGTGTTACAAATCCAGTTCTTCATGATGATTCTGTGAGTGCAAGTGCTATTGCCACTCTTGATGAATTGTCTGGTGGAAGAGTTGTATTTGGTATAGGTTCAGGCGACACACCCGTTTATACACTCGGCAAAAAAATGGCTCGTCTTGCAACTATGCGTAATTCAATAAATAGAATTCGGGCTTTCACAAGAGGGGAAGAAGTTGAATATGAACCGGGTGTAAATGTTAAAATATGGAGTGAAAGAAATATTCCAATTTATACCTCTGCAGAAGGACCTAAAACATTAGCTATGTCCGCAGAACTAGCAGATGGCATAATAGTTGGCTCAGGGGTCTACAAAGAAACAATTGATTGGGTACATAAATATATTGATGAAGGAAGAAATGCTAGATCTTCAGATCTAGGACCAATCGATGTTATTTTTGGTGCAGTCATTTCTATAGACAAAGATTCAAATGCTGCAAGAGAAAGAGTAAGAGCTAGAGTTGCAAATAGAGCTCATCATAATTTCAGAATGACCTTAGACTCAGTTCCAGAACAACATCATGCAGAAATACAAAATCTGTTAGATAATTTTGATGTTAGCAATTGGAGAAGTCCTAAACATGTTCCTTTAATAACTGATTATATTCTCGACCGTTTCACTATAACAGGAACATCAGAAGAAGTAGTCGAAAGGATCAAAGAGATAGAAAGTTTTGGAGTAAAGAATCTAATGATTGACCCACCAATGCCTGGGTTCGATGAATCTTTAGAGGCTTTTGCTAAAGAAGTAATGCCACATTTTGCTTAGGCTTGACCTGGAGCTAGATCGGTTGGTGATGACGGCTTCCTGTTGTTTAACGGGGAGCTTGTGTCTTTATCTGAAGGAATTTCTTCCGAATCTTTTGTATTGCTTTTCTTTCGTGGCGGTATAGTTCCATCATCCATCAACGATTCAATATCTTTCAAGTCTAAAGTCTCGTGTTCTAACAGTGCATTTGCTAATAGTTCAAGTTTATCCTTGTTTTCTTCTAAAATTTCATAGGCTTTTTTATATCCAGAGGAAACCATATCATGTACTTCGTTGTCTATTTCTAATGCAATACTATCGCTATAATCTCTAGACTGATTAAGTTCTTTACCTAAAAAGACCTGATCGCCTTTTTTCCCATATGAAAGAGGTCCTAATTTTTCGCTCATACCCCATTCACAAACCATACTTCTTGCTAAATCTGTAGCCATTTGAATATCTGCTTTTGCTCCAGTTGTAAGTTCATCAAAAATCAACATTTCCGCAGCTCTACCACCCATCAATCCAACTATTTGATTCAACAGGAAGTTTTTATTATTGCTATACCTATCTTCAGGTGGAGATGACCATGTACTTCCAAGAGAAAAACCTCTAGGTATAATAGTAACTTTCTCAACTGGATCTGCACCAGGTGTTAGAAGTGCAATTAAAGCATGACCAGCCTCATGATAGGCAGTATTGGATTTTTCCTTATCACTCAACACTAAACTTCTCCTCTCTTTACCCATCAACACTTTATCTTTTGCTTCCATCAGATCCGACATCTCAACAGAATCTTTATTTTTTCCAGCAGCCAACAGAGCTGCTTCATTTAATAAATTTGCCAAATCTGCACCAGCAAATCTTGGAGTACCTCTTGCTATCAATTCTAAATCTACTGATTTATCAAGTGGTACCTTTACAGAATGGACCTTTAAAATTGCCAATCTTCCTTGTATGTCTGGCAATGGAACCACTATCTGTCTGTCAAATCTACCCGGCCTAAGCAATGCAGGATCCAATACATCCGGTCTGTTTGTTGCTGCAATGAGAATAACTCCATCATTAGATTCAAAACCATCCATTTCAACTAATAGTTGATTTAGAGTCTGCTCTCTTTCGTCATGACCTCCACCAAGTCCAGCACCTCTATG
>DFQF01000037.1:0-4254 GCA_002377645.1 Nitrospinaceae bacterium UBA3496 | reverse complement strand
ACACCAACAAACATTTCAACAAAACCAGAACCACTGATTGAGAAAAATGGAACATCCGCTTCACCAGCAATCGCTCTAGCTAAAAGAGTTTTCCCTGTGCCTGGAGGTCCCACAAGCAAAATACCTTTAGGTATTCTAGCTCCTAATCTAGTGAATTTTTGAGGGTCACTTAGAAAATCTACAATTTCTTCCAATTCTTCTTTAGCTTCTTCTATACCCGCTACATCTTTAAATGTAATTTTCTTCTTATTATCCTCTGCCATCATTTTGGCTTTACTTTTTCCGAAAGACATGGCTTTAACGCCACCCATATGCATTTGTCTCATGAAGAATATCCATACACCTACAAGGACTATCATTGGGAACCAACTCAAAAGTAAATTGGTATACCAAGAGTTCTTTTCAGGTGGATGTACTTTAATTCTTACTTTTTTGTCTCGCAATATATTAATTAAATTACTATCCTTAGGGGCATATGTTTGAAAAGAACTGCCTGATAAAAAAAGACCCCTAACAAAATCGCCTTGGATAGTAACTTCTGTAATTTGACCATTTGATACTTCTCTTAAAAAATCACTATATATTATTTCAGTCGAGGATTTTCCTGATGGATTAAAAGTCTGAAAAAGACCCACCATGACCAATCCAATTATCATCCATAGTGCTATATTTTTGTAAAACTGACTCAAATTCTATTCCCTTCTATACTTAAAATTAAAAACTATCAAAAAAACTTACCTAAAGTTAACAATGTTTACTTCTTGTTGTCCATTCTTTTTTTGAAGTATCTTTAAAAATATTTGATGTATCCAATTGTTTTTCAATCGATAATATCAATCGGTTTTCAATTCGTTGAGCGAAATTTTAAGCATTTTTTTAGTATTTTCAGTAACTTGATAATTATGTGAATACTCATGACCAACAATCCATATTATTTCCGATCCAGTTGCAAGAAGTGGTATTGAATCTCTTTGAACTTTTGGTATTTTCATATCTATTAAATATTTTTTTAATTTCTTGCTCCCGATTGAATGTCTAGGATGAAATCTATCCCCTTCTCTTCTTGTTCTGAAAACGATTTCTTGTTGCAAAGAATCATTGTCGAGTAAAATTATATTATTGGTGTTTTCACTTTTATTTGAATAATTGGAATTTTCTTCTAATTGAATTTCCGCTGACATCTCAAACTCTTCCAGGTTTGTAACCTTGCCTATTTTGAGTGGAAAAATTTTTTTAATTTTCTTAATCTCTTCCCTTAATTCTAGAGTTATCTCTTGATATTCTCGTCTAACTTCAATTCCTTTCCCCAGATCTAGGCTAGAGGATGGATTATCAGATTGTATTAATAAATTTATAGATTCGATATATTTTTTAATAGGCAATCTTTGTTTCTTAATGTATAAATTCTTCTCAAATGCAGTTTCAATCGCAAATTTGATAATACCTGAACGTATTGGCAACGATTTTTTCTTTAATTCAGGAACATTCTTTAATTTCACTATATTTTTATCAACATCTAAATGTTCTTGCATGTGTCTATAAAGAATTTCGTCATTTATCATACGTGCTTGATTTAAATTTGAAGAACTACTAACAATATTCTCTATTGCTGCATCACCAAAAGATTCTGTAAGTAAAGGTATTATATTATGTCTAATATTGTTCCTGAATCTCTTTTTGTCATTGTTAGTTTCATCTATAACGAATTGAATATTGTGTGATTTGGCAAAGTTTAAAATTTCTTCTTTTTTTATATTTAACATGGGCCTAAAAATTACAAAGGAAGACTTGGCTTCAGTATTGTTCTTCTTGCTCATAAAGGTGTGTAACGAATTTTGTTGAATTCCTGAAAGACCTTTTATTCCACTGCCTTCTATTAATCTCATCAAAATCGTTTCTGCATTATCATTCAGGTGATGCCCCAAAACTAAAACTTTTGATTTGTATTTCTCTAGATACTTTTGAAAGACCTTAGTCCTTAAGTCTCTAGCATCTGCTTCTAAGCCCAAAGATGAAGTAGAAGGGACTGAAATTCTTTCTTCATGAAAGACAATTTTTCTCGAATCACAAAATAATTTTGAATGTTTTGCGTCTTTGTCTGAGTCTATGCCTCTCAAACTATGATTTACGTGTATTGCAACAATCTTCCTTTTCTCTCCAAAGCAAATATTAACCATATGAAGCAAAACACAAGAATCTGAACCACCAGAAAAACCTACAAGAATTGTTCCAGTAGAATCGCAAAGACCTGTATCCCTGCAACCATCATTGAACTTTTCTTGAAAAATTTTATCATTCATAATTTCATCGTTCTTTTAAAAGACTATTGAATAGGTTTATGAGATTTTTACTGAATTTGTGACATTATCACTAAGAATTGAACATTTCAACATATATGGTTTTACACAGAAATAAAGAGAACTATTCGGCAAGAAATAATGCATGTTCAGGAGAGAAACCGATAAAAACTTTTTGACTAGTAAGAAGTTGTTCGAAGTGATTCATCTGTACAGCAATTTCATGATCACCTACCCTTACCTGACAATCTAAAAGGTTTCCTTGATAAACAGTTTCAATAATTTCACCTACCAGGACATTAGTCGTTCCATCAGGTGGTGTCTCTAAATATAAAGTAATATCTTCTGGTCTTATAGAGAGAATTACTTTCTGTCCTTTATGGACAGAATCGTTACATACAGCACTGAGATTAATAGATTTTTTTCCCTCACCCAATGGGAATTTAGCATCTGCCCATTCACCTGAATCAGATAGGAATTCACCTTCAATAAGATTAGCAACACCAATAAAATTTGCCACAAAAGAATTGTTTGGTTTGGCATATATTTTCTCTGGATTATCGATTTGTTGAATTATACCCTTATCCATGACTACCACACGATCACTCATTACTAGAGCTTCAGTTTGATCATGTGTTACGTAAATTGAAGTTATTCCAACCTCTTGCTGCAAGCGAACTAATTCAATTCTCATTTGTTCACGAAGTTTCGCATCTAAATTACTAAGTGGTTCATCGAAAAGTATAACTTCAGGTCTATAAACTATAGCTCTCGCTAAAGCTACTCTTTGCCTTTGTCCACCTGAAAGCTTAGTTGTATATCTATCGGCAACATTAGACAAACCGACTAGTTCTAATGCTTTGTTTGTTTTTTCTTTTATTTCATTGCGACTTGCTCTACGGATTTTCAATCCGAATGCAACATTGTCAAAAACTGTCATATGTGGCCAGACAGCATAACTTTGGAATACCATCCCCAAATTCCGATCTTCAGGATTAAGGAAAATGTCTTTTTCTACAGAAGTAATCAATTCTCCTGAAATAGAAATTTCTCCCTCGTCCGGATGTTCGAGACCGGCAATACAACGAAGTGTTGTTGTTTTTCCGCAACCGGAAGGACCTAAGAGTGTAACAAACTCTCCCTTCTCTATATTTAAATCTATTCCTGCAACGGCTACTTCTTTGCCGAATCGTTTTACAAGACTTTGTATTTGAACAGTGGACAAAAAGAATCTCCTTTAAGGCAAAACAGCCAATGCATGATTAGAGTCCAAACGAATATACACACTCTCACCCTCTCTCAAATTTTCTCTTGGATGTGCCTGAATTTTCCATTCGAAATTACCCCATCTCACTCTACAATCGACATAATTCCCCAGAAAAACAGTTTGAATTACTTCGCCTTTTATAGTTGGACCTTCTGGCTTTTCTTTATTTGCATATACATTCTCAGGTCTAACAGATAAAACAGCAGCATCTCCTTCTTGCAATGTATCATCATCCACCACGCATGGTATCGTTATGGATTCATCATCCTGATAAATAGAAATCTCACTTAACCCTGTTTTAGAAATAGCGACAATTTTTCCTTCGAGAAGATTGGCCATTCCAATAAAATTACTCACATACCGATTTGTTGGTTTCGCATATATAGAATGTGGGCCACCAGTTTGTTCAATTTTTCCCTTACTCATCACTATAATTTCATCACTCATTACAAGAGCTTCAGCCTGATCATGCGTAACATACACAGAAGTAATTCCTACTTCGTTTTGTATTCTTTTAAGTTCTAAACGCATTTTTTCTCGAAGTTTCAGATCTAGATTGCTTAAGGGTTCGTCAAAGAGAAGCAAACTTGGGTCACATACTATTGCGCGAGCTAGTGCAGCTCGTTGCTGCTGACCACCAGAAAGTTGTGTTGCATCTTTCCCTACCATATCCTCAAGTCCTACTAAACG
>DFQF01000061.1 GCA_002377645.1 Nitrospinaceae bacterium UBA3496 | reverse complement strand
AGATATCCGCTAACTTCTTCTAGTCGGTCTACAAAAGGAAGATAACAAGCAAGTTGATCAATTAAAAAAAGAACGAACAACGGATAAACGACCTTTGTAGGTAAATTTAACTCTTTAATATATCTCTTAACAAATACTTGAGCTTCCTTAGAAATAAACAATGTCTTAAGAACACGTTCTGGGAAAGGGACACTTTCAGCACCAGAAATATGTTTATCACTCAACATGCAGTGAAACAAATCAAACAAAGGTGGGTAATTAACACGACCGAACTCCCAGTCAAACACAAACATTTTTTCTGAACCACCTATCATATTTGCATGGTAAAAGGGGAATTCCCTTTGGACGACACCAAAAGGCAAATTCAAATCATCAATAACGGCTAACATCTCCTCGCATAATTGATTCAGCCAGATATTACTTTCCTCTTTAAAGTAATGATTAATTACTTTAAGTTTCTCTTGAATTTCAGAGAAGAACTCACTTTTGTGAAAAGGAATTGAAGTAGAAGTTTTAGAAAACAATTCAATTAACCAGTCAACATGCGCATCACTCATTTTTTTTGGATATTTTAATCCTGATTTTGAAGATATTTCCAGAAAGGATCTTGCCAAACAAGTCTTGAAGTTGAGAACTTTTGGGACTTTCGCTGTATGAAATTCATAATTCGCTAAATATTTAAGGATTTTTACTTCGTTTGAAATTATTTCTTCTCCTTGCTTTCCTGAAGAATATTTACAAAAAGACCTTAAATCACCATTTTCAGAAAATACAGGAACAAGATTTTTCCTTTTTGTAGGCAAAACACTAATATTTTTAGAGACCCATGGTTCATGCTCTCTTTCTTCTGAAGAGTTTCCAAGTCCACTTTCTCTGACAAATACAAGTAGTTGTTGACGAAAAAAAATACGCGACAATCGAAAATAGTTTAATACTCTAAGGATAAATAAAAAATAATAAACTCGCCTACTTCTATATTTTATTTGCTGGAAATGTTTTAGCAATTTTTCAGTTACTTCAAATTTCATATAAGCATGATCTCCATTATCTTCTTTAGAATGAATCTCAGAAAAAAGTATGGCATTACTCAGAGGGAAACCTAGAAAATGAAATTCTTGAATATTGAACTTCTCTAATGAAATAAAATCGAGCTTATTTACTGGCGAAGTTCCTTTTTTAGAATAAACAAATATCTTCCCACTAGGGCTAAGTAGTGATTCACATTCTTCTATTATTGTTATTATTCCCAATTCCTTCAAAGAATCCGCATTAATCAAGATACAATCTAAAATTGCCCCTCTAGGTCTGATATCTCTAAGGAATTCTTCAAACTTTTCAAATTCAGAAATCTCTCTACAATCTGAAGGGAAAACAATCTTCATCCAATCAGAACTTTCTAGTTCTAAGTTAGAAATATGCGGAAAATTGCCAATCTCTAAAACTATTTTTGTATCTGTTGGAATAAGAAAATTCCAACCATTCCAGACCATAATATTAAGACCCTAAAAAATATTTAAGAAGACAAAACATAAACATAAAAAATTGTTTATAATTGGAAACTAGATTTAATTTCTTTTGCTTCAAACCTTTTTACTCTATCATAAAATTTCTAATAACAGAGTCAGAGGAACATGGAAATAGAGCTAGAAAAAACAAAATCATTTTTTAGTCGATTACGAAGCGGAGTTGTTTCAGTTTTTTTCGGTCAAATTGTCCTCACAATAGGCAACTTCCTGCTCGTTCCAATCTTTCTTACTTACTGGTCACCCACAAAATATGGGGAATGGCTCACCATTTTTTCTTTAACTGCTTATCTTACTTCATTTGATCCTGGCATAAGATTAGCAATAATCAATAAACTCACTCAGTTATTTTCATTAAATAAAACAGAAGAATATCGTCTTTATCTACATTCGTCTTTCGTACTTTTCTTGTCAATTTCAATAATGGTTACACTGATTTTGATTCCGATTTTGTTTTTTTTACCTGTTCAGAAAATCCTCGGATTCAGAGAAATAAGTCCTATCGAAACTAGATGGGTCTTCTTTTTATTGTCAATCCAGGTCTTATGGGCATTGCCAGCAGGCATGGTTACAGCGATTTATAGGACAAATGGAAATTTTTCAACTTCTCAATGGTTCGCTAATGCAAGACAGTTTATCTCTATTGGACTTATTCCAACTGTACTTCTGTTAGGAGGAGACATTATCACAGTTGCGACAAGTCAAACGGTTGCAACCTTTTTAGTTTTCTTTGCTGTTTGGGATATCAAAAGAAGATTCCCTAATCTATCTCCGGGAATCAAGAAAACTTCCTTAAAAGTCCTATATAAAATGTTACCCCATGGTATTTACTTCTTCCTTCTAGACTTTTCGCTAGTCCTACTTCATCAAGGAAGCGTAATTTTGATTTCAATAGAACTTGGTGGCACTTTTGTAGCTCTATTTGTCGTAAGCAGGACATTAGCAAATTTAATTAGACAATTTACTCGTTCTTTTCTAATGCCATTGTGGCCAGAAATAACAAAAATGGAAATTTTGGACGAACAGGAGAAACTCCAGAGATCTCATAGATTAATCGTTTGTATTTCAACTTCATTATGTATCATCTTTATCTCAACCCTTTGGTATGAAGGGAGCAATGTTATCTCATTTTGGACAAAAAACAAAATCCAACCAGACTTAATCCTATTCAGACTTTTGATGTTATATATACTTTTTCAGACTCCTTGGATGTCGAGCGCTCTACTTTTAAAAGCGGCTAACAAACACAAACAAATTGCTAAATTGCAATTGTTTTCAAGTTTTATTGGATTAATTTTAGCCCTATTTTTAATAAAATCTCACAAACTTCATGGACTAGTTATCGCATTAATAATTGGAGAATTTATTTGTTGTTATTTTTGGATAATAAAAAAAACATGCCTCCTAACAAACGAAAACTTCAAGAAATTCATAACAAATTTATGGGCCGGTATTTTATCACTAGGAATTCCTTCGCTACTTATTTCATGGGTAATAAATCATTTCACAAACCTCAACACACCACTTCGTATACTTACAACTCTTATATGCACATTGATTTTAGTAGCTTTTGGAACTTGCCAAATCTGGCTCAAGAAAGAAGAAAAAAAAATAATCGCAAGAAAATTAAAGTTCTTTTTCTATAATCATCCATAACCTCAAACTATTTCAACAAACAATGAACTTTCTGCATTTTGCCTACCAACAAAAAAAATATTTATGTAACATAATAAAAATTTGATTATTATCACTCGAATTTAACTTATTTTAACTGATACTGAGAAAAAGATGCGAAACGTTTGTTTAGTCGGAGTCGGGTACTGGGGAAAACACTTATGTCGTAACTTGTCAGAAATTGGATGTTTACATTCCATTGTTGATACTGACAAGAAGATTGTTTCCCAAGTCAAGAAAAAATATTCTTTAAACACATCCTATCCAAATATAGAAGAAGCTATTTTGGACAAAGAAATTGATGCATTTGTAATATCTGCTCCACCTAAATTTCACTACCAAATAGCTACAAAAGCACTAACAGCACGAAAACACGTTCTGATAGAAAAACCCTTCACTCTTAGTTCCAAAGATGCTAGCAAACTTGCTAACTTAGCAAAAAAAAACAAGTTGACACTTATGGCTGGATTTACATTCCTATATAACGAAGCAGTGAGGAAGATAAAGGAATTTATAGAATCAGGAGAATTAGGTGAGGTTTTCTATATTTTCACACAAAGATTAAATTTCGGCATTGTTCGTTCGGACGTTGATGTTAACTGGAATCTAGCTCCCCATGATATTTCAATTATCTTATACCTTTTCGACCAAATGCCAACTGAAATAAGAACTCAAGGTATTTCACAATTAAAAAAAGGGGTACTAGACATTGCGTTTACCTCTCTTAAATTTAAGAAAAATCTTACTGCATATATTCATTCTAGTTGGATTAACCCAACCAAGACAAGAGGCGCAACTATCGTAGGAACAAGGAAAATGCTAGTTTATGATGATACTTCTTTAGATTCAAAAATTAAAATTTACGACAGGGGATTCGGGAAAAAAGGAAAGAATTCTTTAAATTTTGAAGATTTTATTCAGTTCCAATTATTAAACAAAGAAGGAAATGTTTTTACTCCTGAAATAAACTTTGAAGAACCACTTAGAATCGAGTGTGAACATTTCATAGATTGCATAAATGAAAAAGAAAATTGTTTATCAAATCCCAAAAAAGCTATACAGGTCTTGAAAATTCTTGAAGCAATGGATAAATCTGCTTCGAAAAATGGAACTCCTGTAAAACTAAGGTGATATTTAATGAGTACGAGACTATTTATTTCTGGAGAAGTAATCGATTTTTTTTTCAACAATTCTGATACAGAATTGGATGCAGAAGAATTAATTCAGAAATTGCAAGATGACAAATACGAATTATGGTCTTCTAACTTCATACTGATAAAATCTAGCATTGAAAACACCCCTGACTGGGCAAAAAAAATAATCGCATCTGCTACTATTTGTAATTTACAACCCAATAGCTTGATTAAATATTTAGAAAAAAAAGAAATAAGCTACATTAAAAACGATGAAATACGAATTTGCAATAACATCAATCAAGCTTTTATCTTAACACTTGAAAAGGGAGCTTGGAAAAAGTCAGGACTCAACGCAATAGAGCTATCAGAAATTAGCGAATTGAAAAAGAAAGAGGATGTTCCACTAGTTGACTTAATAGGGCAATACTCTTCAATTTCATTTGAAATTAACGAAGCCATTTCCAATACTATTTCACGTTCTAATTTTGTAATGGGTGAAGAAGTACTTAAATTTGAAGAAGAATTTGCCAATTTTTGCAATGTAAAACATTTTATTACTACAGGAAGTGGAACAGATGCGATTCATTTAGGTTTACGAGCACTTGGAATAAAAAAAGGAGATGGTGTATTAACTGTTTCTCACACATTTTTTGCAACTGCCGAATCTATTATCATGTGTGGGGGAATACCATTTTTTATCGATATTAATCCAAAAAACTATTGTATTTCTATAGAATCTTTAGAAAAATTTATTCAAGAACAGTGTTTTAAAAAAGACGATGGCTCTCTAATTCACAAAGAAAGTAATACTTCAATAAAGTCTATACTGCCCGTTCACCTATATGGTCATCCAGCAGAAATCGAAAAATTAATACCAATCGCAAAAGAGAACAATCTCACTCTAATTGGTGATGGAGCGCAATCTCACGGATCTAAAATCAGAATCAACAATAAATTCCGGGATATTTCTTCACTCTGCGATGGCACTGCATTTAGTTTCTATCCTGGAAAAAATTTAGGCGCTTTTGGTGATGGCGGTGGATTAGCGACAAACGACTCTGAGTTAGCAAAAAAAATAAGATTATTGAAAGACCATGGAAGGACTAATAAATACGAACATACTATCTACGGATGGAGTAGCAGGCTAGACGCTATTCAATGTTCTATACTTAGAGTAAAACTAAAATATTTAGAAGAATGGACTATCAAACGAAGAAAAGCTGCAGAGAAATATAATGAATTACTTAAAAAAGTAGACCAAGTTATATGTCCGATCTCTACAGATGATTATTATCACGTATACCATCTTTATGTTATCAGGGTGCATGAAAACAAAAGAGATGAGTTAATCAACTTTCTAAGAGAAAATAAAATTTTTGCTGGGATACACTATCCTATTCCACTTCACTTACAACCCGCATTTGAAAATATAAAAAACAACTCTACATTACCAAATACGGAAATTATATCTAAACAGGTTTTAAGCCTTCCCCTTTTTCCGGAGATAAACTTCAAACAACAAAAATTAGTTACAAAAAAGATTCAAGAATTTCTATGTTAAATAGTTGTATAATGCCTAATTATTTTTGGACTATTACCATTTAGAGAAGAAAATGAAGAAAATCTGCTTTTTAGGATCAAAAAAAATAGGTTCTGAATGTTTACAACATATCTTCAACAAAAAGAATGAACTAGACATTGAGATATCTTACGTTTTGACGAACCCTAGAGGAAAAGAGATAGAACAATTTTGCATTCAAAATGGAATAAAAATACTAAAAGACCTTAATACACTCAAAGATTCTGAACCATTCGATATTGGTATCTGCGTTCAATATGAAAAAATACTTAAAAAAAAACATATTGATAAAGCAAAAGAAATTTTCATTAACTTACATATGGCTCCCCTTCCAGAATATAGGGGGTGCAACCAATTCTCTTTTGCAATCCTAAACAATGATGACATTTTCGGTGCAACAATTCATCAGCTTACAGAACAAGTTGATGGTGGGGCAATAATTTTCGAAAACCGATTTAAAATACCAAAAGATTATTGGGTTGAAGACCTATATAGTTTGACGGAAATGAAATCAATTGAACTTTTCAAAAATTCTCTGCCAAAAATTATATCTAATGATTTTTCTCTGATTCCACAGAATGAATTAGAAAAATCTAGAAATTCTTCTTTCCATTACAGGAGTGAAATAGAAGATATAAAAAAAATTGAACTAGACTGGCCAGAAGAAAAAATAAAAACTCATATCAGAGCAACATCGATGCCCGGGTTCTCGAAACCATATACTTTAATAGAAGGTCAGAAAATTTTTTTCACAAAAAAAGACGATAAAAGTTAAAAACTAAATCCGCCAAAAGGAACTCCTTAGAAGATTGGAATCTAAAAACAATACTTCCTACCCTACAAGAAGACTTACTAACGGACCCAAACATCATTTTTTTGGGTTTCACGATCTTTGTCCATGGAGTTCAGATCGCCGATATGTAATTTCACTTCAAACTAATTTCATTGACAGACCTCCAGTATATTCAGACAAGGCTGTCGTCGGAGTAATAGATCTTAATGAAGATTGCAAATTCAAAGAGATTGCAACAACTAATGCGTGGAATTTTCAACAAGGTGCTAGACAACAATGGTTCCCGAAAAATGAAAGGGAAATTATTTACAACGATCTATTAAACGATAGATTCTGCTCTATAAAAATAAATATAGAAACTCTTGAAAAAGAGATCTTTGAATGTCCTATATATGCCATTCATCCAAATGGAGAATATGGTTTAGGAATCAATTTTGAAAGGCTCTACGAAACAGGGGGATATGGCTACGATTCTCAAAAGAAGAATACATCTTTTGTTAACATTCCAGATAATGATGGCATTTTTCGTATTGATTTCTCTACTGGAGAAAAAAAACTTGTGATTTCTATTTCAGATGTTGCCAAAACTGGGAATTACGACATAAGTAAAACTAAAAACCACTTCTTGTCACACATAACATTCAATCCCAATGGTTCAAGAATTGCTTTTTGTCACAGATACTGGGCAGAAGATGGCGGTTCACCTATACGACTTTGCACAAGCAACACTGATGGTACTGATCTCCATATTTTTCCAATTACTGTTACTCACTTTAATTGGCTAAATTCTAATCGAATCTTAGCATTTGGGAGAAACAGACCGTGGATTTCGAAAATAAGGAGTCATAACGTCTTTTCTCTTCCAATTTTCAGACAACTTCTGACATTAATAAGAAAAACGAGATCACATGTAAGACAACAGTTAGTAGGTGACAGATATTTCCTTTTAACAGACAAAGAGAAAATAACGGAATCAATTGGAATTGGAATTCTTGCAGATGACGGACATCCCATGCCTTCTCCAAATGAAAGGTTTTTTGTTACTGACACATATGCTGATTCTGAACATTACAGGCAATTAATCGTTTATGACTTAAACAAAAAAGCAAAGCATATAATTGGCAATTATTACTCTCTTCCGAGCAAGGAAAACTTCAAAGAACTTAACTGGGACGAAAGTGCAATGAGATCGGACCTTCATCCCAGATGGAATAAAGAAGGCACTCAAATATGTATTGACTCTGTACATGAAGGAACTCGTCAGATATATATTGTTGATGTAGAAGATTTAGTTTCAATCTAATTTATTAGGACAAAAATGAAAATTGTCGTTATAGGTCCTCAACATCCTGATTCACTTCCTAAGTGCTCAGCAGAAACATTTAGAGCTCTTGGAAATGAGGTCTTAACTGTAGACGAAAGAAAAGTATTGAAAGTCTCTTTAGACAAGGATCTAAGTAGAGGAAAAATGAAAAAATGGTCTATCTTAAAACTTCGGCTTGCAGACTACGCGATGAAAATATTTCCAAATTTTGAAAATAAGATATACAACCGTATTGCTGACCTCTCAGCAGATTTCCAACCCGATCTTGTCATAACACATAGCACTTGGGTTCCACCAGAATCACTATTGAGACTCAAGAAAAATACAAACGCAAAAATAGTCTGTTGGTTTCCGGACCATCCTGGAAATCTTGGAAGACAATATTTACTTTCTGGCTGTTACGACTACTTATTTTTCAAAGATAAATATCTTGTCAGCATGGCAAAAAGAATTAATCAAAATGCTGCTTACCTACCAGAGTGCTGTGAACCAAAATGGCATAAAAGAATAACCCTTTCTGAAGAAGAACTCAAAAAATATACATGCGACGTAACGATCGCAGGGAATCTTTATTATTACAGGGCTAAAATTTTTGAAGAACTTTCTAAATACTGTGACGTGAAAATATGGGGGCCCCCTATTCCCAGATGGTTGAAAACAAACCTCAATAAATTTCATCAAAATCAACTTGTTACTGAAGAAGAAAAAGCCAAGGCTTTTTCCGGAGCGAAAATTGTAATAAATACATTTCAAGGTGAAGTTGAAGGAATAAATCTTAGAACTTTTGAAGCTGCTGGATGTGGAGCATTTCAGATATGTGAATATCGAGAAGAAATAGAAAAATTATTTATTCCTGGAGAAGAAATAGAAACTTTCAGGAATTTAGATGAACTCAATGAAAAAGTTAAATTCTATCTTGCAAATCCGGAAAAAAGAAAAGAAATAGCGGATAAAGGATACAAAAGAGCACATGAAGACCACACTTACACAAAACGTATTACCGAACTATTGTCTATTATAAAAGAACTTTGATGAAAAAATTAAATCAATCGACCAAAACTATACTTCTAAAATCAATTCTCGAAAGATTCAATATCGAAAATGTCCCCTATTGTATACTCAGAAATCATGAATTGCTTCCTGAAGAATTTCGAAACGATATAGACATTCTTATAGAAGAAAGCTCGAAAAAAGTCGTTGCGAATATCATTCAAGATTGCGCAGAAGATTTGAATTGGGATTACAGACAAAGAGGAACTAATCTGTATTTTCTATTATTTTATTTAGATGAAAACGATCTTGATTTCTTTAGACTTGACATTGTAACCAAACTGGAATCTGGAGGTGTTGAATATTTTCCTGCTAAAAGATTTTTAGAATCGAATAAAATTTCGAAAAAAGGATTTAAGATTCCTGACCCAACCTTGGAGTTGTTTCACATTCTCGCACATTTTCTTCTTGGGCCAGAATATAATAGAGATAAATATTCTGATAAAATTAGTTCACAAATTCAAAATAAAGACATAGATTGGGATGTCTTTTATACATCTCTTAAAGAAATTTTTCCCGTTAAAATTCCTGAAACTTTAATACGAAATTTTCAAACTAAAAACACTCGTACAATATTGAATAGGAAATATTTTTACAAATATCTCATGTTATTTAAACTAAAAAGATTGTATTTCCCATTTTTCCAATTTTTCAAAAAATGGTTAAACCGAATTTATAGATATAGTTTTCCAAAAGGAAAATTTATTGTCCTTATAGGACCAGATGGATCGGGAAAATCCACCGCATCAAAATCTGTTGTTGAACTAATACAGATGTTTCATTTTTTATGTGCGCACATACATTTAGGATTTAGGCCTGCTTTCTTACCTACTAAGAGAGAAATTCTGTTTTGGAGAAAAGAACTACCTTCAAAAAACAAAGAGAAAAATGACAAAAAACTTAAAACAAATCCAAAAAATAAAATGGGATACTTAAAATTTCTTTACTATTCAATCGACTATCTTTTTGGCTATTTAATAAAGATAAGACCAATTTTATGCAAAAAAGGATTCGTAATTACGGAAAGATACTTTTCAGATTATTTAGCAGGTACAAGGAAAAATCCTAAAGTTACTACTCCAAATTGGTTCATAAAATTAATTTACTTTTTTTTACCTAAACCTTATATGGTAATAATGCTATACGACATCCCTGAGAGAATTTTTGAGAGGAGAAAAGAACTAAGTATTGATGAAATAAAAGAACATATTGAAAAATATAAAAAGATTGATATGAAACAGAAGAAATTATTAGAAATTAAAACAGATGTCCCAACTTACAGAATTGCGGTTCAAATTTTAGATGCAATTTTGGGAAAAGAAATTTCAAAAAGGTCATAAATGAGAAAGAATTACAAATTAGCGGTCCTCACCTCTCATCCTATTCAATATCAATGCCCTTTATGGAAGAGATTATCTGAACATCCAGAAATCGATTTAACTGTCTACTATTGTTCTGACTTTGGCATAAAAGAGCAATTTGAACCAGAATTCGGTGTGAAATACAAATGGGACTTGAAACTACTTGATGGATATAAATCAATTTTTTTAAAAAACTATTCTCCAAAACCAAGTTTTAACCCAATATGGGGGAAAATAAATCCAGGTATTGCTTATGAGTTGATAAAAAAAAAGTATGATGGAATTTTTGTACATGGTCATTTTGCTACCACGAATCTAATAGCTTTCATCACGTCTAAATTAACCGGAACACAAGTTCTTTTAAGAGCAATTGCTTCAAACTTTTACGATAATATTGTTCAAAGAAATAAAATAATACTTACAGCAAAAAAACTATACCTAAAAATTGTATACAAATTCTTAATAGATTCCTTTCTTTCTATAGGTTCAAGAAACAAAGATTTTTTCATAAGTTATGGGATCGCTAATGAAAAGATTTTTCATTGTCCATATGCAGTCGATAATAAATATTTTTTTAAAAAATCAGAATCATTTTTTAAAAACCGAAAAGAAATCAGAAAAGAACATGGAATCAATGACTCGACTACAGTGTTACTTTTTGCATCTAAATTAATCACTAAAAAATGTCCGCTAGATCTATTAAGAGCATACAAAAAAATCAATGACCTTCCAAACAAACAGCTACTAATTATAGGTGACGGACACCTAAGAAAAACTATGGAAGAATTCGTTCACAAAGAAAAATTAAATAACGTTTCCTTTCTTGGATTTCAAAATCAAGAAAACATGGTGAAGTACTACTCAATTTCAGATATTTTCGTTAGAACTGATCTTCCCGACAAAGGAGATTGGGGAGCAACTGTTAACGAGTCCCTTGCGTGTTCATTGCCTGTAATCTCTACTAATGCACTTTCCTCTCAAGCTGATTTAATTAAGAACGGGGAAAATGGTTATGTGATAGAAATAGGCGATACTGATAAACTAGCAAGTCACTTAAGAGAATTAATAGAAAATCCAAAAAAACTATTTGATATGAGAAAAAAAGCTAAAGAGATAATGAATTCATGGAGTTATGAAGAAGATGTCATTGGAATTTTAAATGCTCTAAAAAATCATCGTTAAAAATAAGCTCTTGAAAAAATTCTAATTATAAGGTTACTCAATGTGTGGCATAGCTGGAATCATTTCTAAGAAAAGCAGTTACAACACTACAGATATCTTAGAAAAAATGATCAGTATTCAAAAACACAGAGGTCCTGATAGTAATGGGAAAAAGATTCTCTTACATAATAATTGGGAAATAGGCCTAGGACACACTAGACTATCGATTATTGATTTAAGTCATAATGCAAATCAACCAATGACAGACACAAGAACTTTAAATACAATATGTTACAATGGAGAAGTTTACAACTATTCTAGATTAAGAAATGAGATGCAAGAGAAATCGGAATGGAAATCGACTAGCGATACAGAGGTAATTCTGAAATGTTTCAATCAATGGGGTATAGAATGCCTTGAAAAAATTAGAGGCATGTTTGCATTTTCAATTTGGGATCATCAGAGAAAAACATTAATTTTGGCTAGAGACCAATTTGGAATCAAACCCCTTTACTTTTACTATAAAGAAAACCAATTTATCTACTCCTCAGAAATTCGTTCCTTACTTGCAAGTGAATTAATTCCTAGAAAACTTAGTCAACAAGGACTTGAATCATATCTGGAATTTGGTTCAGTAATTTCTCCAAATACAATAATAGAAGATATTTATTCATTAATGCCTGGTGAGTACCTTGAAATTAAGTTAGGAGATTCTCTAAGTATAAGGAAAGAAAGTTTTAGAGGTAAGAAAACATCAAAAGAAAAAGAAATCAGTCTAAAAACATATTCTGAGACTTCAAAAGATTTATATAATATTTTAAGAGATTCTGTAAGTTCTCACTTAATGAGTGATGTCCCTCTTGGGGTATTTTTATCAGGAGGGATAGATTCTAGTACAATTGTTGCCCTTATGCATGAGACAAACAAAAAGCCTATCAACACTTTTAGTGTCGTGTTTGAACAAAAAAAATATACCGAAAATATCTTCGCAAAACAAATAGCAAGAAAATACAAAACAAATCACTCTGAAATTCTACTTTCTGAAAGTGAAATTCTTAATATGACTCCAGAAGCCTTAGATTGTATGGATCAGCCTACAATGGACGGGGTAAATACCTATGTAATATCTAAAGCTGTGAAAAAAGCAGGTATTACTGTAGCTCTATCAGGCCTTGGCGCAGATGAATTGTTTGCCGGATATTCGAGTTTTTCAAGAATATCTAAACTAAACTATTTGAAATACATACCAAACATACCAAAAAGATTACTCGCAAAATCAGCACAACTTCTATTCAGAAATTCAACCAATAAAATGAAAGCTTTCGAGTTACTAGGAAGCGACCCTAATATTCATTCACTTTATAAAATATCTAGACAACTTCTAAATCAAAATGACAGACAAGCACTACTTCCAAATATAAAACATGCTGCAACTTCTTCTGCCATCGAAGGATATGCAAATGAAAATGATTTAGATCCAGTCAATCTGATGTCAGAATTAGAAATGCAAGGATACATGACTAACACTCTTTTGAGAGATACTGATTTTATGAGTATGGGAAATTCACTAGAAGTAAGAGTGCCCTTTATTGACAAAGAGGTCTATAATTTCGCATCACAAATTCCAGGAAAGTGGAAAATTAAAGATAGAAGATTAAAATCAATTTTGATAGATTCTATGGGTAATCTAATACCAGAAGAAATAAAAAATAGAAAGAAAATGGGATTCACTCTACCTTTTGATCAATGGCTTCGAACATCACTCAAACAGAATGTAGATGAGGTTTTAATTGGGGGAATAGAAATACAAGAGAAATTAGGATTATCTCCAGAAAAAATATCTGAGATCTGGAGTTCATACTTGTCCTCTTCAAATGACTCATTTTGGTCTAGACCTTGGGCACTTTTTGTTCTAATTCGTTGGTGCGATAAAAATAGAGTTGAGTATAATTACTGATTTTCAATAGAATGAGATGTCTTTTTTCAATTACTTGTGGAAATCTCTTTTAAGAAAAATAAAAACTCGATAATTGTTTACAAGAAAAGGAATATCATTTGTCAGACTTTCTAGTTACTGGTACTTCAGGATTCATCGGTTCAAGAGTTTCTGAAATCCTATTACAGGAAGGACATCTTGTAATTGGGATAGACAACTTAAATAATAGTTATGACAATAGACTAAAAAAATGGAGGCTGAAGCAACTAAAAGAATTCTCTAATTTTATATATGAAGAAATTGATATTTATGACCACAAGATATTAGACAAATTTGTATCAAAAACAAAAAGAAGTTTTGAAGCCATTATTAATCTTGCGGCTCATGCTGGTGTGAGAAAATCAGTGGAGAATCCTCGTATTTATTATGAAACAAATGTGTTAGGAACACTCAATCTTTTAGAATTATGCAAAAAATTTGAAATAGGAAAATTTGTTCTTGCATCAAGCTCTAGTATTTATGGAGAGTCTGATATAATTCCTTTTTCAGAGGAGAACGATACAGATATTTTCCTATCACCTTATGCTGCTTCCAAAAAATCAGCTGAGGACCTCTGCAAAACATATAATTATCTTTTTGGAACAGATATTAGCATCTTACGATTTTTTACTGTGTACGGTCCTGCAGGAAGACCGGATATGAGCATCTTCAGGTTCATAAAATGGATAATCGAAGGTGATCCAATTCAGATATATGGTGATGGTCAACAAAAAAGGGATTTTACCTTTGTTGATGACATTGCAAAAGGAACAATCAACTCCCTTAGAAGGGTTGGTCTTGAAACTTTCAATCTTGGCTCTGACAATCCCATTAAATTACTAGACGTTATCTCAATAATTGAACAAGAAACGGGAATGAAGGCAAACTTAGAGTTTAAGGATAAATTTGAAAGCGATGTTTTTGCCACATGGGCTAATATTAAGAAGGCTAAAGAAATACTGAATTGGGTTCCAAAAACTTCATTTATGGATGGAATAAAAAAAGTAGTGGCTTGGCATCTAGAGAATAAAGAGTTTGTTCGTCAAATAAAAATTTAGAACTAAAGAAAATCTTTAACACTCACTGTTCTTCTTGATTTTGAACTTTCTGATGCAGCATGCACAACAGCAAGAGATTCATGTGCAATTTTTTCATCAACTTCAGGGCTTTTATCTTCTCTGACACAAATTGCGAAGTCATCAAGTGCATCACGAAACATATCTCCTTCAACCATATCAGAGACTGTATCTTCTCCTAAAGGATCTCTATCAACATGCAATCTAATGGGCAAAGGAGATTTAGAAGGATCTCTCCATTGCTGACCTGTAATTCGAAAATGCGCAACGCCTTTTGTTCCATGAACATTCATGTGAAAAGCCCAAGGACACGACCAGCCCGAACCCACATACGAAAGAATTCCTGAATCATGCTCCATGATAATCATAGATGCATCTTCTACCTCTGCTTTTGTATGAATACTTCTCAAAACAGCCGTTACTTCCTTAATAGGTCCATGCATAAATCTCAAAGTATCAACATGATGAATAGAGAGTTGAATAACTACACCTGTAGGATTCAGTTTTGGGTCTGATCTCCACAAATCTGGGGTTAGTTCAAGTCCCCTTTCAGTACAAAAATTACTTTCATTTATAGAAATTTCGCCCAATTCACCTTTACTGATGAGATTTTTCATTTCCCTACAAACTGACAACCTTCTAGCACTATGTCCAATTGCTAGCTTCACACCAGACTTACTTATAATATCTACTATTCTCTTGGAATCTTCTAAATTATGTGCAATAGGTTTTTCACAGTAAATATGTTTGCCCGCTTCAGATATTGCCTGTATGTGTTCCCTGTGTGCATAATTTGGAGTAGTTAAAATAATGGCTTCAATTTCATCATCTTTTAAAAATTCTTCAAAAGAACTTGCTTCTCTGGTTCCATAAGATTCCATAAAATTTTTTCGCTTCTCCTTAGTCCTACTAAAGCATGAAACTAACTCGATCTTACCACCACGTTCCGCTGCATTTGCCAAAACATTTGCCCAACGACCTAAGCCCATTGAAGCTACTCTTATCTTTTCAAATGTCATCTTAAGTTTTACCTTTCAAAAAAGAAATTTTTAAATACCTATTTGGAAATTTGGATAATCAGTTTCTCTTAAAGAATTTTCTGCAGAAGAGCAGAGATCTGCAAGAGTTATTCTGGAGAGTGTATCGTGAATAGATACCTCTAACTCTTTCCATAAAAACTGGCTACCTAAACTAGCCATATCCTCATTACCGGAACATTTCACATCTTCAGATTTATTTATTCCTTCAACAGGAACAATTCCTTCACCCACTGAAAAAAGCAACGTTTTCATGTCAATCTCATTAGCTGGTTTTGCAAGAACATATCCCCCTCCGGGTCCTCGAGTACTTGCAACCAAACAGGATCTTCTCATTTTCACAAAGAGTTGTTCTAGATAACTCTGACTAATATTTAATTTTCTTGCAATCTGAGACAAGGAAACAGGTTCTGATTGAGAAAGAAGCGCCAGTTCAACCATTGCCATCACAGCGTATCTTCCCTTTGTCGATACCTTCAAACTACACCTCTGAATTCCAATAATTAATTATCTACAATATCAAAAATCCCTTCCACAAAACCCTTCTCGTTTTTGTCCCATGCGAAAACTTTCGTTTCTTTTATTACATTTTCATAAACACTAATAACGACATGTTCAGCATCAGGGAAAGTAGGGATATCTCCAAAAGGAACTGCAGCATTTTTATCTTCATCCGAAAAATATGAATCTTCATCAGGATGACTATGAAAAATACCTATTAAAATCTTCCCTTCTTTAGTCGAACTATCAATTCGAAGGAACTCTTTTGGCTCGATCAAGAATGCTGTTCGTGCTGTCCTTGGATAATTTTCAGGATCCAATTCGTGCATTTCATTTTGAATATTGCGACACAAAACAATTTCAAGATCATCTGTTTCATAACTTTCTTTGTTCGGTCCTAGAATCAAACCACAACACTCATCTGGATAATGAGAAATTGCGTGATCAGAAATCAAATCTGATTGTTCTTTTGAAAGTTTCAATTACATCCTCGATTTAGGTGCTAAGATAACGATCTCCACCATCAGGAAAGATTGTTACTATCACCCCTTTTTTAATAGTCTTCGCAACTTCTCGAACACCAACTAAAGCGGCACCAGCTGAATGTCCAACAAATAAACCCTCTTTCCGAGAAATCTTCTCTGCAAAATCATAGCTGGATTCTGTATCTGCAAGAATCAAATTGTCATGAACCATGTCATCATAAATACCTGGTCTAATAGATGAAGGGATGTGTTTCATTCCCTCTAAACCATGAAATGGCTCAGAAGGCATAACAGCATGAATTTTCACATCTGGTTTATTCTTTTTCAGACCTCTGCCAGTACCCACCAAAGTCCCTGTAGTTCCAAGGCTCGCAACAAAATGTTGAACTCTCCCATCTGTTTGTTCAAGAATCTCTATAGCGGTCGTTTTTTCATGAGCTAGTGGATTAAAAGAATTATCATATTGGCATGGCATAAAAAAAGCATTAGGATTTTCTTCGTACAATTTCCTTGCTAATCTTTGGGCTCCATCTGAACCTTCCATTGGACTTGAAAAAATCAGATCTGCACCGTATCCCTTTAATGTTTCTATACGCTCAGAAGTTGCATTCTCAGGAATTACAAGCGTAACCGGAATATTTAATGCAGCACCAACCATCGCATATGCAATACCAGTATTACCACTAGTAGAGTCTAACAATACCTTGCCGGGGCAAAGATCTCCAGAATTTATTCCTTCCTTCACCATATTGAACGCTGGCCTATCTTTTACAGAACCTCCAGGATTAAACCATTCTGCCTTTCCATACACCTCCACTTCAGGAAATTCATTTTTAAAAAGATCAACTTTCAAAAGTGGAGTATTTCCAATCAACTTAAGTATTTGGCATTTTTCAACATCTTTGAACGCTTTTACAGATGACTCGATTCCAATTCTACTCATGAGAAATCCTTCGCAAAATCAACTACTACTCATAATTATTACTCGGGCCAGAGTGGTCGACCCCACCAGTTAAAAACCACCAGCAATTGCAGGAATAATAGAAATTTCGTCATTCTCATTCAAAGAAGTTTCTTCTCCCTGCAAAAATCGTATATCCTCCTGATTAACATATATATTTACAAATCGTCGTAATCTTCCCTCTTCATCATACAATCTACTCTTTATACCAGGGCACTCTGCATCTAAGGCTGAAAGAGCATCTTTTACATTTTCTCCTTTGACCTCAACTGTTTCTCTATTTTTAGAAAATTCTTGCAGAGGGGTCGGAATTCTAACAACAACAGCCATATTTTTCTCCCATTAAAGTTACAAACCAAAAAATTACCCAAAATAGGGTTCTAAACTATAATAGCGTTCAGCACTATCAGGCAACATTACGACTACATTTTCTTCCCTAGACATTCGACTAGCTAACGATATCGCTGCGCAAGTTGAAGCACCTGAAGAAATCCCCGCAAGAATTCCTTCTTCTTTACTTAACGCTTTTGAGAAATCGTAGGCATCCTGATCAGAAACTGTGTTGATTTCATCTATTAAATCTACGTTCAAAACGTTTGGCACAAAACCAGCACCAATTCCCTGTATTCGATGTTGCCCTGGTTTCTTCCCTGATAAAACCGCACAAGCTTCCGGTTCTACGGCAACTATTTTTGTGGAATCGTTAACAGATTTCAAAACATCGCCAACACCAGTAATAGTTCCTCCGGTACCAACACCTGCAACAAATGCATCCACCTTTTTTTGTCCCATATCACGGAGTATCTCACGAACAGTATAGTTTCTATGCACTTCAGGGTTAGCTTGATTATTAAACTGTTGAGGCATGAAAAAATCAGGGTTTTCAGACACAATTTCATTTGCCTTTATTACAGAACCATACATCCCCCCATTACTATCACTTAAAATGACTTCTGCTCCATATTTCTTGAGTATAGTTCTTCTTTCATCGCTCATACTTTCACTCAATACTATAATCACCTTGTATCCTAAAACAGCTCCTACCATCGCTAATCCAATACCAGTATTTCCACTAGTAGGTTCTATTATGGTAGAACCTTTGGATATGCGACCCCTTTTTTCAGCATCCAGAATCATATTCAAAGCTATACGATCTTTTATACTCCCACCTGGGTTTAGTTGTTCAATTTTTGCAAAAACTCGAGCGCCTTTACTATCAGGAAGCTTATTCAACTCTATTAAGGGCGTTGAACCAATTCGTTTTAAAACACTTGGAAGAGCTCTAGAAACTTTAGGGGGCCTACCTCTAATACCAGAAGGGCTCATTAGTTAATCCTCTAATAAAATAAAAACGACACAACACTATTATTCCTAAACATTTTTGTCAAGAATATATTTTAATTCATATATTGCATTTTATAATTGCATCAAATTTTTTAGTGATATATAAAAAAGTTTGAATAAACTTCATTTGAGGAGAAACTCCTTGCCAACTAAGAAGAATAAAAAAGTGTCTATAGCTTTATCTATTGCTGGTTCTGACTCCTCTGGTGGCGCAGGTATACAGGCAGACTTAAAAACGTTTACTGTCTTTGGTGTGTATGGCACATCTGTAATAACTGCTTTAACAGCACAAAATACTTCCAAAATCCAGAAAATCAAACCTGTAGAAATAGAAATTATAAAAAATCAAATTGATTCTGTTTGTTCAGATTTTGCTGTAAATGCACTTAAAACTGGAATGCTTGTAAATGAATCAATAATTAAACTTGTTTGCAAAATGATAACAAAATACAAACTTACTAATGTAGTCGTAGACCCAGTAATGATTTCCAAAACTGGAAATGAGTTATTAGATAAAAATTCTATTTCATGCCTAATAGAGAAACTCTTCCCGTTGGCAACACTAATAACACCTAACTTAGAAGAAGCGCAGGAAATTTTAAAACTCAAAGAAAAAATAAAGACAATAAAAGAAATGAAAGAAATTGCAAGATCGCTTAAAAACTTAGGACCAAAAGCAGTTCTATTAAAAGGTGGACATTTGCAAAGCGGTGCTACAGACATACTTTGTTATGGCTCTTCTTGTTATACCTATGAAGGCAAATTCATTGACACAGAAAACACACATGGAACCGGATGTACGCTTTCTTCAGCAATTACTTGTGGGTTAGCAAACGGTCTCTCTCTAAGAAGATCCATTAAGGAAGCCAAAGACTTTATACAGAAATGTATAAAGTCATCTTTTGATATCGGAAGCGGAAAAGGACCTTTAAATCATATGCACTTTTTAAAGAAAAAGAACTATTCTTAATTCTAATGAGCAAGATATCTTATTTTTTTCAAGGTATAATAGCTAGCAAAGCCATAAATTAATAGGAGACAACCATGTCAGATGAAAATATATATATCCTAGATGTTGAAGATAAAGGAAGAATATACCTTTCAAAAGAGATCATGAAGAAACTCGCGATTGTTTCTGGTCACAAGATAAAATTGGAAATTCAAGATCAATCAGCAATATTATCTAGGCACCAAATAAAAGATCCTTTCCAAGAAGCAAAAAACAAAAAGAAAGTCGAATTTAGTGACCTTTTCGAGAAACAAAAAAAACAAAAAGAACAGGCAAATAAAACATTTGAGGAAAGAGTAAAAGAAAAGCATACTTTTAGAGAGGAAGACAAAAGAGATTTTTGGGATTAACAACTTAGAATGAAAAAAAATTATTTAAAGTTTAAAACCTGTTCCAACCATAATCTTCGATGACTTTCTCAACGACTCAAGATAACGATTATACAAAAGATTCTTTTTCTCTTCCAAAACTCTCTTTCTAATTTCTTTTTTCTGCTTGTCAAAGTTCTTCATGTCACTTTCAGGATCTCGTAAAACTTTATATAAAACAAATTTGTCAGACAGGATGACATTGCCAAATTTATTTTTTCCCAAAGAAAACAATAAGGAAATTTCTTTCCTATTACCTTGGAAGAATTTTGGAACACCTGATCTCGAAAATTTCTTTACACTTAATATTTCTACCTCAAAATTTTTTGAAATTTTCTCTAATGAGTTATTTCCTGCACTCAATTCCTTCAGATATTTCCCTGATTCTTCTTTAGCTAACTTAGCCCCTTGCTCTAATAAATATTTCTTCTTTACCTTACTCAAGATCGATCTAAATTCAGGTATTGCAGAACTCTTCTTTCCTAACAAAGAAACAAACATGACTCCATTCTTACCTTTCTTCTCAGGCGATATCTTTCTTTTATCAGACAGAGAGAAGGCAAGATCTGCAAGAAGTTCCTTGTCAGGAATAAACATCGGAGGTGCTTTTTTTTCAAAGAAACCACTCTCCCCCTCTACTAAAATACCAACTCCCGGTAGTTTCTTTTTATCCTCAAAAGCATACCTTACTTTTTCCAACATATTTTTTGCATACCCAGGAGCTTTTTGATTTAAAAGATCATTTCTAACGTGAGAACGAACTTCTTCAATATTTTTCAAACGCTCTTTCTTTCTGTCTTTCAAAAACAATAAATGAAATCCAAAAGAGGACTTAATCGGTAGGCTCATTTCACCTTTTTTAATCTTTGCTAATGACTTTCGAATTTCAGGAAGCATATCAACTTCACTGACTATTCCAAGAACTCCTCCTTTTTTTGCAGCTGGACCTTGCGAATACTCTTTTGCCATAGCCGCAAAACTCTCACCTTTTACTATTCGTTTTCTGATTGCAACAAGAGAACTCTTCAACTTTTCTAATTCTTTCTTCTTAATTCCTGGAGGCGTCTTGAGAAAAATCTGACTTAATTCCGCCTTTCCTTTCACTTTATAAAGTTGCTTTGTCTGAGAATACCTAGCCTTTATTTCTGATTCAGTGATCTTAATTTTAGATTTAACCGCATCATATGCAAGATACCACCATCTCACGTTTCTCTTTGCATCTTCTCGAAACTTTTCTTTATTTTTTTCATAAAATTCTTTTATTTTTAATTCCGTTGCAGAAATCTTTTTCTCAAAAAGATCAAAACTAAGATCAATATACTGAATTGAAATTTTGTCATTATCATACCTATAGGACTCTAGTATATCCTCTTCAGTTACAGAGACCCCAAGACCAACATAATTCCTGAGACGCTTCAGAGTAAGTTGATTTCTAATATCTTCTTCAAACATCTTAGGAGTAACACGATTTGAATCTAATAATCTGAAATATAAGCTAGAATCAAATTTCCCTGCTCTATTAAAATGAGGCATCCCTTCTATTATTGCTCGTACTTCATCTTTGGATATTGATATGCCTAATCTTTTTGATTCATTGATCTGCAACAATTCAATAATCATATTACTAAAAATACTATTTCTTAAGCCCATTTTCTTAACTAATTCTTCATTAAAAAGAGGCCCTAACTGTTTTCTCATTGCCTCTAATTTAATCGAATAACGTGCTTCAAAATCTTTAATTGAAATAGAGGAATCATCCACCTGAACAGCAATTCTTGCAGCAGAATTTGGACCATCAGAAAGTGAAAAACCACCCCAAGTGACGAAAGTCAATGCCACAAAACCTAGCAGACATTTTAAAATCAGCGAATTTCCCTTATTTCTTAAATACGTAAGCATCTTATAAATTCATCCTTCAAACTAATTTGATGTTATTGTGTGGTGAAATAAGCTAGCTTAGTGTAGGAAAAGTTGCAAGATAGCAAACTAAATAATGTCTTAAATATAAAAAAATTGATTTCTAAGGTCCTGATTTGCCTTTATTCATTGTACGTACTTGCTTTTTAAAATTGTTCATGTTACAGCATTCATACGTGTTATTAAGTTAAGTGAATTCAAAACTTTAGAGTATTTAATGTAAAGTTAGGTGTAAAATGGTTGTAAACAGTCTTCTTGGTATGTTCTCTACAGATTTAGCTATAGACTTAGGCACTGCAAATACCTTGGTTTATGTTAAAGGTAAAGGTGTAGTCTTAAGAGAACCCTCCGTAGTTACTATACAAAAAGATACAAATAAAGTACTTGCAGTGGGTGGAGATGCTAAATCCATGGTTGGAAGAACACCAGGAAATATTGTTGCAATTAGACCAATGAAAGATGGAGTAATAGCTAATTTCGACGTAACGGAAGCGATGCTTCGATATTTCACACAAAAAGTACATAATCGAAAAAGCCTTGTAAGACCTAGGATGGTAATTTGTGTCCCATCAGGTATTACTCAAGTAGAGAGAAGAGCCGTACGTGATAGTGCAGAGAATGCGGGTGCTAGAGAAGTCTACTTAATAGAAGAACCCATGGCCGCTGCTATAGGAGTTGGTCTTCCAATACAAGAACCTGGAGGAAATATGATAGTAGATATTGGCGGTGGAACTACTGAAGTCGCCGTTATTTCTCTTGCAGGTATTGTATATTCTGAATCAGTAAGAGTTGGTGGAGATGAGATGGACGAAGCGGTTATAGACTTCATCAAAAGAAATTATAACCTCCTCATAGGAGAAAGAACTGCTGAAGAAATTAAGATAGAGCTAGGTTCCGCTGATACAGTTGAGGAAATTGATGATAAAAAGAGAGAAATAAAAGGAAGAGATTTACTGGCAGCAATTCCAAAAACAATAATCATTAAAGGGGAAGAAGTAAGAGAAGCCTTATCAGGACCAGTATCGTCTATTATAGACGCAGTCAAAAATGCTCTCGAAAGTACCCCACCCGAACTTGCTGCAGATATTGTCGATCGTGGCATTTTCATGACCGGAGGAGGAAGTTTACTAAAAGGACTTGATACTCGCTTAAGAAAAGAAACCGGTCTTCCTGTAACAGTAAGCGAGGACCCACTTTCTGCTATAGTTTTAGGTACCGGGAAAGTACTCGAAGAAATTGATCTCCTCGGAAAAATAACAGACTGATTTCCAATTCAAATCAGTAACTTCTATAGAATATCCGCCTAGTTTGTTCCAGAGATTCACATGAATAATTTTCTGTACGAAAAAAAACATATTGTCGTTTTAGTTTTCCTACTTTCTCTTTCTTTTACGCTCATCACTCTAAGTATTAGGTCAAGGGACAAGTTGGCAGAAATAGAGAAAACAATTCTTTTCTTTGTAAGTCCAATTCTCAAAGTTAGCAATATCCCCAAGGAATGGACTAAAGATTTGTGGAAGAATTATTTGGATTTAAAAGACTTCAGGAAAGAAAATGTCAAAATCAAAAAACAATTACATGCATTACAAAACATCCAGAAGAAATTTTGGGAACTAAAATCAGAGATTTCGAGACTGCATACAATATTAAAGGTCAAAGAAGAAAAAGGATTTAAATACCATACCGCAAAAGTTATAGGAAAAGAAAAGAATGTATTTTCAAAAACTGTACTAATCGGCAAAGGAAGAAAACATAACATCAAACAAAATATGATCGTTATTAACTCTCAAGGCCTAGTTGGTCGTATTGATCAATCCCATCTTTATACAAGCCGGGTATTACTTATTACAGATCCAAGAAGCCCAGTTCATGTAAGAGTCCAAAGAACAAGAACACAGGGGGTTTTTTCAATGATAAATGCAACAAAAGGAATTGTTGAATTTGTTTCTAAAGACTCTGATATTTTACCAGGAGACCTCCTTATCACTTCTGGACTTGGCGAAATTTTTCCTAAAGGAATTTATGTCGGCTACGTCGTGAAATCAAAAAATGATTCCTCATTTAAAAAATTAATAGTTGAACCTGCTGTTAATTTCAACAAACTAGAGGAACTAAAAATCATGGAAGAAATCAAGGGGAAATTAAAATGACTATTACATTCACCTTGATGACAATCATCTTGTCAATTGTCTTTCATAATACTGCTGCTGACTTTCTTGCGTTCTTATTTATAGGGAAGCTAGACACTTTTCTCATAGTTGCAATTTTCTTTGCTTTAAGTGACGAGAAATATACAGCTTTAATTACAGGATTCATATTAGGAACACTCAAAGATGTTTTCGCAGGAGGAATACTCGGAATCAATGCACTAACTAAGACCATTTCTGTTTTTGCAATTGGAAGAATTCAAAGCGACTATGCAAAAAAAGATTTCTTGTCCATTTTCATCTTGTGTTCTATTTTCTCAATTTTAGATAAATTAACAACTACCCTCTTTTTCTATTTCGCGATGCCTTCAGATTCAATTACAAGCGTTTTTTTCCTAGAAACAATTTCAAGCACTGTTCAAAATGTATTTTTAGGACCAGTACTTATCTCTTTTCTTTTCAAATGTCAGACAAAATTTGTTCAATCTAGAAAAGAAATCAATTATCCAATAAGGTAAATTATGTTCAGCGAAAATAGAACTGATTTAGGCGATAGAAGAGTTAAAATATGCCAATTTATCTTCATAATAATTATGATTATCTTCTCACTTAGGCTTTTTTATCTCCAAATTATCAAAGGGGATGAACTAAATAAACAATCAGAAAACAATCGAATATCAGAACAAAGAGTAAAAAGTCCAAGGGGTCTAATTCTTGACAACGAAGGGAAAGAACTTGCTGTAAATCGTGGATCGATAAATGTATATATAACGATAGAGAAAACTAAAAACTTGAGATCTACTTTGAATAACCTTTCATCTATCACAAAAATTGATATCAATTTTTTCATAAAAAAACTAAAAAAGAAGAACCAATATAGACCCATACTTTTATTGAGGGATATTAATCAGAAAACCTTAGCGAAGATTGCAGAACATAGGTTAGCACTCCCCGGCGTAACTATAGATTCTGATTTGATCAGAGAATATCCTGACGGTCATTTTTATGCGCATCTCATAGGATATCTTAGAGAAATCAACAAAACCAAACTAAAAAATTACAAGATCGGGGACTATATTGGATTTCAAGGAATAGAGAAATCACATGAAAAATTCTTAAGAGGTGACATAGGCATTGAAAGAATTGAAGTTGATGCACATGGAAGAAAAAAAAGAATAATAACTCCTTTTAAGCAAAAATCAGGCAATAATATTCACTTAACCATTAACCTAAGACTCCAAAAAAAGATTTCAGAACTTTTCAGTAAATACGAAGGAAGTGTTATCGCTTTAGATCCAATGAATGGTGCAGTCTTATCTATCATCTCTCATCCAAATTACGATCCGAATATTTTTAAGGGACGAGTTATTCCGAAGGATTGGAAAATGGTTAATGATAATCCCCTGAAACCTTTATTAAATAGACCTCTAAAAAGTTCGTATCCTCCAGGTTCGATCTTCAAGACTATTATGGCCTTTGCTTTTCTATCACATTCAGATTTTGAGAAAGAAAATGAATTCTTTTGTAACGGAAGAATATATATGGGGAAAAAAAATGAGCCAAAAAAATGTTGGAAAAAAGAAGGGCATGGAAAATTGGGGCTAAAAGACGCCGTCGCTCAAAGTTGCGATGTATACTTTTACAAAGCTGGAAGAAAAATGGGATTTGATCATATTAGAAAATATGCAAACCAGTTTGGAGTGGGGAAAAAAACTGGATTTTCAAAAAAGGAAAGATCTGGACTTTTGCCGTCAGAAAAATGGAAAAAGGAAGAATGGAAAAAGAGAAGAAAGGGTTATACAAGGTGGTACCTTGGGGACACGTATAATCTTTCTATTGGACAGGGATTTCTTGAGACGACTCCAATCCAAGTTGCTAGCTTAACCTCTTCTATTGCAAACGGC
>DFQF01000064.1:38800-43342 GCA_002377645.1 Nitrospinaceae bacterium UBA3496 | reverse complement strand
GATATTTCTGGTGGAACACAATATGTGTCTGACACAAATATCGGTACAGAAGTTGATGCTTCTTTGAAATATAAGTTCTATAAATCACTATGGGCACAGGTTACATATGCATACCTAGCCGTTGGTGACTATGGTAAAGCAACAAACGCAACAAGTGATTTCGATAACACATGGTGCTGGTACTTCGAAATCCGTCATTCATTCTAAGCTTGGAATGATGATAAGCTGATATCTGATTTTTCAGATTGAAGCTTGTAGTAGAAATTCAGACCGGGAGAGTATTTGATACTCTCCCGGTTTTTTCTTCTATATTCTTCTTTATTTACTTAAGTTTACTTTGATAACATTGAACTAGGTCTTGATTGAACTTTCAAGGGCTGATATCCTCTTGCGGTTTTCCAGTATATTTTAAAATTTGGTGTAATAGAATAGGAAAGAATATGAAGAAAAATCATTTGCTAGCACCCGGACCTACTCCAGTTCCTCAGCCTGTACTCGAGGCAATGGCGAAACCGCTTTTTCATCATAGAACAAGTGAATTTGAATCGCATTTCGCGGATATTCGTGATGGATTAGAGTGGTTATATCAAGTTAATAGCGACGTGATCTCACTAGCTTCTTCTGGAACAGGTGGAATGGAAGCATGTGTCTCAAATCTCCTTTCTGTAGGGGAGAAGGCTTTGGTGGTAGAAGGCGGTAAATTTGGAGAGAGATGGTCTGAAATTTGTCGGGCATATGGAGTGATTACAGATGTATTAACTGTGACTCCGGGGCATTCTGTAAATATTACAGATCTTGAGGCGAAACTTATAGAAGGAAAATTTAGCGCAGTTCTAATTCAGGCAAGTGAAACGTCTACAGGCTCTAAACATGATATAGAAGGAGTTTCTCAAGCTATCAAAAAGGTATCTCCTGATACGTTGCTCGTAGTAGACGCTATTACTGCTTTAGGAGTTTATGATGTACAACCAGAAAATTGGGGATTGGATGCAGTAGTTACAGGAAGTCAGAAAGCATTGATGCTTCCTCCAGGTCTGGCTTTTGTTTGGTTAAGTGAAAATGCTTGGAAGAGAACAGAGAAGTCTAACTGTCCTTCGTATTATTTTAATTTAGAGATAGAAAGAAAGAGTCAGAAAAAAAATACAACGGCTTGGACCCCTGCCATTTCTTTAATGATGGGTTTAAAAGTAGCTCTTTCTATTATGCAGGAAGAAGGATTAGAGAATATATATAAAAGACACGCTAAACTTTCAACTTCTACCAGAGAGGCTATTGAGTCTATGGGTTTGAACATTTTCACAAAAGATTTAATAGCAGAGTGTTTAACAGCTGTTGAAGTTCCGCAAGGAATTAACGGAAAAGATATTCCAAAGAAGATGCAGTCTGATTGTGGTGTGACCATTGCTGGAGGACAGGGAGAATTAAGCGATAAGATTTTTCGTATAGGCCATCTAGGGTATGTCGATGGAGATGATGTTTTAGTGGCCGTTAGTGCTCTTGAAAAAACCCTGTTAGAGTTAGGCTGTAAATTTGAAAAATCCGTTGGAATTGCTGCAGCGCAAAGGAGTTTGCTTGCATGAATGAACAATTTGTCTCGCGCGTTCTAATTTCTGAATCGATGTCTTTACGTGCAGAAGAGATTTTATCTTCGAATGAAGGATTTGAAGTAGTCAATGAACCCAAAATGACTAGGGAAGATCTTTTATCTCAAATAGAGAGTTTTGATGCTTTGATCGTCAGAAGCGGGACGAAAGTCAACAAGGAACTTTTGGAAACAGGGAAACGACTTAAAATCGTGGCTAGAGCTGGGATTGGTGTAGACAATATTGATTTAGATACTGCGAGTCGTCTGGGAGTTTTGGTTGTGAATGCACCTGATGGAAACGTGATAACTACGGCAGAGCATACTATGGGACTTATTTTTTCTCTTGCACGTAGGATTCCTGAAGCTGTTTCTTCTTTGAAATCTGGTCTTTGGGAAAGGTCCAAGTTTGTTGGAAGTGAGTTGGCATCGAAAACTTTAGGTGTAATTGGACTTGGAAGAGTTGGTTCTAATGTTGCTAGATTAGCAAAAAATATTGGAATGGATATCATAGCTTTTGATCCTTATATATCAGAGGAAGCCGCATTGGAAAGAGACGTTAAACTGGTTTCTTTTGATGAAGTTTTACAGGGATGTGATTATCTTACACTTCATGTTCCTGGCACTGATGAGACTTCGAATCTTTTGGGAAAAAATGAGTTTCAGAAAATGAAAGATGGTATACGTATAGTGAATTGTGCTAGAGGTGGTTTAATCAATGAAGAAGCACTTTCTAATGCGATCGATGAAGAAAAAGTAATGGGGATTGCTATGGATGTTTATCCTGAAGAGCCTCCACCAGAGAATTATCGTATTCTGTTAGAGAGACCTGAAGTAATTTGTACCCCTCATCTAGGAGCATCTACGGAAGAAGCACAGGAAAACGTAGCTATCAGCGTTGCTCAGCAGGTAGTGGATTATTTGAAAGATGGGGTTGTGAAGTATGCAGTCAATCTTCCTTCACTTGGGTCAGAGCAACTAGAGAGAATAGGACCTTATTTACTTTTGGCTGAAAATTTGGGTTCCTTTCTAGCACAACTTGTTGATGGCGGAGTGAGGAAGTTAGAGATTATACATCATGGAACCTCAGAAATACCGATTTCTGCACTTTCTTCAAATGCAATTAAGGGAATTCTTTCTCATTTTCTTGGTGATACGAGAATAAATTTAGTTAATGGACCTACTTTAGCAAAAGAGAGAGGAATAGAAATTATTACAACACATAGGAATTCGTCTGATCTTTATAAAGATATGATTGAAATCCGATTAGTTACAGATAAAAATGAACGTTCCGCGATAGGAACAATTACGAATCTTGGAAGTCCAAAGATCACTTCTATAGATAGTTTCTCCATAGATGTTGATCCAGAAGGGTTCATGCTTGTTTTTTCAAATGAAGATCGTCCAGGAACGATCGGTACAATTGGAACTTTGCTTGGGAAACATCAAATTAATATTGCTGGTATGCAGCTTGGTAGAACCAAAAAAAATGATAAAGCAGTCGCTATTTTATCACTAGATGACTTAATTCCAGAGAATGTTATGGAAGAAGTACGAAATATTCCGGGTCTTTTAGATGCTAGATCAGTCGTGCTGTAGATCTTGAAATTGATTTAGGTAAAGGAAATTTATTATGTCTTCTATGCTTGAAAAAAAAATTCTACCCTCTGGCTCTAAAGTGTTTATTGGTGAAGAGGTTCAAAAAAAACGAGACATTGAAGAACAAATAAGAGGGATTTTTTCTTTATGGGGCTTCCAAGAGATTATAACCCCTTCTTTCGAATTTTACGCACCTGATAAAGAAAGTGATTCCAGAGATTCTGAAATTTTTAAAACCATAGATTTAGAAACTGGAAATTTACTATCCTTGAGATCTGACGTCACACCGCAGATAGCACAAATTGCTGGAACAGTACTTGAAAGTGCTCCTAGACCTTTAAGATTTTCCTACGTGACAAATGTTTTTCGATATATGAATGTTTCTGGAACCTATCAAAGAGAATTTTTGCAGGCTGGTGTTGAACTAATAGGGTTAATGTCTCTGGAAGCTGATGCAGAAGTAATCGCGATTGCAGTAGAGTGTTTCAGGAAAATAGGGGTAAAGGATTTTAAAATTTCTTTGAGTCATGGTGGATTTTTAGCAGGAATATTTAATGTTTTGGACTTAACTCAAGATGATAAAGTAAAAATTTCAGAGGCTATTTCAAGGCGAGATGAATCTTCTCTTGCACAACTACTGAAAGGGAAAAAAAATGGGCAAAAGGATGCAAATATTTTAAAGAATTTAGCCAGACTTTTCGGTGATTCTTCAGTTCTTGAATTTGCAGAAAAGACTGTTGAGAATGCAACTTCAAAAAAAGCAGTCCAGGAACTTAAAAAGGTATATGGGATTTTAGATTTGTATGGATTAACAGAGCAGATAGTATTTGATCTTGCAGATTTTCGAGATTTTAATTATTACACAGGTGTGATTTTTGAAGGGTTTGTCTCTGGAGTTGGTTCTCCTGTCTGCGGTGGGGGGAGATACGATCGATTACTTAAAAATTTTGGAACTGACGATCTTGGAACAGGTTTTGCGATAGACTTAGATAGTCTTTCGAATGTTGTTAACAACTCAGATAATGAAGTTAATAAAAAAAGTTTTCTTGTAGTAGATTTTTCCTCATCAAAGAAGAATGGTATCGAGATTTCTAGAAAATTACGTGATCTTGGATATGTGGCCTCACGAGATATTATGAGGAGGGAATTAAAAGATTCTCTTACTTTTGCAAGACAATCTAAGTTTGATTATTGTCTGGTAATAGACACAAAAAATGTAAGGGCTAAAAAAGTGCGAGTTCTTACCTCATCTGGTGTAGAACTTATTGTTTCCTCTATAGATGAGATCGTCAATAAATTGGAAGAAGGAGATATTTTATGAGTGTTCTGACAGTTGTTGGTGGTCAATGGGGAGATGAGGG
>DFQF01000064.1:0-38485 GCA_002377645.1 Nitrospinaceae bacterium UBA3496 | reverse complement strand
AAAGGAAAAATTATAGATTGGCTTGCTCAACGCTCTGATGTCGTAGCTAGGTATCAAGGAGGTGCAAATGCTGGCCACACAGTTTTTGTTTCTGGGCAGGAATTTATACTTCATTTGATCCCAACAGGAATTTTGAATCCGGATGTGCTTTGTATTATCGGATCTGGTGCAGTTATTGATCCTTTATCACTAATTAGTGAAATGAAAAGTCTGAAGGAACTAGGTTTAAAAATTGATGAAAACTTATTGATAGGGAAAAGAGCACATTTGATTCTCCCCTACCATAAAGTTATGGACTCCCATATGGAAGAATTGTTGGGAGTAAATCGAATAGGTACTACAGGAAGGGGAATTGGACCTGCATATTCTGATAAAGCTGCAAGACTCGGTGTTAGGGTAGCAGATTTATTTGAAGAGCAGATTTTGCGAGATAGGATTAAAGTTAGCATTAATCTAAAAAAGAAATTGCTCTCTGAAATTTCTCTAACTGAGGAAGAGCAAAAAGCTTTTGATGAATCTTATATTTTATCTATTTGTGAAGAAGTTAGAGGAGTCCTTAAAAATCATATTTGTAATACAGATATTGAAATTCAAAATTCTTTAGTCGCAAAGAAAAATATTCTTCTTGAAGGTGCACAGGGAATTCTTCTTGATGTAGATATGGGCACCTATCCTTATGTTACATCAAGTAATACGGGTCTTGGAGGTGCTTTAAATGGATTAGGCATACCTTATTCTAAAATAGATAAAGTATTAGGAGTTGTTAAAGCATATTGTACTAGAGTAGGGCAGGGACCTTTCCCATCGGAAATGGAAGATGCTGAAGGAGATCTGCTGCGAACAGAGGGTGGAGAATTTGGTGCAACAACTGGTCGACCAAGAAGATGTGGATGGCTGGATGCAGTGGCTGCAAGGCACTGCATACAAGTTTGTGGTATAGATACAATTGCACTCACCAAACTTGATGTCCTTGATAATCAGGAAACTATACGTATTTGTGTAGGATATGAAGTAGATGGGAAAAAATTAACATCTTTTCCTGCGGAAACAGGTTTACTAGAAAAGTGTAAGCCTATTTTTGAGGAATTTCCGGGTTGGAAGGTAAAAACTGCAGGGATGAATAAGCAGGAAGAACTTCCTGAATTGGCTTTATCTTATATTCGGAATGTTGAAAAGATTTTAGGAGTTTCTGTTTCTTTGATATCAACAGGTCCGGAAAGAAATGATACGATTACGATCGAAGAACCATTTGTAACCGAATAGTTTTTAATTTAATTTTGAGGCTTGCATGTCCGTAGATTCATTGAACATTGGACTTGCTTTTTGGGCTGGATTCTTAAGTTTTATCTCCCCATGTGTTCTTCCACTTTTCCCGAGTTACTTGTCCTACTTAACAGGACTGACTTATGAACAAATAACTGACGAAAGTAATAGTACTTCTGTACGTAGACTCATATTTGTAAATTCAATTTTTTTTATCTTTGGATTCTCTGTTTTTTTTGTAAGTATTGGCCTCAGTTTTTCGTTTTTGGGTAAATTTTTTAGTGCTTCTCAAGATTTTTTACGAGTATTTGGTGGTGTTTTAATTTTTGCTTTTGGTATTTATGTTTTTGATCGAGCAATTTCATTCCGCTTCCAGGAAAATTTTAAAAATATAAGATCCTCGTTCCAATATTTCTTTTTTGGAGTAGTCCTTCTGATTTCTGTTTTATTATTTTTGATTGGCTATAAAGTATTCATAGGATTTTTTCTCTCAATATTACTTTATTTGTTGATTTGTCTCCTCCCTTCTTTTTTAGGGAAAGAAAGTCTTATCGAAGTAAAAAGTAGAACTGGAGGATATGCTGGTAGTTTTATGATAGGTATTACATTTTCAGCTGGATGGACTCCGTGTATAGGTCCAATATTAGGTAGTATTCTTATTTTTTCTTCGGTTCAAGAAAATTATATGCGAGCATTATTACTTTTGATTTCTTATTGTTTAGGATTGGGTAGTACTTTCCTTGTCAGTGGGCTTATATTATCTACTTTTCTTAAATTTTACGGATATTTTAGAAGCTATTTAATTTATATAGATTTTATAAATAGTTGTTTGCTAATGTTTATAGGATTTCTTTTGCTTTTTAATTACCTCACGGTAATTTCAAATTATATTGTTATTTGGACAGGATTTGGCGGTATATAGTTTCTTGTTTTGAGTTCTCTAAATGCACTAAAAGAAGTGAATTTTAGGAAATGGATGAAATGTATTTTTGGGCGATTTCTTCTGGATTTTCTGCATTTCTAATAGGCCTTCCAACAACTATATAATCTGCACCATTTTCTATTGCGTTTTTTGGAGTATGCACTCTGGCATGATCATTTTGAGACTCTGAATCTAACCGTACTCCTGGTGTAACTATTAACATGTCTTTGCCAAGTTCCCCTCTTAGTTGCGAAACTTCCATAGGAGATGCGACTACACCGTTTAACCCGCATTTTTTTGCTAGTAATCCCATTTTAAGTACTTGTTCTGCTGGAGATGATTTTATTCCGATTTTCTTTAAACTATCTTTGCCTAAACTTGTTAAAACCGTAACAGCTAGAATGGATGGAGGATTCTTGATTTTATCTCTTGCCCTAGCGCAGGCTTCAAGCATCTCTTCTCCTCCAGATGCGTGGACGGTTAAAAGAGAAACTCCGAGATTCGCAGCAGAAAAAATAGCTTTCTCAACTGTTGCGGGTATATCGTGATACTTTAGATCTAAAAAAACAGAGGATCCTCTTTTAATAACCATTTCAACTGCTCTTGGACCTTCCTTTGTGAAAAGTTCCATTCCAATTTTATACCATTGAATGTGTGCCTCAATTTTTTTGATTAGATTTAATGCCAAGTCTATATTTTCAAAATCAAGTGCACATATAATTCTTTGTTTTGGTTCCATGTTATTCATCCATATCCTGTTTTGATTTTTTAGATCCTTCAATAAACCTTGCAGCAATTATACTTATTTCAAACAAAATAATTAATGGTAGTGCTAGGAAAATTTGTGTTACTACATCTGGCGGTGTCAATATTGCAGAGGCAGCAAATGAACCTACGAAAACATAACCTCTATTATTTGCTAGAGTACTTACAGAAAGTACTCTTATTTTCACTAAGAGGATTACTATCAATGGAACTTGAAAAACAAGACCAAAGATTAGTATCAATTTAAAAACAAAAGAGATGTAAAAAGCTATCGAGATTTGTGGAGATAAGGTTTCGGATGCAAAACTTAATAAAAAACTTAACCCATAAGGAAGTATTAGAAAGTAACAGAAAAAAGCACCTATAATAAAACTGAGAGACGAAATGGTAATAAAAGATGCTAAATATTTCTTTTCTTTTTTAAATAACCCAGGGGCACAAAATTTCCAAATATGGAAGAGAATGAGTGGAATACTAAGAAATAAGCCGGAATAAAATGATATTTTTATATGTGATATAAATCCTTCAGTAGGAGATAAAAAAACAAGTTTTTCTTTCCCTATTGGATTTTGAATTAATTCTAATAATTCAGAAGAGAAATAATAGGAAGCCAAAAAAAAGATTCCTATTGAAGAAACCATAATTAAAAGTCTTTTTCTTAGTTCTGTTAAGTGTTCTGTTAATGACATCGAACCTGATGCACTCAATCGTTTAAATTCCTATCTAAATATTTCAGTTTATAAAAAGTCTAGATTTGATTATTTCTTCTGGTCAGAGTTAATGGTCTCGTCATTCTTTTCGTCTTTCTTCTGTTTTTCAGTTTCAGAATCGTAAAATTCTTCATCTGATTCTATATCTATAGAATTTTCAAAGTCTGAAGTTGCTCTTTTAAAATCCCGCAATGTTCTTCCTATGGTACGAGCAAGATTTGGTAATCTTTTTGGTCCAATGACTAAAAGTGCAACAACTAAAATAACAAGCAGTTCGGTCATCCCAATGCTACCAAACAAGTTACTCTCCTTTTGAAACTTTTTTAAAAAAAGTGAACAAATTTTTATCTTATATTGTTTGAATCTACTACTGGGATATAGAATACCCCATAGTATTTTTTTTGTTCAGACATTTTATTTTTTTATTTTAAATAAACAAGTGGTATGAAGTCAATTTTCACTATTTTCGGATGAAACTTAAAGTTATCTATGACAGTTAATTCTCATTCCCTTTCTGATAGCGAATTTTTCAACGTAGCATGCAAAAAAGTTCATTCTCATTTCAAACGTAATCGTGATCTGTCCGGATTTGATTTTGAGTCATTAATTCTCCCTCTGCTTTCTCAAAATCCACTTTTACAAAAGAAAAATGAAGGTAACTGGATTGTTCCTGAAACTTTTTTACACTCTCCCTTTAATCCCACCTCAAGTTTTGTTGTCGTAGATATTGAAACTACGGGAGGTCGTCCTCCCCAACATCGGATTACCGAGCTAGCAGCTTTGAAAGTTAAGGATGGAAAAATTGTGGGAGAGTTTTCTCAATTGGTTAATCCAGATAGGACAATACCTAAAAATGTTGTTCAACTTACCGGAATAACAGACGCAATGGTTAGCAAACAACCTACTTTAGAAAAGATATTGCCGAAATTCCTTGAATTTGTAGGAGATTCTGTTTTTGTAGCTCATAATGCAGATTTTGATTATAGATTTATTCAATATTTCTCTCTTGAATATCTTGGTGAAAATTATTGTCCTGAAGTTCTTTGCACTTTTAAACTAGCAAAAAGGATTCTTCCGAATTTCTCTAAGCATAATCTTGGAGAGTTAAGTATGATTTTTGGCTATAAAACCTCAAATGCTGTTAGACATAGAGCATTGGATGACGCAAAAGCGACCGCATATATACTGATTAATCTTATTTCTTTTTGCCACTATGCAGGTTTAAGGACAAAACGAGATCTTCTTGTTTTTCAAGAACCCTTGGTAAAAGAACCTCCTAAATTTGCAAAAGGCATTTCTCTTTCTGCATCTAATATAGATGAGATCCCAAAATTGAAGGGTATTTTTTTATTGCAAGATTCTAAAGACAAAACGGTTTATTTAAATAAATCTTCAAATATCAAGGAGACAGTTCGTGATATTTTCTATCCTAGGAAAAGTGGAGCAAAGCGTTTTGTGAAAAAATTATCCTCTGTAACAAAAATTAAAACCATCCCAATTTTAAGTGAATTGACAATGAAACTAGAAGTATTCCGATTATCCAATAAATTTAAAGTTTCTAATCCTTTACCTATAGTTTCGGGTGGTGGTTTTCTGAAAATCAATATACAAGAACAAAAATTTCCGTTAGTTCAGTCGTCTTCGCATTTTTCATATCGTGGCGATTATTTTTACGGTCCTTTTCGAAAGAAGAATCATTTAGATTCTCTTCTTTCTTCAATCTATTCAGTCTTTCCGTTGTCCATTTTTTCTGCTGATGCAGAAACTAACCAAGACAAAGAAGAAATAGTTCTCTTGCGAAAAGAATTGATCGAGCGATTACGTATAGTTTTGGAAAAATCTTTAGACCCAGTTTCAAAAGAGGAGAATTTAACCTTCTTGCTTTCTCATTGGGGGAGCAGAATATCTGAATCGAAATTAAGAAAGAAATTTCAACGTTTGCTTTTGTTGATAGATAATTTGTCCGTAAATGGCCCTTCTGTTGAAAGAAAAAATATTTTAATAGTTGAACCTGGACAGGATAGGTCCTATTTTATTTGTTATCTCATTTATGAGGGTTTATTAGTTGATGAAATTCAATTTAAAAGAGATGCCATTCCCTTTGATGACTTAGAAAAGAGAATTTGTAATATTTATGATACACAAGATCATATAAACAAAAATATTTCAAAAAAAAGTTTGTTTGAATCTTCAATAATTGCAGATTGGTTAAGAAGAGAAACGATAGAAGGTTTTGTTATGCCTGTTTTGTCAGATTTCGTAAGAGAAGAATTCTTGCAAATATTTTTTTCCTCTTTACAAGATCCTTTTTCATTAGGAAAAAAGATTTCAACAACATCTTGAAGTATGTCTTACTATACATGTTTATTTTCTTGCATTTTTCACAATACATATGCTAGCTTGATTCTCTCCTTAAATTCTTTTGATTTTATGCCTTCTTTCCTATGGAGTATTCAATGAGGGGTGTTTCTATAATAGGTATTGGGATGACGCCTTTCGGTTCTAGTTCAGAATCAATTATTTCTCTGGCTAGAAATGCTTGTGAACTTTCACTCAAAGATGCATCTATAGATAGATCCAAAATAGACGCGTTCTATTTAGGGAATTTTGCAGGAGAATCTTTTTCGGGGCAAAACCATCTTGCTCCTCTAATATCTAATGTGCTTGGTCTCGATTCCATTCCTTGTACAAGAGTTGAAGGAGCATGTGCTTCTGGCGGATTGGCTCTTCGTCAGGGGATTATGGCCATTAAGTCTGGAGAAGCTGATATTGCTTTGGTCTGCGGAGTGGAAAAGATGACGACCGTAAATAATGAAAGAGTGAATTCCATTTTATCTTCTGCGGGAGATATTTTTCAGGAAAATCCTTTAGAGATTTCTTTTCCCTCTTTGTTTGCTTTTATTACACAACGGTACTTGTATGAAAATAAAATTACTCGAGAACAACTATCTTCGATTCCTGTCAAAAATCATTCGAATGGGATTCTTAATGAGAAAGCACATATAAGAAAAAAAATTACGGAAAGAGAAGTTGTAAACGCTCGTCAGATTTCAGGTCCAATTGGACTTTTAGACTGTTCTCCTGTGAGTGATGGTTCTGCTGCTATCATTTTATGTTGTTCAAAATTAGCATCCGATTTGTATTCTGAACCTATTTCCATACTTGCTTCTACTCAATCATCTGATTTCGTTTCAACAATTGAAAAGGATTCTATAGTTGGTTTCGAGGCGACTAAGAAAGCTTCAAATTATGCATTTGATATTTCTGGGCTAGAAAGATCCGATATCGATGTAGTTGAACTTCATGATTGTTTTACAATTGCAGAACCTATCGCTTTGGAAGATATGGGGTTTTTTAAGAAAGGAGAGGGTTGGAAAGGTATCTTGGATGGCGTGACTTTATTGGGAGGAAGTATGCCTGTGAATACGAGCGGAGGATTGAAATCAAAGGGCCATCCTGTAGGTGCAACCGGAATAGCTCAAATTTATGAATTAGTATTACAGCTTAGAAATAGGGCTGGAAAACGACAAGTACCAGGAGCGAGATACGCTCTTTCTCAAAATATGGGTGGAGTCGGAGCAACTAGTACGGTTCATATTCTTGGAAAGATGGAGTGAAAATTATGAACGTACAGAATTCTATAGAAATATATGTTTGCTCAGACTGTAATCGGGTCCATTCTAAAAGAAACGAATATTGTTATTATTGTAATTCATCACTTCTTATGAAGGAAATTTCAAAAATCGGCATTTTATATAGTTTTACCAAGGTTCCTAGAGAAAAGATTGAGGGAAAAGAAGATCAACTGCTTGTTCTGGTTGAAATGGATGGAGGATTGAAAATATTAGGTGAACTTAAAAATAATTTCCTTGATTCAGTTTCAATTGGGATGAAAATGGAGATAGTATCTATAGATGATAAAAAATTAATTTTTACTCTCCTTGATGGGGTATAAATAGTTTGTCTTTAAATCAATTACGCTCAAATCTTATATATGTAGGTTGTTCTAGCCCTGAGAGAAGTACTCTTTTAGCAGAGTTGAATTCAAAAAAAATAAGGTCTCTTGTAATAAAAAATCATAATTTGGATTTAAATTTCATTGCTGATTTCAATTTGGTTCTTTTTGGAGTGACAGATAAAAACCAAACGGACTTAGTAAAAAAAATAGTTCTTGCAGGAAAGATGGTTGTCGTTATCTTATCTCCGCATGATAAAAAACTAGCTAATCTTTTTATAAAGTCTGGTGCGCGTGCAATTTTTGTGGATCCGGTTCAAATAGAAGAAATTACTAATTTTTTTAATATTTACAAGAAAGAGATTGCTTCAAAACGTGAACTTCAGTGGCTCAGATCCCAGATTAAAGTTTCATATCAGTCATATACTACAAATGGAGATAGTGCCCCTGCAAAAAGGCTTAAGAATTCGGTAGTAAAGGCAGGAAGAAGATTTAAATTGATCTCTATTGAAGGAGAGCAAGGGGTCGATATTTTTTCTGTAGCAAAAGAACTCCATGTTAAATTCCCTGGGATAAATCATCCATTCTCCGCTTGGTTTCCCAAAGAAATCACAGATGCAGAATTAGAAAAGAATTTGATCCGATTAGAGATGTTTAAAGGAGAGGAAGGTAATATACTCCGTCTTGGCGGGTCAATTTTTATAGATGATTTTTCTGTCCTTTCGCAAGAGAATCAGGAAAGAGTATTTTTGGCTGTTGAGAGATTAGGAGTAAGTTCGGAATTTCGTTTAATTATTTCAAAAATAATTGATCCGCAAAAATTAATACAGGAAAAATTTCCGAACTTAGGTAAAATTTCGATATCGAACTATACTATAAAGATACCTCCCTTAAGAGAAAGAAAGAAAGATATCCCTTCTATAGTAGATTCAATTTTAGAAGATTATGCCTGGCAGATGAAAGAAAAAGTCCGTTATTTAACACCTGGTGCTCTCAAATGGATTTGTTCAAAAAAATGGTGGGGAAATGATTCAGAATTGAAAATAATTTTATGGAAAGCACTAACTTACTCGGATTCTTCTGTTCTTTCTCTTGAAAATCTTAAAGTTTCACAAGTGGAACAGAATGTAGGAGATATAGAAAGTTACTTGAGAACAAAATTAGCGACTGTTATTCCGGCTCTTACTGATGAAGATGGTAGTGATTTTTATGACCATACTATTAAGAGTGTTGAAAAACCTTTAATGGAATTAGTTCTAAAAGAAAGTGGTGGAAATAGAATTAAAGCAGCTCGTCTTCTAGGAATGAACAGAAATACATTTAGCAAAAAACTACAACTTTTAGGTCTTGTAGATCAGGTTTCAAAAATCTCTTCAAAAAGAAAAAAGGGGAGTTGATTCTCTTGTATCCCGTTCCATTGTCTGTGATTATTCTCGCAGCCGGAAAAGGAAAGAGAATGCTTTCCGAAATTCCTAAGGTACTTCATAACGTTCGTGGGGTACCCATGATTTTTTCAGTTATTAAAAATGCTCTTGAATTAGAACCAGAAAAATTAATTGTCGTTCTTGGATACAAGTCGACAGAGATTAAGAAAGCGATTTCTAATAGACAAGATTTAAAAGATTTAGATTTTGCCTATCAAAAAAAACAATTAGGAACAGGTCACGCTATCTCAGTTGCTTTGCCGAATTTAGAAGAAATAAGCGGGGATGTGATTGTTTTAAGTGGTGATGTCCCTCTACTTAGTTCAAAAACTTTGAAAAAGTTGTTAAAAAGACATAGGAAGGGTAATTATTTTGCTACTATGTTAACAACTGTTTTGAAGGACCCAACTGGTTATGGAAGAGTTTTAAGGGGTCAAGAGAAAAAAAATAAGATTTTAGGTATAGTGGAACAAAAAGATGCATTACCAGAAGAATTACAGATTTCTGAAGTGAATACGGGTACCTATGTATTTCGTATTGAATTTTTAAGAAAATATTTGCCAAAATTAAGAAAAAATAATGCTCAAAATGAGTTTTATTTGACTGATGTTTTCAAAATGGCAATATCAGATAAAATGCATATTGGGTCTGTTCTAATTGAGAATGCAAAAGAAGCTATGGGAGTAAATACTCTAGAAGATTTAAAGAAACTAGAAGTTTCTTAAAGGATGCATTAGTATTTTTTTGTTTTATTTATGTTAATTCGAGGTGTGGCGTGAAAGCATTAATTTTATCTGCATTTGGTGGAGAAAATCTTTTTCCATTTACTTCTAGTAGACCTAAGGTAATGTTGCCAGTTGCTAATACTAATTTTTTAGAATCTACTTTAATTAAAATTAAAGAAATAGGGATAAAAGAAGTAGTTATTGTGATTGGAAAATATGGAGAACAAGTTGTTGATCATTTTGGAACTGGAGAAAGAATAGGTCTGGCGATCCAATATGTTCGTCAAGATAAACCTACAGGAATAAGAGATGCAATTTTGATGACAAAAAACTTTTTTGATGACAATTTTTTTATGTTAGTTTATCCAGATTCTTGTAGTTCGGGTAATGTTTTCAGAAATGTTTTTGACATTTTTTCTTCTTCTGGCAAACCTGTTGCATCTATCACACACACGAATAGAGCAGAAGATTTTGGAACCGTTTTTCTTAATACCGACTTAAGTATAAAAAGAGTTGTAGAGAAACCTTCTAAGAAAGAAATTGCAAACTATGTCTTATCTGGCGCTTTTATATTGCCAAAATCTTTTTTTACACTTTTGTCTAAAATGGAAATGGATGAATCACTTAATTCTTTAGTTTCTGATAGTGGCTTGATAAGTGCAATTTGGGAACAGGGCTGGTTGGATCCTCAGTGGCCATGGGAACTTTTGAATGTAAATAAAATGTTGATGGACGATTGGAATGTCGCGAATGTTGACACTTCCGTTCAACTTCGTGGTTCTATCCAATTTAGGGGTCCGGTTGTAATTGAGTCTAATGTTATAATAGAAGATGGTACGTCAATCTTTGGTCCTTGTTTTATAGGAAGGGATTCTTATGTAGGTAATGGAGTCTTAATTCGTCCGTATACTTCAATCGGTCCAAGTTCTGTTATAGGTTTTGGCGTAGAACTCAAAAATTGTATTTTGATGGGAAATTCTAGAGTTGGTCGACTTTCGTTTATTGGGGATAGCGTGGTTGGTGAGAAAACGGAGTTTGGCTCAGGTACAATGACCTTGAATCAAGCTCAAGAAGAGTCGATTAAGGTCTTAATGCCCTCGGGTCTAGAAGATACAGGGTTAGAAAAATTAGGATCCTTAATTGGTGATGGTTGTAAAATTGGAGCATCTAATACATTTGCACCAGGTTCAATTTTACCCACAGAGTCTAACATACCTCCTTTTATTACCTTCCCGTCAGGGAGTAACTAATGTGTGGAATTGCTGGAATAGTTTCTTCAACTGATATATCAAAAAGGTTATTGCAGTCTATAACTTCACTTGAGTATAGAGGATATGATTCTTGTGGTATGGCTACCCATTCTAAAGGTTGTATTCAGGTAAGGAAGAATATCGGAACTGTTGAATCTGTAAATTCGAAAGAACAATTCTTGCAAATGTCAGGGTCTATCGGAATAGCACATACTAGATGGGCAACACACGGTGATGTATCTAAAAGAAATGCCCATCCGCATACTGATAGTAAAAATCAACTTGCACTTGTTCATAACGGTATAATTTCAAATCACAGCGAACTTCGAGAAACTCTCATTAAAGATGGTATAAGATTTCATTCGGATACTGATTCTGAAGTGATTGCACATTTGATTTCATCTTTACAAGAGAAAGAGGGACTAGATCTCGAATCGTCATTCGTTAGAGTTTTATCGGAAATACAAGGGTCTTATGCACTAGCTGTTATTTCGATAAATGTTCCAGGGACTATTCTTTGTGCGAAGAAAGGTAGCCCGTTAAGTATTGGATTAGGTGAAGGAACTAATTATGTCGGTTCGGATTTTAACGCATTTCTGCCTTTTACTCAGAGTTCTATTATTCTTGATGATGGAGAATATGCTTTAGTAAACGAAAGAGAGTGTATAGTCAAAGAAACTACTACTTGTAATCCAATAAAAAAGAAAGTGACCGAAATACCTTGGGAGGCTACCATGTCTGATAGAGGGTCATTTTCTCACTACATGCTTAAAGAAATTTATGATCAACCTTCAACGATTAAGGCTGCTTTAGAAATACCAAGAAAAGAACTCTTAAGTTTTGCTAATTTTATCGATTCAAGTAGTGAATGTTTTATAGCAGGAATTGGAACTACTTTTTATGTTGCCTCCTTAGGGCAGTATTTTTTTAATGATTTATCAGATTTTTTTATGCCTGCTATTAGTACTGATGAATTTGTACATTTAGTTAAACCTGGTCCCAAAAGTTCTTTGTTGGTCATAAGTCAATCTGGAGAAACTTTCGATACTTTAAATGCGGTTGAATATGCCAAGAAAAAAAATGTAAAAACTGCTGGCATTGTTAATGTCATTGGTTCAACCTTAGTAAGAACTGTCGATCATTGCATAATGCAGGGTGCGGGCCCAGAAGTTTCGGTTATTAGTACTAAAGCTGCTCTAAGTCAATCAGTAATTCTTTTTCTGATTTCTTTAGAATTGGCATTGTTAAGAAAAAAAATAGACGAAAAGAGAGTGAAAGCAATTAGGTCTCAAGTTTTATCTATTACTGACCTTATATCAGAAATCCTTGACGAAAGGTCTGGTTTTTTTCATTCATTTACTCAAAAACATTTAGAGATGCGTAATTGGATATTTGTAGGAAGAGGAATTTATTATCCTATAGCGCTAGAATGTGCGCTAAAGATGAAAGAAGTGACCTATTTACATGCTGAGGGGATGAGCGCAGGTTTTTTGAAACATGGAACAATTTCCCTAATTGATGAAAATGTAAATACTGTCGTTTTAATTCCTCCAAAAGAGCAAGAAGATTTGTATAACTTGACTTTAAATAGTATTCAAGAGATTAGAGCAAGGGGTGGATTTGTCTTAGGAATAAGATTTTCTGATAATAGTTTCCCCAAAGATCTTTTAAGTGATGAAATAATTCTTCCTTCTGCATCGATTTTTCAAGCACCTTTTCTACATCTCTTGTCTGGCCAATTATTGTCTTATTATATGGCAGTTGGATTAAAAAGAAATGTTGATCGTCCTCGATCCTTAGCTAAATCGGTTACGGTAGCTTAATTTCTAAATGCAAACTCTTAGATTACAAGGGACTGATGGAGTCAGAGGATTTGTTTTTACTGAAGGTGATACGTTAAATAATCCAAAAGGTCACCAAGAATTATTTTTTGAAAAGGGTTACTTGACGGAAAGATTTATAGAACATTATGTATTTGCCTGTTCTCGTTTTTTGCTTGAAAAATCATCTGAGAAATTAATTTCGCCCACAGCAATTGTTTTCGCAATGGATCCAAGAGATAGAAATGGATCTTTTTATGCTGCAGCAATGAGAGGATTGCAAAAATCTAATGCACACATTCTTTCTTTGTCTATTGCTCCTACTCCTGTAGCAGTTACATATGCAAATGCTGTTGGTGCAGCTGGTGCGATAATTCTTACTGCTTCCCATAACTCTTACAATCAAAATGGGGTGAAAGTCTTTATTTCTCCAGATTACCGCAAATTATTTCCACACGAAGAGGATAAATTAAATAAAATATTCTGGGATATTTCTTGGAATGAGATTGATTCAATGCCTTTACATTCAGATTTTTTTGATTCTTCCTCTGAATCTAAAGAATTTTACAAACAACATATCCTAATTCGAACTAATTGTTGGTTAAAAGATTCTGATCTTAAAGATGTTTCTTTGATTATTGATAGTGCTTGTGGTTCTTGGAGTGGTCTTGCTATGGAAGTGACTAGTGAATTGCAACCTTTCGAATGTATCGAAGTTAATACGTTGAAAGATGGTAATGTTAACGAAGGTGGAGGTGTGGTCGCTTTAGAGAATAAGCAAGCAATTTTTCTAAAAGAAAAAAAAATCATTAATACTCATGCGGGAATTAAATCGTTATTTGAGAATGGCAAGAAAAGAAAAGAAGAATTAATTCAGGGAAAAGGAATTGTTGCAGCAGGTATTTTTGATGCTGATGGAGACAGATCATATACTCTAATTTATAACCCATTTAATGATTCTTCCATCATCTTGAATGGAGATTCATGTATTGTGCTGCAAGCTAATTTTCTTTCGATGGCGGGAGAACTAGACAGTAAAAAGATTGCAGCATTAACTATCGAGAGTAACATGGGTGCTGGAAAGTGTCTTTCTGAATTGGGGTTAGAAGTAGTTGTTACTCCAGTTGGAGATAAATGGATTTTAGAAAAGCCAAGTGAATACTCTGATGATTTCTTGATTGGTGGTGAAGAGTCCGGTCATACAATTGTGCGAAGCGTTCTTACTGATTCTTCTGGTTTCGTTCGTCATGTGTATATTGGAGATGGGTATAAAAGTTTTCTTAATACAGTTGCATCTCTTTTAGCAATCAAACGTACTAAAGGTGTAGAGGAGTTTTATGAGTTTCTCAAATTTCCTTTTGAAAGAGAGTATAAATCAACATACAGTATCTTTTATGTGAATAAAGAAAATTTACTTCTAAGTTCTGGGATGCGGAAGTTGGTGTCTGATTCTCTTGAAGAATGCATTCTTGAATTATTTCCTTCGGATTTTGTCATTGAATGGAAAAATTTCAAGAACTGTGAAGATATCCTTTATGTTAATATCCTAGATTCAGATAACAATGTAAGATCTACAATTTATATACGTAATTCTGGAACTGAAGATAAGACAAGTTTAGTTATGAAAGCGGATTTCGAAAAACAGAATTTAATGAAGGAAATCTTTGATTCTTTTTTCCCTTTGATGTTTTCGTCTCTGAAAAATAAGGATAATAGTTTTTGTAGGATTGAGAAAATTTTTCTTGAAATGGTTGATAAAGGTATTTTCTCTAAAGATAAAATGGTTGAAAAGATAGATAGATCGATCTTGGAAGTAATAGATTTGAAACAAATATATCAAAATGCGATAAACGGAGGATTAGTTCAGTCTAAAGAGGATGAATTTATTCTCACTGAATTAGGAAAATCTTTCTTGGAGAAATTTTATGTCTAATGTTCTTCCTAGAGACTATTTTGTTGATTTAAAACAATTTCCAAATAACGATGTAAGTTTTGTTTGGGAAATAATTGGTTCATTAAATGAAAACTTAATTTCACTTGTCCAGAGTGCCGTTCTTCCTGAAGGAGACAAGGTAGACATTCAAGGGTTACAAGTAAATGGTTATGGGATAGTTAGTACTGATACTTTTGTTTCTGCGAATTCTTTTAAGATCTCTTCACTCAATATTTTAATTGAAGAAGGAGTTGAAATTGAGCCGGGAGTTTTTATTAAGGGCCCTTGTAAATTGTCTGAAGGATGTAAAATTCGACATGGTGCATATCTTAGAGAATCTTGTTTAATTGGGGAGAAATCTGTGGTTGGTCATGTTACAGAAGTAAAAAATAGTATCTTTTTGAAAGGTTCAGAAGCAGGGCACTTCGCATATGTGGGAGATAGCATTTTAGGTGCTCTTTCAAATTTAGGTGCTGGTACAAAATTGGCTAATTTAGAATTTAGAACTCAAGAAGAAAAAGAAAAAAGATTTGCTAAAACTATAAAAATCCCTTTTGACGGAAAAGAATTTGATACTGGATTGAGAAAATTAGGTGCAATTATAGGAGATGGAGTGGAAGTGGGTTGTAATGTTGTTACTTCTCCAGGCACTTTGATTGGACGGGGATGTTGGATTACTCCTAATACGAGCGTTAAAAAAGGTATTTATGGAGAACGTAAAATCATACGTTCTAGATATAATAAAGCAGTGGAATCAGATATTAGATTCTAGTGTTTTATTTACTTTTTCGATTTAAAACCTTATGATTGCGCTGTGTGTTTTTGTGGTTTTAACTTAATTTTTTATAGGTATAAGATGTCAATTTCTTCTGATGATGTAGTTCATGTGTCTCGTTTGGCTAGACTTGACTTTAAAGAGAATGAATATGGAGAGATCACAGAGCAGTTAGGTTCAATCTTAAATTATATTTCTAGTTTAAATGAGTTAGATACAACAAATGTTCCTCCTACTTCTCATGTTCTAAATATTAAAAATGTTCTTAGAGAAGATATAGTCGATGAACCAAAAGTTGACAAATTAGAAGAATTAGCTCCAGAGTTTAAAAATAACTGTTTCCTTGTACCAAAAGTTTTAGACTAGAAATTCTATTATGGTATATTCTGCTTTATCAGAATTCGTTGAAAGACTAGAGAATGCAAATGATTTGAAACGCATTTCTGTTCCTGTTTCAGTTGAGCTTGAGATTACTGAAATTGCAGACAGAAATGTAAAATCCTCTGGTCCTGCCTTGCTTTTCGAGAAACCAGTAGACAAAAATGGAAATGTTTTTGATATCCCGGTTTTAATTAATGCATATGCTTCTGATGAACGTATGAATAAAGCACTGGGTGTTGAAAGTTTGGATGAAGTTGCAGACGAAATCGCAGATTTGTTAGAGATTAAACCACCCGAAGGATTAGTTGAAAAAGTAAAAATGTTACCTAAGTTGGCAAGAATTAGTTCATTTTCTCCAAAGAACGTAGGTACTGCTCCCTGTCAGCAATATATTGAAACAGACAATCCAGATCTATTTTCTATTCCTGCTTTAAAATGTTGGCCTGATGATGGTGGTCGTTACATTACTTTTGGACATATTTATTCTAGAAATCCTGTGTCTAATAGGAGGAATGTAGGTCTCTATAGAGTACAGATTTTTGATTCTAAGACTGCAGGAATGCATATGCATTTACATCATGATGGAGCTCAGAACTTCCTAGCTAGTTCACAAGAAGGAAAAAAAATGGAAATGGCAATTGCACTAGGAGGTGACCCAGTCCTCGTTTATGCTGCGAGTGCTCCTCTCCCTCCTGGTATTGATGAGTTGAGTTTAGCTGGGTTTCTTAGAAGGAAAAGTGTGGAACTTGTAAAGTGTAAAACTGTAGATGTAGAAGTTCCTGCTAGTTCAGATATTGTGATTGAAGGTTATCTTAACCCCGGAGAATTGCGTGAGGAAGGGCCTTTTGGTGATCATACAGGATGGTATTCATTAGAAGATGATTATCCAGTTTTTCATGTTACTGCAATTACCCGAAAGAAAAATCCAATTTATCCAACTACTATAGTCGGTAAGCCTCCAATGGAAGATTATTGGTTAGGCAAAGCATCCGGTAGAATTTTTCTTCCTCTAATGAAAATGCAATTGCCTGAGATAGTAGACGTGCATATGCCTTCGGAAGGGGTATTCCATAATATGGTGATAGTGTCTATTAAAAAATCTTATCCATATCATGCGCGTAAAGTTATGGCTGCTTTATGGGGTATGGGCCAAATGTCTTTGTCAAAAATTCTGGTCATTGTAGACGATGACATTAATGTTCATGATACTAGTGAAGTTGCATGGAAAGTACTTGGAAGCATTGATCCAAGAAGAGATTTAATGTTTGTTGATGGCCCGGTAGACGCCTTGGAACATGCCTCTAGTATGCCACATATAGGGAGTAAGGTAGGGATTGATGGAACGAAAAAATGGAAAGAAGAAGGTTTTGATAGAAGATGGCCGGATGTGATTACTATGGATGAAGATATTATTTCTTTGGTTTCTCAAAGATGGAAAGAATATGGATTTTAAGAATTTTGAGGAGTTACTTTCTTGAATCTAAAGAAATATCTAGAGATGGTAAAGTTTGAACACACCATTTTTGGATTGCCTTTTGTGTTACTTGGCGCTGTTCTTGCGGCAGATGGAATCCCTGATTTAAGTGTTTTATTTTGGATGATAGTGGCCGTTGTTGGTGCGAGGAACTTTGCCATGGTTCTGAATCGTTTTGCTGACCGAAAGATAGATTTCAAAAATCCAAGAACTCAAGATCGGTCTATTTTTCTACCTCTTTTAAATTCTTTTTATGTTTGGCCTGTTATGGGTTTTTTCTTGTTTTTATTTTTTTTTTCTTCTTGGATGTTAAATAACCTTTCGTTTTATCTTTCTTTTCTAGTTTTTTTTGTGATTGTAATATATAGCTATTCAAAACGGTTCACGTCATTTACACATCTTTTTCTTGGTTTTGTACTTGGTAGTGCGCCGGCAGGAGCTTGGATTGCAGTTCGAGGGGAGTTAGAAATTGCGCCTTTTTTCCTCTTTTTAGCAGTCTTATTTTGGGTTGCTGGTTTTGATCTTATTTACTCATGTGTAGATGAAGAATTTGACAAACAAGAGGGTCTATTCTCTATTCCTGTCTTCCTAGGAATAAAAAATTCCCTCCTAATCTCCATTTTTATGCATGTCCTTTCAGTAGTTTTTTTTGTTCTTGCTGGTAAGATTCTAGAAATGGAAATTTTGTATTGGATTGGATTAGTCGTCGCGTCTTTTCTGCTAGTTTGGGAACATTTTATTGTCAAACCAAATGATTTGACTAAAGTGAATATTTCTTTTTTTAATCTTAACGCACTAGTTTCCGTATTTATATCTTTAGGTGGAATATCAGATGTTTTCTTACGTTTCTGAAAGGATCATTTTTGTCACCTGTAATTGAACGAAAAAAAGTAAAAGAGATGTTCTCAAACATTGCCCCCACATATGATCTCCTTAATCACTCTCTAAGCTTTGGTTTAGATTTCTACTGGAGAAAGAGAGCAGTTCGACTATTATTTGAAAATTCTATCTCTTCTCCTGTTTTTTTAGATATAGCCACAGGTACTGGTGATGTAGTTTTGGAAATATTCAGACAATCGAAATTCAAAATAAATAAGTCAAATGTTAGAGTTTATGGCTTGGATTTTGCGTTCCCAATGCTAGGTATTGGAAAATCAAAAATTGTCAAGAGATTGATAGATTGTGATTTTATCCAAGGTGATGCACTTTCTCTTCCATTCCAGAATGCATCTTTCGATGGAATTATTATTTCTTTTGGATTTAGAAATTTTGAGTCTCGTGGAGAAGGACTAGCGGAAATTTCTAGAGTTATAAGGCCTGGTGGAAAGATTGTTATTTTAGAGTTTGGTAATCCTGTAGGTATTTGGGGTGTAGGATTTAATTTTTATTTTAAATGTATACTTCCAATGTTGGGGAGAATTTTCTCTGGCCATCGGGAAGCTTATAGTTATTTGCCAGCTACAGTTTCTGAATTTCTTTCGCCTGATGAAACCAAAAATCTTATAAATCAGTACAATTTTGAAGACGTCAACGTGCATTCAATGACAGGTGGAGTTGTAAATATTTTTGTTGGGACACGAACTTAATTGTATCTTTAGTTAATTTTTACTCAGGATAAAGACGCTTGATACGGCACCTGGTCCCCCTAATGTATGACCTAGTGCCTTCTTTGCATTTTTAACTTGTCTGTCACCACAGCGACCAAGAAGTTGATTAGATAAGTCACCCAAAACACGTGCACCCGTTGCTCCTATTGGATGCCCACAGCTTTTCAATCCGCCAGATGTGTTGACAGGCAATTGTCCTCCTAGTTTGCTTGATCCACTTTTTACAAAATCGGGACCTTCTCCTTTCTTAACAAATCCTAAATCTTCATAATTTAAAATTTCAGTTATGGTGAAACAATCGTGCACTTCCGCGACATCTATTTCTTCTAAAGGATTTTCAATACCAGCTTGTTCATATGCCTGCTTGGATGCATGTTGAGTAGCTTCAAATCCAGTGAATTTAAATTTTGGATTAAAAGCTGTAGTAATGTATCCCGTAGCACAAGAAAGACCCATTCCATCTATAAGAACATAGTCTTTTTTGCTAAATCTTTTTTCAGCTAGCCCTGCTTTACATAGGATTAAAGCGGCCGCACCATCGGTTGTAGGACAACAGTCATATAATCCTAGAGGTTCAGTTACCGGTGGTGCTTTTAATACCTGTTCTTTTGTTATTTCTTTTCTGAAATGGGCCCTAGGATTTAATGACCCATGATAGTGATTTTTAACGGCTACTTCTGCAAGATCTTCTTTTGTAGCGCCATATTCTTCAAAGTATCTTGTTGCTAAAATCGCAAAACTTCCTGGTGCAGTTCGCCCCTTGGAATACATGGGATGTAATTTCTCAATATGTTGGGCAACTAAACTGCCTCTAGGAGGAACTTCTCTCATTTTTTCTGCACCCACAGCGAGTACAACATCATGCATGCCAGATGCGACTGCCATTGCAGCCATTCGGACTGCTTCCATTCCAGTAGTACAATAATTAGATACTCTAGAAACAGGTTTAGGATAGAGATCTAAAGCTTCAGCAAGAGAGGGTCCTCCGGTACCATCAAATCCCCAACCGAGTGGTAGATAAGTCCCCAACCAAGCTGCTTCAATTTCCTCTGGATTAATTCCAGAGTCTTCATATGCTTCAAAAGCTGCATCAACCACGAGGTCATTGTAGCTTTTATTGAAAAGCTCTCCGAATTTTGTTATTCCTACTCCAATAATGGCAACTTTACCTGAAATACTTTCTGACATTTTTGAACTCCCATTTATTGGCTATCTAAGATTTATAATGGCCTGAACTTCCAAAAGTAATTATAAAACCCATCTCCCTTATGTAACATTCGGAAGGTTAATTCAACTTCCATCCCTATTTTAACGCTTTCTTTATTGCATTCGGTAAGTTGTGCATAAAATCTACCTCCCCCTTCCATATCTGCGGTTGCCATAGTTATATATCCATCAGGTGATGGAGGGAGATAATCATGAACAAATGTAAATATTTTTCCTCGTCTTGGCAATTTAACTTCATCCCATTGGTCACGAGTTCCACATCCGTTACAAACTTGTTGTCTAGGATATTGTATTTCAGAACAAACTTTACACTTGCCGGCTAAAAGTCTCATATTTGCGCGATTTTCTTTCCATAGAATACTGGGAGATGTAAAGGGACTAATTTCTTCCTCAAAATTAATTCCGAAGTTATTTAAAATTTTTCCATAATTCTCTAATGAAATTTGTTTCTGGAGGGCTTTTTCTAAATCATTTTCGAAGTCAAAATTAGAAATATGTTCGGTTGCACGAAGTAAAATTGCATCTCCACCGCTTCCATGCCCGGTTACGATAATATATTCTCCCGGCTTAGCTTTTTTTAATGTTTCTATCAATGAAATAAAAGGCATCACAGTTCCTGCATCTCCAATTCTTTCAACTACTGGTGATTCAAGATAGGTAGATTCAGGGAAGCCGAGCTTTTTGTTGATTGCTCTACTCGTTCTGGAATCAGGGGAATAAAAAACTACATGAGCAATATCTTCTGGTGTAGCTCCTGTTTTTTTTAGAAGTCCTTCTACAGTAGATACTGTTTGACGGATGTAACCATAATCTTGAATAAATTTTGCGTCTCCAGATGATATGCTTGTTTCTCCGGGTAGTCTCCAACGATCAACGAAATCCTCTGACCAAGAATAGAAATTTTCAATTTCAGCAATTACTTTCTCTCCATCACCAATGAAAAGCACAGCGGAACAATCACATAAAGACAATTCATCTGGACTTCCAGGATATGACGGTCTTGATTCTGATGCGACAACCGCAGCAGATTTAATAGTTCCTGCTTTGATAGATTCTGCTGCGCTCTTGAGGGCTGTAGTGGAAGAACGTAGTGATCCTGAAAATTCAGCAGTAAAAATATCACTTTTAAGATCGGCAGCTTCTGCAACTATAGATGCGTTTGATTTCTCTGTATAAGGAAAACTTGTTGAAGCATAATATAGAGCATCTACATCTATTTCTCCCCAAGTTGAATCTCTTAAAATTGATTCTACAGCCATAGTATTAGTATCTTCGTCAAAAGACATTATTGGTCTAGATGCTTTTTTATTACCTCTTCCCCAAACAGAGGAGATTAAGTCTCCGTTTAATCGATATGGAGGTATATAAATTTTAAAATCTGTTATTCCGGCCATGGGAACTCCAATTCCTTTTTAAAACAGTATCTATTGATTTGGTATTATTTAAAGATTTTCATTTAATAAAATTGAAAAATATATTGTTTCTATTCTATGTCTAATCAGGAATTATTAAAATTCATGATTTGAAAAATTATTTTCTATGGATCAGAATATTATTGTTCTTATAAATTGTACACATACTTAATTTCTAAAAAAAGTTGGAGCAAATTTGGAATGAAACTTCATATTGAATTTTGTGAAAGATGAAACTATAGGCCTCAATTTGAGCAGTTGGCTCAGTCTCTTAAAAATGAATTTCCAGATTTAGAAGTGGCAGGAAACAAAGATGGAGAATTTCGTGTAGGTTCTTTTGAAATAACAATTGGAGGGAAAATAATTTTTTCAATGTTAAAAGAAAATCGATTTCCTGAAGATGAAGAGGTTATTAGTTTGTTAAAAGACTTTTTGTAAAATCTTTTTTCTCTTAGGAGTTTCTTTTGTCATTTAGACTTTTTCATGTAGATGCTTTTACTCAATTTCCATTTTCTGGAAATCCTGCAGCTGTTTGTATTTTACCAAGTTCTGCAGATGAAACATGGATGCAAAGAGTTGCATCGGAAATAAATTTGTCGGAGACAGCTTTTATTAATAAAAAAGATAGTGAGTCTTATTTTTTGCGTTGGTTTGCACCAAAAGGTGAAGTTGAACTTTGTGGACATGCAACACTTGCGAGTGCTCATGTATTATGGGATGAAGGATTACATCCATATGATCAAAGAATAAAATTTATAACAAAGATTGGAAAAATAAGTTGTAAGGCAGTGCAAAATTGGATACAGATGAGGTTTCCGATAATAGAGTTTGAGGAAGAGAGTCTCCCTAAAGAAATAGCTGACTACATAGGAACAATTCCCAAATTTTGTGCTAAGACATCATTGAATGATTTTCTGCTTGAAGTAGAGTCTGAAGATGTTCTGAAAGCCTTGCAGCCTAATTTTCAAAAACTTCAAGAATTAGAATGTAGAGGTGTGATTGTTACGGCATCATCTGATGAGAATGATTTTGATTTTGTGTCCCGCTTTTTTGCTCCATCTATCGGAATAGATGAAGACCCAGTCACCGGTTCCTCTCATTGTTCATTAGGAACGTTTTGGTCTGAAAAATTTTCAAAAAAAATACTGATAGGAAAGCAAATTTCTGAAAGAGAAGGTATTATTAAGGTTAGTGTTGAACAAGATAATATTATTCTTTCTGGCCAAGCGGTGACTTTGGTGCGGTCTGAACTTTTTTAATTTTCATGTTAAGGAGATATAGATGAATTTTAATCCGCAGGAGTGTGCTGCGAGTCGGCTAGATTTGATACCTTTTTCGGGTATTCGAAAAGTTTTTGATGCAGTGTCAGCTTTAGAAGCACAAGGGAAAGATGTGGTTCATTGGCAGATTGGACGCCCAGATTTTGATACTCCAGTTCATATAAAAGAAGCTGCTAAAACGTCACTAGATAGAGGCGACGTTCATTATGCGCCCAGTACAGGTATCCCAATTTTAAGAAAAGGAATTGCCGAAAGAACAGAGATTGATACTGGAGTTTCTGTTGATCCTGATACTCAAGTTATAGTTATGGCCGGAGCGAATGAAGGGATTCTCGTTTCAATGTTAGCTCTTATAAATCCAGGCGATGAGGTCATTATTGCAGATCCAAATTGGCATCATTATAAGTCATGTGTGTCAATTGCTGGAGGTGTCCCAATTGAAGTCGAAACAAAAGAAGAGCATGGATTTAATCTTCGTTCAGATGATATAAAAAATAAGATCAATTCAAATACAAAAATGATCTGTCTTACCTCTCCTGGAAATCCGACAGGCTGCGTTATTCCTGAAGATGAACTACAAAAAATAGCTTCGTTAGCTATCGAAAATGATTTGATTGTTATTTCTGATGAAATATATTCCCGTATTTATTTTGGAGAAGAGTCTGTTGCACCTAGTATTTTTTCGCAGTCAGGGATGTCTGAAAGGACAGTCATTATTAATGGGTTCTCTAAATTCTTTAGCATGGATGGATGGAGGCTTGGATGGACGATTGCTAGTCCAGAGATCTCAAGACACCTACTTAAAATCAGACAATATACAACAGTTTGTGTGAATACTTTTATTCAACATGGTGCTGCTGCTGCAATAGCAGAAGATCAAACACCAATGGAAGAAATGAAAGAAGCTTTCTCATTACGCAGAAATATAATAGTAGATGGTCTGAAATCTATTAAGGGTGTTTCATTGGCTTTGCCAACAGGCGCTTTTTACGCTTTCCCTAATGTGAAAGCTTTTGGTCCAAGTTCTGCCGATGTAGCAGATTATCTTTTAAATGAACATGCTATAGCTACAATAGATGGAGGAGTTTTTGGGAAAGCAGGCGAAGGTTATTTAAGGATTGCTTATTCCTGTTCAAGCGAAGAGTGTGAAAAGGGAGTAGAAAGGTTAAAAACTGCTTTAGAAAAAATCTAATATAAAATCAGAATGGGAGAATAGACAAATTTCATTTTAGTCTGCTCTCCCATAATCATCTTCTTTTCTTTCAATATCCTCTTCTGTGAGTGAGGAACCTCTTTGTATCTCTATAAAAATCAGATCAATTGATCCTGAATTAGAAATTCGATGCCATGCGTTTTGAGGTATGTCTACGGAGGTTCCGGTTTCTATATGAATTCTTTTTTCTTCTAGTTGAAGTTCTCCTTTGCCATTTATAACATGCCAGTGTTCACTTCTGTATAAATGTCTTTGTAAACTTAATCTATGTTGAGGTTTTACTACTATCTTTTTTACTATGAACCCGTCTTCTTTATGTAAGGTAACAAAAAATCCCCAAGGCTTTTTAAATTTGTCTTTTCCTGACATTGTTTTTCAAATATCCTATTTTCTAGTTAGGGTTTAGTTTCTCGAAAAAATAGCCTGAAGTTACTCCCAGAAAACTCCAGAAAAGTAGAGAAGTAATAAGTATTGCAATGTGAAATTCTGTTTGTAAAATTTTTAATTCATTATTTATTTGTGATTCTGGAAGTGACAAGGATACTAAATGTGGAAGCAAGAGAATAATCAATCCAAAAACTTTTATAAATGTTTTAGTTAATACAATAAGCAATAGTCCAATTGCAGTACATGTTGTTGTTAATAGCCATAGCAAATTATGTTCGCTAAGAGGCAATGACATATCTCCTGGTAGTTTTGGAGTAATGACTATAGAAGGCATCAATGAAAAAACTACAAATCCTGCTATACCCAATAAAAATCCTTTTTTTGTATCAAAATGTTTTACGAAACCACTAGAAGAAATTATCAAAAGTGCAAATGAAATTGATGTGATAGTATTTGCAGAAAATGTTTTGAAAAAAGTTTTTGAAAAGAAATGTTTCTCAGGATGATTTTTGTGATGATGATTTTTTGGATTATGCGTTGATTTTATCTCAAATTTTTCAGCATTACGAATTAGGGGTGTTATCCACGCCTGCTGAAAAATCGTTACCAGAGATCCAGACAATAATCCTGCAATCGCCGCAGAAAAGATAATACGTTGAACCATTCGATTCCCTTTTTAGTGACAAGGGAACATGAATGAGTGCCTAGTGTCATGCGCGGCATCATGTAGGATTTCAGTTTGAGCAAACCCAACGGCATAAAGCAAGAAAATTCCAAGTATGAATGCCACTAAAAATGGAAGTTTTACTGATAAAGAAGAAAAGAGTTGGAGTCCTCTGTCTTGGACTGAATTGAATAGCTCGTTTCTTATCATAATGCCCCCTTGTTTTTATTTGTAATGCTTTAACTATACATTTTAATGGAGTTTAAACTTCGCCAAAAGTCAGAAGTTAACTTTTAGCGAAGTTTAAATTTATTCTTTTTTACTCATCTAAAATTGCTACTGCACGAATCCAAGCTCCACTTGCACGCTCTACTTTGATTGGGAACATAGAGACTTGGAATCCGAATTCTGGTATTTGATCCAGATTTGCAAGTTTCTCTGCGTGAATATATTCCTTATCTCTTCCAAGGTAGTGGCTTCCGAAGAAATCTTTTGTATTACCTTCCAATCTTAGTTTGGCCATTTGATTCGTTGGAATATCAAAACCCCATGCATCTATTCCCATTACTTTAATTCCTTGATCTACTAGCCATGAAGTTGCGTCTGCGCTCATTCCAGGGTGAGACTGCTCAAAATCAGGTGTATAGAGGTATTTGGTTGTATGATCGGTTCGGATCAAAACTATATCCATAGGCTTTAAATCATATCCTTTTTCTGAAAGTGACTGCACTTTGTTTTTTACTTCATCAACTGTAATATTATGGCCTCGTTCGGCATCGTGAAAATCGAGTACCACACCATCACCAAAGCACCATTCTAAAGGCACAAGATCGATAGTCTTTGATGGTTCTCCCTCACAAGTTGGTCCATAGTGATATGGAGAATCAAGATGAGTTCCACTGTGTGTACTAACTGCGCTAATATTTTCTGTTGCACAGTGCATATGATCTGGGAAATAACTAGTATCAGGAAATTTGTATGCTTTTGTTCTCGAGCGACCAAGTTCATGATGCGCAACGTATTGTATGACAGCAGGGTTATTTTCCATTGGGGCATTTTGTAGGGGAATGCTTAAATCAACAAATTTTCTACTCATTTTGTCTTGCTCCTAATTAATAAATTACTTAAGTTATAGTATGACAACAAACAAAAAATATATCTTTCTTTTTGATTTTTTTTAGATTCTTAACTTATTCTACAGAAAAAGAAATCTCATTCAAATTCTTTTCTATTTTTTTAATCCATCTGGAATTGCAGCTACATTACCTCTTTTCTTTAAGTTAGGAAATACTTCATTCCACGCAATCCTTGCTGCTTGAAGCATATATGGCATCCCACAGTAAGTAGCCATTTGAATTATTACTTCTATGATTTCTTTTTTTGATGCTCCACAATTCCATGCAGCAATAATATGTGTTTTTAATTGAGGATGAGCATTTGCCATTACACAAGCCGCGACGGCACAAAGTTCTCTGGTTTTCTGAGGCAAAATATTCCTATCATATAGTCCTCCATAGCAAAAATCCATAAATAATTTCATGAATTCATCGTCAGCCCAAGTTGACATGTCTTCTGCAATTTTTTCAGTAAATGCCTTGTTCCATAGTGCAGTACCTCGCTTCATAGCCTTTGAAGGTATTTTTGTTTTTTTTCTTTGCGCCATAGTTTTCCCTTTTTTTATTTGTGATTCATCTTTAGTTTTGAAATTTAAAAGTAATTTGAGGTGTCAATTTTTTACACGCCGTAAGTTTTATGTCAAATATTTAAACTCAAAATCTGTTTTTTCTCTTTTAAATTTAATTTTATGCTGTTAATATTTAGACATGCCTAAATATTTTATTAGTGTTGCATTAATATAGAGTGATTTTATAGAGGATTGATAGAGTGAATTTGAAATCGTTGTTGAAATTTCTCGTTTTTAAAATGATTTTTTGCGTAATGTTATTGTTTCTAGATGGAAACAATATAATTGCTGCACCAAAATCTTATCCATTTAAGGTGACAACTACTGTTGGAATGGTGGGAGATGTCGTAAAGAACATCGTTGGTGAGAAAGGAAAAGTTAGAAATATTATTGGAGAAGGTGTTGATCCCCACGTATATAGGGCGACTCGTAATGATGTTTTTCAACTTTTAAGAGCTGATATAGTTTTTTACTCAGGACTAATGCTTGAAGGAAAGATGGGAGATGCTTTAGTAAGAGTTGCGATGAAGAAACCTGTATATGCTGTTACACAGCTTGTAGATGAGAAATTTCTTTTACAACCAGCTGAATTTGATGGACAGTATGATCCACATCTATGGATGGATGTTAGTGCATGGAAAATGGCAGTAAAGGCAGTTGTCGATAAATTAGTAAAGTTCGACCCTAAAAATAAAGTTTATTATTTGAAAAGGGCGAGTAAATATCTATCTGATTTAGAAAAACTCCATAAATATGGGTTGAAATCCATTAGTTCGATTCCCAAAGACAAAAGAGTATTGATTACTGCTCATGACGCCTTCAATTATTTTGGACGTGCTTACGATATTGAAGTTAAAGGGATACAAGGACTTTCTACTGAATCAGAAGCAGGATTGAAGGATATCAATAATATCGTAGACGACATAGTAAAACGTAATATCAAAGCTATTTTTGTTGAGACAAGCGTTTCATCTAAGAATGTAAAGGCTATTATAGAAGGTGCTAGTGCTAGAGGGAAAAAGGTAGTTATTGGAGGTGTTCTTTTTTCTGATGCAATGGGTAATCCTGGGACATATGAAGGAACCTATATTGGGATGCTAGATCATAATATTACTGTGATCACAAGATCTTTAGGTGGAAAAGCACCTGTTCTGGGAATGAATGGAAATCTTAAAAAATCTGTCAGAAAACATTAATTTTTTTAAAATTTTTGAAAAGGGCAATTGATAAAGATGTTCAGGGTGAAAAAAAATAATCCAAATCAGTTTTCTTTTCATATGGATGAGCATCCTTCGGATGTTCCTATTGCGGTTCATGATCTTACTGTTTCGTATAGCAGGAAACCGGTTCTATGGGATGTAGATTTAAATGTGCCTAAAGGAAAACTAGTTGCAATAGTTGGACCTAACGGAGCAGGTAAAAGTACACTTTTGAAATCTATTCTGCATCTTATTCCAATAGCTAGTGGTGCAGTGAAGATTAATGGAGGGACTTTTAAAAGGAATAAACATCTTATTGGATACGTTCCTCAACGAGAAAGTGTTGACTGGAACTTTCCTGTCAATGCCTTGGATACCGTCGTTATGGGTATGTATCGAAAGATTGGATGGTGCCTTCCAGTGTTACGACGCCATAAAGAATTTGCAATGGAGTGTCTACGAAGAGTAGGAATGGAAGATTTTTATAATCGTCAAATTAGTCAACTCTCTGGTGGTCAACAACAACGAGTTTTTATAGCTCGTGCACTTGCCGAGAGAGCTGAAATCTTTTTAATGGATGAACCATTTGCAGGTGTAGATGCGAGGACAGAAAGAGCAATTGTAACGTTACTCAAAGAAATTAGCAGTTCAGGTAATACTGTTCTTGCTGTTCATCATGATTTAAATACTGTTCGTGAATATTTTGATCATGTTATTTTACTTAATTTGAGAATTATTGATTCTGGTTCGCCTGACTCTGTTTTAACAGAAGAAAATTTAAGGAGAACATACGGTGGACGTCTAACTTTATTAGATAAAGCTGCTACTGCTTTGTCTAATTTAGATAGAGAATAATTAAAGAGGCATAATGTGAAAAAAAAGTTTTATTTTCTATTGTTTGTTATTCTTCTTTTTATTCCTTGTTTAAATCCTTCCTTATTTTCGGAACCTTCATCTCTAGTTTTGAAGCATCAACATAATTTTAATTGGCCAAGTTCAGAAGATTTTCTGCGAATTATTAGTTTGAGAGATTATAATACGCGGATAGTTTTACTTGGTACTATGTTTTTCGGTTTTGCTTCCGGAATGATTGGCGTTTTTGTTACTTTACGAAAACGTGCACTAGTAGGTGATGCTATTAGTCATGCTAGTCTTCCAGGTGTGGTAATCGCGTTCATTTTAATGGTCTCAATTGGTGGAACTGGTAAGTTTTTGCCTGGATTATTGTTGGGAGCACTTATCTCAAGCTTAATGGGTGTAGGGGTTATTTTACTTGTTAGAAATTACACTCGTTTACACGAGGATGCAGCACTTGGAATAGTTCTTAGTGTTTTTTTTGGTTTTGGAGTAGCACTTTTAGGAATTACCCAGAAAATGAAAGAGGGGAATTCTGCTGGTTTAGATTCGTTTATTTATGGAAAGACTGCGTCTATGTTAATCAGTGATGCTTGGTTGATACTCGCAGCTGCTTTCGTAGTCTTAATTTTATTAATTATGTTTTTTAAAGAGTTCACAATTCTTTGTTTTGATGAAGAATATACTCGTGCATGTGGCTGGTCGGTTTTTGCTCTTGATTTGACAATGTTGTTTTTAACAGTAGGAGTTACTGTAATTGGTCTACAAGCAGTTGGACTAATTTTAGTAGTGGCTTTACTTATAATTCCTCCGATTTCGGCACGATTCTGGACTTCAAATATAAAAAAAATGTTTCTTATTTCATCATTTCTTGGTGCAATTAGTGGAATTTTAGGTGCTGCTGTAAGTGCATTAGTGCCAAAATTGCCTGCAGGAGCTTTAATTGTACTTGTTTGTGGTATTCTTTTTCTTCTAAGTTTTCTGTTTGGTTCTGAATCAGGGATGTTTATTCAACTATATCGAAGTTTAAGATTTCACTACCGCATTCTAATTCAAAATTTACTTCGTTCAATGTATGAGATTGCAAACTCAAAACAATCTTTTAAAGAAGATGATTTGAATAATTTCATGATTGATTATGAAGAATTATTTAATTTCAGGAGTTGGAAAAAAATATCTCTAATGATAGCGATTGAACTTTCAAAATTTAAAAATTTAATTATAAAAACTAAAAAAGGATTAATTTTTACTAAATCGGGGTATTTGGAATCTGTAAGAATTTTTCGAAATCATCATTTATGGGAATTATATCTTTTGAATTACGCAGGGGTGGGATTAGGTCACGTCGATCATTTTGTAGATGATATCGAACATATTATTGAAAGTAAAATATTGCAAGAATTGGTAGAAGAGCAAAGGAATTATAGAAAGAATTAAAAGAACTAACTTTACATTTTTTCAATGAAGTTGCTTAGGAGTTTAAGAATGGAATGGACAGTTCTAGATTTTTGGATTGTCAGTGCAGGGATACTTGCATCCTTATCATGTGCCCTATTGGGAAATTTCCTTGTTTTAAAAAAAATGTCTATGATGGGAGATGCAATAAGTCACTCTGTCCTTCCAGGACTGGCAATCGCATTTTTCTTAACTTCTAGTAAAGCTAGTTTTTCTATGTTTCTCGGTGCTGTAGTTTTGGGTGTTGTCACCTCTATATTGACTCAGTGGATTCACAAACACGGTCATGTAGACCAAGGTGCATCCATGGGAGTTGTTTTTACAATACTTTTTGCGATTGGTCTTGTTCTTATTGTACAAGCTGCTGATTCTGTAGAATTAGATCCTGAATGTGTACTCTATGGAGCAGTGGAATATATAGCATTAGATATGATTACTTTTGTTGATCTTGAAGTTCCTAGAGCCATTGTGGTTTTAAGTCTAGTCTTTTTATTAAATAGTTGTTTTGTACTTCTATTTTTTAAAGAATTAAGAATTACGACTTTTGATACTCAATATGCTACCTCATTGGGATTCAATTCTGACCTCATGCATTATGCTTTAATGGGTCTAACAGCCTTAACTGTAGTAGCCGCTTTTGAAAGTGTTGGAAGCATAATTGTAATAGCAATGCTCATAGTTCCGGGGTCAACGGCCTATTTATTAACAGATAAACTTTCCCTAATGATTTTACTTAGCATGTTTTTTGCAATTTTGAGTGCTGTTTTAGGACATTTTTCTGCGATATTTTTCCCTCCTTTTTTTGGATTTCCAGATACTAATACCTCAGGAATGATGGCAACTTTATCAGGTGTAATTTTCTTTTTGGTTGTCATTATCTCGCCAAGATATGGTCTTTTTTCAAGTTTGTTAAACAAAACTGTTACTAGATTTAGAGTAGTTCAAGAAGATGTTTTGTCCATTATCTATAGAACAAAAGAAGAGAATAATTTTGATGCAACGAAAGAACATATCTTGCTTTACTTTATACATCATCCATTATGGCTTTCAATTGCAATGAAATTCTTAGAATTTAAGAAAAAGATCGATCGACGTGGAGATGTTTATTTTCTCACTGCAGCAGGAAATTCCGAATCAATAGCGCTAATGAGAAGTCATCGTCTTTGGGAATCTTATCTTTCTTCTGAAATTCAGGCTCCATATAGTCATTTTCATGATACTGCAGATCGATTAGAGCATATACGTGATGCAGATATTCAAGAGACCCTTGATCTTGAAGTACAAGATTCTGAATTTGATCCAAGTGGTAAAAAGATTCCTCCTGAATCAAAAAAATGATTATGTTTTGGGATTAGTATGTTCCTATTTTTTGTCTATTGACTAATTTTATAAATTCCATGAGCATCTCTAATTATGCAGACCTTATTAGAGTTATTTTTAAATTCAGTTAAAAAATTTCCAAAAGAAATTGCTGTTTCTTCTTCTAATTCTGCAGGTAAAGAAATTAAATTAAATCGTACTCAAATTTTACACTCCTCATTGTTATTAGCAGAAAGATTAAAAGAAATGGGACTTGAAGAAGGCCAAACTGTGGCAATATTCTCGTCTAATCGTCCAGAATGGTCTGTAGGTTTCTTTGGAATCCTTTTCGCAGGTGGGGTAATTGTTCCGCTCGATATAAATCTAAGTGATAAAGAAATATCCAATATTTTAAACCGTTCTCTTACTAAGTTTATTTTGACTGATGAAGTGCAAAATGAACGTATTCAGGAATTGCAGAGGATACTAGGAAAATCTCTTGTTGCTTTGTCTTTGGAGAGTTTTTGTTCGCTTAAAAACTGTGTCCCATCGAATCTTGTTGGGAGAGATGCAAAACCCGATGATCTTGCGATAATATCTTTTTCTTCTGGGACTACGGGTATTCCGAAAGGAGTTATGCTTACGCATGGAAATATAGCATCTAACGTAAATGCAGTCCTTGAAATTTTTGATTGTGGTGCAAAAGATATCTTTCTCTCTATACTTCCACTTCACCATATGTTTGAAAGTACAGCAGGTTTTCTGCTTCCAATCGTATCAGGAGCACGGATCCACTATTTGTCCTCTTTGAATCCAAGAGTTCTAAAGGAATCAATGTTAGAAGAAAAAATTACTATCTGTTTGATGGTTCCTGCAGTTGTTAGATTGATTCATAAACGAATTTTTGGGGAGGTTTCTAATCTACCCTTATTTAAGAGAACTCTTTTTTGGATTTTGTTTTTTACTTCAAGATTTCTGTTATTTAGATTTTGTTTGAGACTAGGAGATAAAATATTTCCAAAAATTAGAAATTCTCTTAGCCCGAACTTACGATATCTAGTCAGTGGAGGTGCGCCACTTAACTCTGATATTTCAATTGATATGCTTTCGTTAGGCATTGAAGTTATTCAAGGGTATGGATTGACTGAAACTTCTCCTGTGACCAATGCCAATCTTCCTGGTATTAAAAGGTACTTTGATACTGTAGGTCCTCCGATCCCAGGGGTAAAAGTTAGAGTTGAATCGTTGGATTCAAATAAAGAAAACGAGGGAGAAATTTGGATTAAGGGTCCAAATGTTATGAGCGGATATTATAAAAATGACAAACTTAATGAACAAGTTTTTTATAAAGATTGGTTTAAAACAGGTGATATTGGTCGTTTTGATAAAAAAGGCAATCTCATTATTTGTGGAAGAATTAAAAATGTAATTATTAATGAAATGGGTAAGAATATTTATCCTGAAGAAATTGAGGAAGAATTATTAAAGAATGGATTTTTTAAAGAAGTTTGCGTTATAGGAAAGAAAACGAGGACGGGGAGTGAAGAAGTTTTTGCAGTTGTTGTACTTGATGAAGAACAACAGTTTGAAACTCCAGAAAAATCGGAACATGTACGAAACGAAATAAATAGGACTTTAGTGAATTTGGCAGATTACAAAAAAGTCATAGATTTTTTTATATGGCCCCAAGATAGTTTGCCTAAGACAACAACTTTAAAAAATAAAAGGGAAGATTTGAAAGTTGAATTGATAAAAAAATATGGATTTTTGAATTCAGATTTCTAATCTGTGCGTATCTTTAATTTTTTTTGTATTCTAGATTATGTGAAGTCGCTAGACTATAGTAAAAAAAAGAAGTATAAATTTCGCTTTGGATTTAGTGTTTTTCATTAAAAAAAGAATTTATGTGTGTCCCCATCGTCTAGCCTGGTCCAGGACACCGCCCTTTCACGGCGGCAACAGGGGTTCGAATCCCCTTGGGGACGCCATTTTATCTTCCCATCTTTGAAAAAGAGTGATTCCTATGTCTTTAGATGCACGAGTATTAGAAAATATGTACAAAAGTGAAATCAAGGATGTGCTTTCGATTGCCATTTATGCTAGGGATACTGGAGATTGGGATGCTATAAGGGATTGTTTTCATCCTGATGCTAAATTAACTACATCTTGGTTTACTGGAACTGTTGAAGAATTTATTGCAGGTTCGAAGAAAATGAAGATTATTAGACATGAGGGTGAAAGTCAAAAACATCTAATTACTAACCCTTGGGTTCGAATAAATGGAATTAGAGCAGTTGCTGAATATGACCTTGTACTTTATCAGAGAAGGATTTTAGATAATCTGGAATTTGATTTTACAACGTGGAGTAGGAGTGTCGCTATTCTTGAACAAAGAGAAGACAGATGGAAGATTTGTGATCGAACAAATATTTATGAAAAAGATAGAATGGAACCTTGTCACCCTGAAAGTGTTCCTAGTTCATTCTATGATTCTATTAATTTGGATGGTTTCCCTAAAGCCATACGCTATCACTGTTGGAGGAATGCGAAGGTAGGTCATAACCCTGCACCTAATTTGGTGTTGAAAAATAGCCCTGAAGAAAAATTAGTTAGAGATACTGCCGAGTCCTGGTTGAAAGGTTCGTGAACTTTTAGTTTTTCAAATTCTCCTAGAGGGCCTCAGTCCTAGAATGAATACAACTTGTTAGAATCAATACATCCCAATCTCATTGCACTAATTTCTACTTTTTTTATTGCAGCTGCAAGGATTTTTTACCAAAGATCCTTAAATACTATTAATCCTCTTTTTATGACCGTTGTTGTTAATATTGTAACCTTTATAGTTGCTGTTGCTTTCTATTTTGTTATTGGCACGATGTCTGAGTGGCCTATTCAAGGTATGTTTTGGTTTTTCACAGTCGGCATTTTTGGTTCACTACTAGGAAGATATTTTAGTTTTGTTTCTCAAAGGTTAGTTGGTGCTGCTAGAACTTCTGTTTTTCTACAATCTGTTCTTGTTTGGTCCACAGTTATAGGTGTTTTTTTCTTAGATGAAAGTTTAGATCTAATGGTTTTATCTGGAATTATTTTAGTTATGTTTGGAGGAATCCTTCTTGTTAGAGAGGATGTCGAATTGCGTGTAACAATAAAGCCAGTTTATTATTTAGCACCTATTTTTACCGCTTTTTGTTTCGCTCTAACTTTTTTATTTAGAAAATATGGTTTAGTCTGGATTGATTCTCCACCTCTTGGAATGGCTGTTTCAAATATGACCGCTATTATGTTTCTTTCCGGACTTTTAATTTTTCAAAACGATTCTAAGAAAAAGAAAACATCACGGGCTGGTGTTTTTAATGCAATGGCAGGAGGATTTTTAAATGCATTTGCCGCTATGTTTTTCTGGTATGCAATACATCTTGGAAAAGTTGTTGAAGTTGTCCCCATAGGTCGTCTTTCCGTTTTATTTGTTATACTTTTTTCTTGGATTTTTCTAAGAGAACAGGAATCTATAACTATGAAAGTGGTTATTGGAGGAGTAGTTTCTGTTTTGGGTGCATTCCTCATTATTTCCTAGTAGAATCTCATTAACGCTCCTTAAAATTCTTGTTAAGTTTTGAGAATGAAACAAAAATGTTAGATTTCTTACATCCTAATTTCTTTGCACTTGGTTCTGCATTTCTAATTGCAACAGCACGTATTTTCTATCAAAAATCACTTGGCCTTATAAATCCAACATTGGTAGTTCTGATTGCAAATATTATTTCTTTTTTCTTCGCTACAGGCATGTTTTTGTTTCAGGATAGTTTTGAACATTGGCCATTAAAAGGAATTCTTTGGTTTTTATTGGTAGGAGTTTTCGGTTCTTTATTAGGTCGTTATCTTGGATTGCTTTCTCAAAGGCTGATCGGTGCATCTAGAAGTTCTATTTGGATGCAAACGGTTTTGATATGGTCTTCTATTTTGGCCGTCTTTTTTTTAAACGAGTCAATCGATTTGAGGGAAGCTTTTGGAATTTGTTTAATTATGGTTGGGGGTATTCTTCTAGTTATGGATAAAAATGAGAGAAAAAGAAATGTTTCCCTCATTTATTATTCAGTTCCTATACTTTCTGCTCTTTCGTTTGCCGTTACATTTGTATTTCGAAGATATGGTTTTGAGTATATTCCATCTTCTACTTTTGGTATGTCAGTTTCTTATTTCGTTGCAACTTTGATAATGGGCAGCATCTTTATAACGAATAAAATTGAGATTGCTCCTTATGAAAATAATAGAGGTGCTTTTAAGAACGCTTTCTTTGGTTCAGTATTTAATGCGCTTGCATCTTTCTGTTTTTGGATTGCGGTACAAAATGGGAAGGTTGTTGAAGTAGTTCCTATTGGACGATTATCAGTACTGATTGTGATACTTTTCTCATGGTTCTTTCTTCGTAGACAGGAACTCATTACTCTTTATGTGGTACTTGGTGGAATTTTATCTGTTATGGGTGCTTTTTTCATTGCTTCCTAATTGAGATACGTATTTTTTTAAACCTATTCCATGTAATTTTTATTCAAATTAGTTTCTTGAAATTTGCCTATTGTGAAAAAAATGTTTTTTCTGTTAAGATTCGATTAAATACACATTTTTTTTGTTTTTGCATTCTTTATGAATGCGATTTTTTCTAGAAATAATTTAAGGGAGGTCTATTCGTGTTTTCAAAGATTAATTTAAGCGTACTAGTTATTGTTGCATTTGTAGTAAGTTTTATGCACACAGCTAAACCAGTGGATGCTAAAACATTCAGAATCGGACATCACCGTGCGGTTATGGGTTCTGTAGGAGCTGTTGCAAATAGAATGGGTTATTTTGATAAAACTTTTGGAAAAGGCAATTATACTGTCAAACAGTTTCCACAAGGGAAATTAATGAGACAAGCTATATTAGCGAACTCACTTGATGTTGGTGGTGCTGCTGATAGAGCGTTTCTTTCTGCTATTTCTAAAAAAGCAAAAGTTAAAGGGATTTTTAACGCAAATTACTGGTGTAAATCTAATAAACTCTTAACTTCTCCAAAGTCTTCTATTAAAACCTTAAAGGACCTAAAAGGTAAGAAACTTGGTATTGGTAAAGCTACGGGTTCTTATTTTACATTGAGAACATTCATTCTTCCTAAATATGGTATGTCTACTAAAGATTTTACAACAGTTAATATGAATACCGATACAAGAATGAGTGCTCTAAAAACTGGTATTGTTCAAATGATTGGTCTAAATAATCCACAAGCAGCGATAGCTATTGAAAGAGGATTTGCTCGTACAGTAGAAACTTATTGCCGTTATGCAAATAATCTTTGGATTATGATGGCTAACTCTAGAACTCTTAGCTCAGATAGAGCTGGAGTAGTGAAGTATGTTCGCGGATACATTAAAGGTATGAAACTACATCGTGATAACAATGAAAAGTTTGCTAGAGTCTATCATACGCATTTGACTTCAAAAGGTGGAAAGGTTTCTTTCTCCGTGGTTAAAGCTTCTGTAAATGATATCGATTTTGGTTTGTATCCTAGCGAAACAGATTACAAATGGTTTGATTATATGGGTAAAGTACTACTTAAACTTAAAAAAGCGAAAAGAATCGTTGACCTTAGATCAGAAGGAATGGATCTGAGTGTAACTAAAGAAGCTGCGAAAGCTGAGGGTTATAAGTAGTTTTTACGTAACATTTGTCATTATATTAAACGCTGCTCCTTTAATTAGGAGCAGCGTTTTTTAATTGAAAATGAATTTTTTAAGAAAGGGATATCTCTTGGAATTTAGTAAAGGAACACTACAAAAGCAACTTTATGTATATTTTACGAAACCCGTTAATGGAATGGGTCCAATAATGGAAAACTTAAAGGAACATCTGGCTTTTCAGGTTGAAATTGAAAAAAAGGGGATTATGTTTGCTGCTGGTCCACATAGGGAAAAGGATAGAGAGCATGAAGAGGATAGTTGGGCTGGTGAAGGAATGATAATTATACGCGCAAATTCTTTGGAAGAAGCAACTAAAATTGCGGAATCAGATCCGATGCATTCAAGTGGGGCTAGAAGTTTTACTATAAAGCCTTGGCTTATGAATGAAGGTAAATTTTCACTTGAGATTGATTTTTCAGATAGAGAAGTAAAGATAATTTAAAGGATCTTATTTTTTCCGTTCATCCTTCATGAGATAACGAAATAAGTTCTTCGAGGTTTTACGTAGTCAGATCTAGATGTTACGTTGGGATAAAGTTCATATTTTGGTTTCTACATCATAACTTCCTTGGAGGTTCCAATGTCTAGTAATGTAAATGATGTCCTACTTCCTGGTCGCGGATTGCCTGGAAAAGAAAGTAGGAAAGCACAAGGCAAAGGATTTAAACTATTAGGGCACTGTGATTTTGGTGGAATGGGCAAGGGTGATGTTATGCAGATTATTTTGCATGGAGATTATCTTCTATGCGGTCATATCGGATTAAGTAGAGCTGGTGTGAGTGTAGTGGATGTTTCTAATTCGTCTAAGCCCAGACTCGTAAATCAAATTTCTGCGCCTCCAAATACTCACAATACGAAATTACAAATCTCAGGTGATTTAATGATTGTAAATAATGAGCAATGGGATGTTGGTGAAGAAGGTGCGCATAGAGCGGGAATTGATGTTTACGATTTGTCAAATTTGCCGGAACTGAAACACGTTTCTTTTTTCCCTGTTGGAGGAAAAGGATGTCATCGAATGTGGTTTATTGATGGAAAATATGCATTTTTGCCTGGAGATGATGATGAGTATCTAGATCAATTTTTAAGAAT
>DFQF01000090.1 GCA_002377645.1 Nitrospinaceae bacterium UBA3496 | reverse complement strand
GAAGGTTTTTTAAGATCAGAAACTGCTCTTATACAAACTGCAGGTAGAGCTGCTAGACATTTGAATGGAAGAGTTATTATGTACGCTGACAAAATGACAAGGAGTATGAGCAGTGCTATCGAAGAGATGGATAGACGAAGAGATTTACAGTTTAGATTTAATAAGGAAAAAGGAATTATTCCTAAATCGATAGAAAAAAGATTAGATCCTCTGCTAAACAGTGAAGATAGAACTGAAGTAAGACAGAATGTGAGTGAAATAGAATCCGGAAGGGAAATAGAATATTTTACAGAACAGGACAAACTTAATTTAGAAAAATTACGTATAGAAATGAGAGAGGCTGCTAAAAAATTAGATTTTGAAAATGCTGCTCTCTTAAGAGACAAGATTTTTAGTTATGAAAAAAAACAATTAGGAATTAAGGTTTAGTTTTATGAAGACTTTGAATTTTAAAGAAACTAAGTTTGCAATTCTTTCTACTTCAAATAGAGATTCATTTAAGTTGTTGCCCTTAAAGCCAGGGATTTATATTTTCAGAAATTCTGAAGCAAAGGTCCTATATATTGGAAAAGCATCAAAATTAAGATCTAGAGTAAGAAGTTATTTTTCAAGTAACCATGGACGGAGTCCATGGATTTCAAAAATGGTTGAAGATATTGCGGAAATTTCTTATATAGTAACTTTTGATGAAGTCGAAGCCCTAGTTTTAGAGAATAATTTCATAAAAGAGTATAAGCCTTTATATAATATACAATTAAGAGATGGCAAAAGTTTTCCTTATCTTAAATTTACCACATCCGAAGATTTTCCTCGTTTAATGATAGTGAGAAGAGTTTTAGATGACAATAATCTTTACTTTGGTCCATTTCCCTCTACTAGTAGTTTGAGGAGAACAGTTAAATTTTTGCAAAAAACTTTCTATGTAAGGTCATGTACCGGAGGAATAGAAGATAAAACATCAGAAAGATGTATTTATTTTCAAATGAAAAGTTGCTTTGGGCCATGTGATGGACTTCAAACAAAAGTCGAATATGATATTTGTGTAAAGAACACAATCGATTTTCTGAAAGGAAAAGATCGCGAATTGATTAAAAGGTTGCGTGAAGAAATGGAAGTATGTTCTGAAGAAATGAGATTTGAAAAAGCAGCAAGCATTCGCGATAATTTAAAAAGTATAGAGTATGTCCTCCAAAATCATAAGGTTTTGTATTCTAAAAATTGTGATCAAGACATAATTGGTTTTTATGAGAAGTCTAATCGTGCTTCTTTTCGTATCTTCTATGTGAGAGGAGGTCGATTGCTAGGTGATCAAAATTTTTCATTCAAAGTACAAAATCAAATTTCAAAGAAAGAATTAATTTCAGGTTTTGTTAAACAGTATTACAATAAGCAAAATCTGATTCCACAGGAAATCCTGTTATCTGATCTCCCTGAAGATATAAATATTCTTTCCAAATGGCTTTCTCTTAAAAAAGGTAAGAGAGTAGAAATACAGATACCTAAAAAGGGAACAAAGTACAAATTACTTAAAATGGCGTGTTTAAATGCTTTAGAAGAAATAGAATCTAAAGAAAATGAAGAATCTCTATTAAGAAATACATTGGAAGAAATTGAATCAAAGTTGAAATTAAAAAAATATCCTGAACGCATAGAAGCGTTCGATGTTTCAAATTTGCAAGGAAATTCAATAGTCGGTGCAAGTGTTGCTTTTAAAAATGGGTTGCCATTCCATGATGATTATCGGAGATATAGAATAAGATATCCAATGAATAAGCCCGATGATTTCTTGTCAATAAAAGAAATTGTTTATAGACGTTTAAAAAGACTTAAAAATGAAGGTAAATTATTACCTGATTTGTTATTGATTGATGGGGGAAAAGGTCAACTTAATGCAGCTCTAGAAGTTCTAAAAAAATTGAATTTAGTTTCTTTAATAAGTGTTTGTTCTATTTCTAAGGCAAGGGGTTCTGATAATAGAACAGATAGTGATGTGATATATATTCCAGAAGAAAAAACCCCCATAAAACTAAATAATGATAGTGATGAAAAACATCTTATTCAAAGAATCAGGGATGAAGTTCATAGATTTGCGATTACCTACCATCGTAAAGAGAGAAAAAGGAAAAATTTCGAAAATAGTTTGAGTGATGTTAAAGGTTTAGGACCAAAGAAAAGAAGGGCTTTGATAAAAAAGTTTAATGGAGTTATGGGGGTTTCTTCTGCTACTGATGAAGAACTATTAGAAGTAGAAGGGATTAACGCTCAACTAGTAAATGCGATTCGTGATCATTTAGGAGAATCAAAGACACTTTCTGGTTTATCTAAATAATATGTATAAATTTATAGAGATTATTTCTGGTTCAAGAAGTATAGTTTTTTCAATTTTTTCTGGTATTTTATTTTCTTTGTCTTTTCCACCTTTTAAATTCAGTCAGTTGTCATTTTGTTTTTTAGTTCCTTTGTTTTTTTCTATATACAGGAAAAGTCCACATCAAGCCTTCCGTTTAGGTCTCTTATCTGGTGTAGTTGCTTATAGTCTTAGTGTGCATTGGGTGAAAAATACGATGATTTCGTATGGTGGTTTGCATCCTTTTCTATCGTATTTTTTGACTTTTCTGCTTGTACTGTATATGGCACTTTATTTTGCTTTTTTTTCATTCTTTTTTGTTCGTTTTTCTTATAAGTTTAAATCATTATTTTTTCTTAGTGTTCCATCTATATGGGTATCTTTAGAATTTATCCGTGCTCATTTATTTACTGGTTTCCCTTGGATTTTAGTGGGATACAGTCAGTTTGAGATGCATTATATAATACAAATAGCTGACTTGACTGGTATTTATGGCATATCGTTTTTTATAATTTTAATTAATTATATTTTGTTTAATTCTTTTGTTAGTCCAAAGAGTTTAATTCGCTGGGAAGGGCTTTTCTTAGTATTAATTACTGCTCTTATTTTCAGTTATGGATATTTCAAAATTAGTCCTAGGTTTTTCTCAGGAAAGACAAAAATTCAAGAAATCGGGATAGTTCAACCTAATATTTCACCCGAAATGAAATGGTCTAAAGAGTACATTGGATACATCAAAAATGTTCTAGAAATTCAAACAAAATCTGTTAGTAAAAAGATGAATGTCTCAGAGAAGAAAAGAAAGCTAATTATTTGGCCAGAGGCTTCACTGCCTTTAGTCTTAAGAGACAAATCTCTTTGGGCAGAATGGATTAAGAAACTTGTTTTTTTAAAGAAAACTAATTTATTACTTGGAGCTTTAGGACATTCTCCTAATGATGGTAAGAAAGAGTTATATAATTCAGTTTTCTTATTTGATTCCTCGGGATCCAAAATTGCAAGGTATGACAAAAAACATTTAGTGCCTTTTGGCGAGTATGTGCCGTTCAAAGACTATTTGTTTTTTGTTAATAAGCTTGTGCCTGTTGTTGGACAATTTAAAACAGGCAATAAAAAGACTATTTTTGAAATAGGAGAAAATAAGTTTTCAACTTTGATTTGCTATGAGATTATTTTCCCCAGAGTTGTTAGAAAATTCAAAGAAGTGGATTTTATAGTGAATGTGACAAATGACGCTTGGTTTGGAAGAACTGCGGCTTCAGAACAACATTTGTCTATGGCAATTTTTAGAGCAATAGAAATGCGTACCCCATTAGTACGAGTAGCAAATACTGGGATAAGCGCTGTAATTGATGAAAAGGGTAAGATATTGGTTGAAAGTGAACTTTTTAAGAGATGGATTTGGAATGGTCGTATAAAATTAAATAAGAATTCTCAAACGTTTTATTCAAAATACGGTGATATTTTTGTTCTCTGTGTTTGTTTCTTCTTCGTTTTGAACTTGATAGGGTCTAGATTTTCTGAGGTATAATACTACTACTTTAGTTATTTTCTTTTTTCGTCTGTTATTGGAGGAGAAATGGAAGAACAGTTAAAAAAAATAAATTTATTAGAATCCAAACTTCAAGATCTATGGGGTCGTCTTTGACCTTGAGAAAGTTGAATCTGAGTGTCAGAAGTTAGATAAAATATCTGGACAATCAGATTTTTGGAATGATTCTGAAAAAGCACAGAATATTTTAAAAAAACGTGCATCTTATCAAAGAGTCCTAGATTCATGGAAAAATATCGGAACAAGTCTTTCCGACCAAAAAGAACTTATAGAAATTATGGAACTAGAACACAGTAAGGATGAAAAAATTCTATTAGAAATTTCCCAAAATCTTCTCTCTATCGAAAATGAAGTTGAGCGACAAGAGTTTCGTTCTATAATGAATTCGCCTGATAATTATTCAAATGCAATAATATCGGTTAATGCGGGAGCCGGTGGTGTTGAAAGTCAGGATTGGGCGGGTATGTTAACCCGAATGTATACGCGGTGGTCTGAAGAGAATAATTTTTCCGTATCTGTAGTATCTGTTTTTCCTGGCGATGAATCTGGGTTTAAAAGTGTTACTTTAATTGTCGAAGGCGAATATGCATACGGTTATTTGCGAGCAGAAGTTGGTGTGCATCGTTTGATTAGAATTTCTCCTTTTGATTCGAACTCAAGGAGACACACGTCTTTTGCGTCTGTAGACGTGAGCCCGGAAGTAAATGATGATGTTGTTATAGATGTGTCTGAAAATGATTTGAGAGTTGATGTTTTTCGGAGTTCTGGTGCAGGTGGTCAGCACGTGAATACGACTGATTCTGCTGTCAGGATTACACATTTGCCTTCAGGTATTGTCGTCTCATGTCAAAACGAAAGAAGTCAACACAAGAATCGTGCAACCGCAATAAAACTCCTAAGAGCTCAATTGTATGAAATCGAAAAACAAAAACAACAAGAAAAAAAAGATGTTATTCATGCCTCTAAAAAAACAATAGCTTTTGGAAGTCAGATACGCTCGTATATTTTACATCCATATCGTATGGTAAAAGATCATAGAACAAATACCGAGTTTTCAAATGTAGATGCCGTTTTAGACGGTAAAATAGATATTTTCTTAGATGCTTATTTGAGAACTCTTATTGATACTTAATACTTAATTTTATAAAAGGCGATGCATTTATGAAAGATGATCTTGAAGAATCTAATACTGAAAATAATAAAGAAGTTTCTGATGAATTAAAGGAAGAGAACCTTTTAATTTCTCAAAGAAGAAATAAACTTCAAGAAATTCGCTCAGAGGGTGTAAATCCATACGCAAATAGATTTGCCGTTTCACATCAGATAAGAAAGATTTTGGAAAAGTTTTCTTCCTTGTCAAAGGAAGAATTAGAGGAAGAGAAAGAAAATAGTTACACCCTTGCTGGACGCATTATGGCGAAAAGATTGCAGGGGAAAGTTATTTTCATGGATTTAAGAGATGGTACAGGTCAGATTCAACTCTTTGTAAGGCAAAAAGATTTGGGAGAAGAAGGTTTTGAAAAAGCAAAAGGATTAGACATTGGAGATATTGCAGGTTTTGAAGGTGGGATTTTTAAAACCAAAACTGGAGAACTTTCTGTTTGGGTTAGAACGGTTAAGTTGCTGACTAAAAATTTACGGCCACTTCCCGAAAAATGGCATGGTCTACAAAATGTTGAATCGAGGTATAGACAAAGATATTTAGATTTGATTGCAAATCCTGATTCTATGAAAGTCTTTGAAGCAAGAACTGAGTTGATTAAGTTAATGAGAGATTTTCTTGACAGCCGAGGATTTATAGAAGTAGAAACACCAATGATGCATGCAATTGCTGGAGGAGCTACTGCAAGACCTTTTAAAACCTACCATAACACTCTTGAGATGCCGCTCTATCTTCGAGTTGCTCCTGAACTTTATTTGAAACGTTTGGTTGTTGGAGGTATGGACCGCGTATACGAAATAAATAGAAATTTCCGAAACGAAGGTATTTCTACTCAACATAATCCTGAATTTACCATGATAGAATTTTATAAGGCTTATGCTGACTATAATGATCTAATGGAAATGACAGAAATTATGATTTCTGAAATCTGCAAGAAATTAAAGGGAGAAACAAAAGTTAAATTCGGAGATATAGAATTGTCTTTCGAAAAAGGATGGGAAAGACATAAATGGCACGAATCTATAGTCGAAATAGGTTCTGCCCCTACAGAAGTTCTTTCTGATTTAGAGGTTGCTAAAAAGTTTGCATCTGGTCTTTCTCATGGAAGTTCTTCTTCACAGTTGGATACGGCAAGTCACGTAGAGATTCTAGAACTTATTTTTGATGAGACAGTTGTACCTAAACTTATACAACCTACCTTTATTTATGATTTTCCAAAGGAACTTTCTCCTTTGTCAAAATCTCTCGAAAGTGATCCTGATATCGTAGAGCGTTTTGAACTATTTGTATCAGGAAGAGAGATTGCGAATGCATATACTGAGTTAAATGATCCAGATGAACAAAGAGTTAGATTTGAGGAACAACTCAAGTCTGATGATACTGAAGAGGCAATAAACCATGAAATAGATTTAGATTATCTTATAGCTTTAGAATATGGATTGCCACCTACTGCAGGCGAGGGAATTGGAATAGATCGACTCGTGATGCTTCTTACAGATTCCCCATCTATACGTGATGTGATTTTTTTTCCATTATTAAGAAAGAACAGAGGATAAATGATGTTCTTTTCAGAGATATTTATAGGGATACGTCATTTGCTATCAAAACGTAATTCTTCTTTTGTTTCAGTGACAACGTTAATTTCTATTCTTGGGATAGGTCTTGGTGTTATGGCTCTTATAGTTGTTGTTGGAGTTATGACAGGATTTGAAAAAGAACTTAGAAGAAAAATTTTAGGGATGCAGAGTCATGTAGTAGTTTCTAGTCACGGGAATGAAGGAATTTTAAAATGGAGAGAACTTTCAAAAAAAATCAATGATGAAGAGGAAGTAAGATCTTCCTCTCCCTTCATCTATGGACAAGTAATGTTTTCATCTAGAGGTAGGGTTATGGGTGCAGTTGTGAAGGGAATAAGTATAAACAAATCTAGTAAAAAAGATTTTGCTGAATTTATGTCTTTAAGTACATTGAATAAAATTAGAGATCTAAAAAAACAGAATAAACGAGGAATAATTCTAGGAAGTGAATTAGCATCTAAATTGGTAGTAGAGCCAGGAGATACCGTTAAGATGATTAGCCCTATAGGAAAAGTTACCCCTATGGGACTAATTCCTAGAGCTAACGATTTTGTTGTTGCTGGTATCTTTAAGAGTGGATTTTATCAATATGATGCAGGTCTTTCTTTTATTTCACTTCAGGGTGCTCAAGATTTTTTTGGATTAGGAAATTACGTTTCGGGTTTACATGTTCGAGTGAGTGATATTTTTCTTTCTGAGAAAATTTCAAAAAGAATAAAAAATAGGATAGGTGCCAAATATGAGGTTCGTTCTTGGCAGACGATGAATCAAAACCTGTTTTCGGCCCTTAAAACTGAAAAAACAACAATGACTATTCTTCTTATGTTAGTTGTTATCGTTGCTGCTTTTAATATAGCAGGTTCCCTTGTAATGGTGGTTATGGAGAAAGGAAAAGATATTGCTATTTTAAAATCAATGGGAGCTACCAAGAGTTTTATTCTCCGGTTGTTTTTTTTCCAAGGAGCATTTATCGGTTTTATTGGGACTATGCTGGGAATTTTTTTGGGTTTGTTGTTAGGATGGAATCTACATTTGGTAGAATCTTTTCTTGAAAATTTTTTTGGGTTCGAAATCTTGCCAGCAAGTATTTATCATATAGATAGACTCCCTATAGAAATGCAGTTTTTTGAAGTAATAACAATTTCTCTTTTGTCTATTTTAGTAAGTCTAGTTGCGACTGTTTATCCGGCATGGCGCGCTTCTTCAATAGATCCGATTGATGAGTTAAGATTTGGTTGATTTTTTGCAATAAATTCTCTTGCAATTTTAAAACCTTAAATTTGGAATAGTGAAATGATTTTAAAAGTTAAAGATTTAAAGAAAAGTTTTAAAATTGGCAAAAATCAAGTTGATATCCTAAAAGGCATTAGTTTTGAAATAATTGAGGGAGAGATGGTTGCTATTACTGGACCTTCAGGTGCTGGCAAATCTACTCTGCTTCATCTTTTAGGTACTTTAGATAAACCTTCTTCTGGAGAAATAATTTTGAATGGTAGGTCTATTGAAAATGAAAAAGATTCTCATTTGTCAAAAATTCGTAATGAAATGATCGGTTTTGTTTTTCAATTTCATTTTTTACTCCCAGAATTTACAGCGGTTGAGAATGTAATGATTCCAATTTTAATTGGAGGAAAATCTCGTTCCTCTGCTAGAGAAAAAGCTGAAAAACTATTATTAGATTTAGATTTGAAAGAGAGAATGTATCATAGACCTTCCGAATTATCTGGTGGAGAGCAACAAAGAGTTGCAATTGCAAGGGCTCTAGCAAATGAACCTCAGATTGTTCTTGCGGATGAACCAACGGGTAATTTAGACTCTTCAAATACAAATAGGATTTATGAATTGCTAAAAGAAATAAATTCTAAAACACGCCAAACGTTTTTGATCGTGACGCATAATAGTGTATTATCAGAGAGCATGGATAAAAAAATGCATATAGTAGATGGTTTGATTAATGATCAATGTTTAGGAGGGCCAAATGTTTAAGAGATTTACAGAGCGTGCCCGCAAGGTAGTAATTCTAGCTAGAGAAGAGGCCGAAAGATATAGACATGAATATCTTGGTACTGAGCATATTTTGCTTGGTTTATTGAAAGATGGAGGAGGTATCGCTATTGCTGTACTTCAAAAATTAGGGATTGATCCTAAACAATTACGTGTTGAACTTGAGAGAAATCTTCCAAAAAGTGTAGATACACCTGTTGAAGGCGATATCCCATTTACTCCCAAAGCAAAAAAAGTACTTGAATATGCAGTAGAAGAGGCTCGTTTAATGGGTCATAATTATATAGGCACTGAGCATCTTTTACTTGGAATTGTTAGAGAAAAGGATGGATTAGCTGCAAAAGTTCTTTCTAGTTTGGGAATAAACTTACAGGAGACGAGAGAACAGACAATTAATTTACTTAAAGAGCCAGTTAGCGGTAGAACCAGAGAGAAAAGTAAGACTCCGTCTTTAGATGAATTTGGAAGGGACCTTACTGTACTTGCACAGGAAGGAAAGTTAGATCCAGTTGTTGGAAGAGAAACTGAAACTGAAAGGTTAGTTCAGATTCTAGCGAGAAGAACGAAGAACAATCCAGTTTTAATAGGTGAACCAGGAGTTGGTAAAACAGCTATTGTCGAAGGACTTGCTCAATTAATTTTCTCTCGCGATGTACCTCAAATTTTATTCGATAAAAGAGTTATACAATTAGATTTGGGTGCTTTAGTTGCAGGTACTAAGTATCGTGGGCAATTTGAAGCAAGACTAAAAGCTATTATGAAAGAAATTAAGCAAAGTCCGCAAATTATTATCTTTATTGATGAATTACATACATTAGTTGGTGCCGGAGCTGCAGAGGGGTCTATTGATGCTTCCAATATGTTGAAACCAGCTCTGAGTCGTGGTGAAGTGCAATGTATTGGTGCAACAACGATAGATGAATATAGGAAATATATAGAAAAAAATGGAGCTTTGGAGAGACGTTTCCAAAGCATTATGGTTGATCCACCTTCAATTGAGGATACAATAAGTATTCTGAATGGTTTAAAAGAAAGGTATGAAGATCATCATAAAACTCGTTTGCAAAGTGATGCTATAGAAGCAGCTGTGAAGCTTTCATCTCAATATGTTTCTGATAGATTTCTTCCTGATAAAGCAATTGACTTGATAGATGAAGCCTGCAGTAAAGTAAGGATTGAAAGAGAAACTTTCCCTAATGATATTAAAGAGATGCAAAAAAGTATAGAAGAGACAGTTCGCATCAAGAAGAATATGATAGAAAATCAAGATTTTGAGAAGGCAGTTGAACTCAGAGATCAGGAAGAAAGAGATAGAAATCTTTTAGATCAGATGAAGTCTGATTGGGAAAAAGAAAAGACCGATGATGAACCTTTGGTAACAGAAGAGGATGTTGCCTATGTGGTTAGTCGTATGACTGGAATTCCTTTGCAAAGAATTGAAGAGGTTGAGAACAAGCGTCTTCTGAGAATGGAAGAGGAATTAAACGAAAAAATTATAGGTCAAGAAGAAGCTACTCGTTTACTTACGAAAGCTGTACGTCGTGCCCGTTCTGGTCTTAAAAGTCCTACAAGACCAATTGGTAGTTTTCTCTTTTTAGGCCCTACTGGAGTTGGAAAGACTGAAATGGCAAGAGTTTTAGCAGATTTTATGTTTGGAGATAGGAATGCTCTGATTCGAATTGATATGAGTGAATACATGGAACGTTTTAATGTTTCCCGTTTAACTGGGGCACCTCCTGGGTATGTTGGTTATGAAGAGGGTGGGCATTTTACAGAACAAGTTAGAAGGAAACCTTATTCTGTAGTTCTTTTAGATGAAATAGAAAAGGCACATCCTGACATTTACAATATTTTACTTCAAGTCATGGAAGATGGTACTTTGACAGATAGTTACGGACGCCAAGTAGATTTTAAAAATACGATAATAATTATGACATCAAATATTGCTGCAAGAACTATTGAAAAGGGTTCTGCAGTAGGATTTCAGAAAAATGATTTAGCGAATAATTTTGATAAAATGAAAGATAGAATCAGGGACGAGTTAAAGAGAACATTTAACCCAGAATTCTTGAATCGTATAGACGAAATTGCAACATTTAGAACTCTGTCACATGAGGATATAACAAAAATTGTTGATATTGAAATTGCAAAAATAAATAAGACCTTACAAGATAAGAATTTATGTATAGAGTTGTCAGATGAAGCACGTTCGTGGGTAGCGAAAGAAGGTTTTGATCCTTCTTACGGAGCAAGACCACTCAGGAGAGTCATTCAGAAACATATAGAAGATACTTTGAGTGAAGAGTTCTTGCGTGGAAAATTCACTGATGGAGGAACTGTTTTAGTCAAATTGGCAGGAGATGAATTGATTTTTGAGGCTAAAGAGACTTCAGAAGTATTTAGTGCGCAGGATGCTTAATTAAGAGTTTTTACTTTTTTTATTAAAGCCCTCAGGAGGGGGTCATGTTTTTTTCCGTGAGAGCTTTAGTTAATATTTTTACACTTCTATTTTTCATTGCTCTTACGTCTTTTTTTGTTCACGCCAAAACAAATTCACCTGCTATTACCATTAAAGCTATAGAGATAGAGGGAAATAATAGAGTAGACAGGTCAACAATTTTTTTCCATTTAGGTTTAAAGGTTGGAAAAAGTTACAAAAACGATGAGCTTGTAAAGCAGACAAGGTCGGATGTTCGTAAAATCTTTTCTCTTGGATTTTTTCGTGATGTTAAAGTAGAAGTTAAATCTTTCGAAGGCGGTTTAAGAGTTATATATAGAATAACCGAAAAACCAACAATCACCTCTATAGTTATTTCAGGAAATTCTCAAGTTTCTAATGATGACATCAGGGAATTGCTTACTATTAAGACACAGACTATCGTTAATAAATCTACACTCAATAATACTTTGCAAAATGTAAGAAAACTTTATGAAGAAAAAGGTTATTTTTTTGCTAAAGTAGAAGCTATTTTAAAGTCTCAGAAGAAAAATAAAGTGCAGATAACTTTGAATATAGATGAAGGAGATAGTGTAAGAGTTTCATCTATAAGGTTTCAGGGGAATAGTGCATTTTCGAAAAGAAAATTATTACGTGTGATTGATTTGAATGAAGAAGGACTGTTTTCGTTTTTTACTGATTCTGGAATTTATACTAAAGAAATCCTTCAAAGAGATCTCATGAAATTAGATGCGCATTATCAAAAAAATGGTTTTATTAAAGTTCAGATTGGTCAGCCTATAATTAAAAAAGATGTCGATAGGAATAAATTATCGATAATAATTCCTATCACAGAAGGAAAAATTTACTCCATTAATAAAATTAACATTGTTGGAGGAGAAAAAATAATCCCGAAGACTGAATTGGTGAAGCAATTGAAGATGTTTGAGGGTGATATCTTTGATCGTTCAATTCTTCGTTCAGATATCCGAAATATTAGAAGTCGCTATAGTGAGTTTGGATATGCATATGCAACGGTAAAACCTATGATAGATTTAGACGAAAATAGCCAAAAAGTAGATTTGACAATCAAAATCGATACAAGAAATAGAGTATATATTAGAAATATTAAAATAGAAGGAAATACAAGGACCCGCGATAATGTTATTCGAAGAAATATAAGAGTTGTTGAAGGAGGTTTGTATAATTCTAAGGCTCTCGCTATCACGAGAAAGAGAATTGGGCGTCTTGGTTTCTTTAGTAAGATGTCAGTAAAGGAAGAAGACGTTCCAGGTAAAGAAAACTTAATGGATATAAATATTAAGGTTAAAGAACAACCTACTGGTTCAATTACTGGAGGTATGACTTTAAGTAGTGAGTCAGGTGCTGGTGTTATGGGTCAAGTAAGAGAAAATAATTTGTTTGGTAGGGCATATAGTACTAGTTTTAAAGGTTCAATTACAAAACAAGATACTGATTTCGTAGGGACATTAACTGATCCTGATTTTATGGACAAGGGATTTTCACTTGGTGGGGATTTGTTTTTTGAAGATCAAGAATTTGACTCTTTTGATAGTCGTAGAGAAGGTGCTCGTATTGGAGTAGGTAAAGAAATCTTTGAATTCATGAATGTATATTTAGCTTATGAGTTTTCAGCAACTAAAATTACAAATGCAAAAGCGAATACTCATCAAGATATACTGGATATAGAAAATAAAACTCGTTTAGAGAGTAGATTAACTCCGTGGATGCAATATGACAGTAGAGATTCAAAAGGCATGCCAACAGAAGGTATTTATTTTAAATTAGTTCCTGCTCTTTCAGGAGGATTCCTCGGTGCAGATATAGACATGTTTTCATTTGAAAATGAATTTCAATATTTTAAAAGTATCGGTCAAGATTTGCGCGTTAGGTCTTTAAAGAAATTAGTTTTAAAGACCCATGTTAATTTACGATATGTGGATACATTTAGTGGAAAAGTGCCAGGTTATCGTCGTTTATACTCTAAAGGTTATGGTAAGGGTATAAGGGGGTTTCGTTCTGATGATTTAGGACCTAAAGATTCACAAGGAAATGTTATTGGTGGTTTATCAGCTGCCGTACTTTCTCTTGAAATTAGACATCCTTTTATTGGTCCAACTAGTATTTCTTTGTTTACTGATGCTGGTAATGTTTGGGAACGGCATAATGCTTTTGATTTAGGCGATCTTCGTTACTCAGCTGGAGTTGGATTAAGTTTTGTTACACCGCTTGGACCAATGAAAGTTGATATGGGATATAAGCTTGATGCAAAGTCTGGAGAACGAACCAGAGAATCGCATGTTCAATTAGGTGTTGGATTCTAAATTTGTTGAGGTGAAATGAGACTATTAAGTTTATTTTTATTTTTGTTGCTCTCTAGTTATTCTGTTTTTGCAGCCAAATTTGGTGTTGTTGATGTTCAGGAGGTCCTTCGCAATTCTAAACCAGCACTAAAAGCTCGTAGTAAATTAGAACAGAAAGCTAAAAAATTAGATAATTTAATTAAGTCTAGAAGAAAAGATTTACAAAACAGAATGGTCAAGGTTAAAAAGTTACAAGATGAATTTAATCAAAAAGCTGCTATTTGGAGAAAAAAGAAGAGGGACGAGAAAAGAAAAGAAGTACTCGGTTTGCAAAGGAAACTACTTAGAAAAAGAGATGAATTAAGATTGTTCTTTAGCGAAAAGAAAAGAGATTTAGAACGTGAAAAGAGAAGAGTGCTCAGTAAAATTGTTGGAACAATAAGAAAAATTTCTAGCAAAGTTGCTAAAGAGCAAAATTTTGATTTAGTCATAGATAGTTCTACTCTTGTTTTATATCGAAATAGTTCTATTGATCTAACTAATAAAGTTATTCAGAGGTATGATTCTTTAAAATAGTAGGCCTTATGAGACTTTCCAAAATAGCCGGATTCATAAATGGTGATTTGATAGGCGATGGTGATTTTGAGGTTTCAGATATAGCCGATTACAAGAGTGCAAGTTCTAAAGAACTAAGTTTTGTTTTTTCAGAAAAAAATCTTAAAGAATGTTCTGCTGGAGCCTTAATTATACCACCAGAAATTCAATCTGATCGTCCCTCGATTATTTCAAGGAATCCAAAATTAGATTTTGCAAAAATAATTCCTCTTTTTCGACCAGATAAAGACTTGAAAATAGGTTTAGATGAAACTGCTTTGTATGGAAAAAACGTAAAATTAGGAAAAAATATTTTTATTGGTCCTTATGTTGTCATAGGAGACGATGTTTCTATAGGAGATAGATGCCAGATTTCTGCTGGAACAAAGATAGGAGAGGGAGTAATTATTGGAGAGGATTGTAAAATTTCTCCGAATGTAGTTCTTTATTCTGATGTTGTAATAGGTTCTAGGGTTATCTTACATGCTGGGGTTGTTATTGGTTCAGATGGATTTGGATACGTACAGGAAGAGTCGGGCGACCATCTAAAATTTCCTCAAACTGGGGTAGTCGTATTAGAAGATGATGTTGAAGTTGGAGCCAATAGTACTATTGATAGGGGGACAATAGAAGAGACTAGGATTTGCTCAGGGACAAAGATAGATAATCAGGTACAGATTGCACATAATGTTTTTGTTGGCGAGAATTGTCTTTTAGCATCGCAAGTTGGTATCGCCGGTAGTGTGAAGATTGGAAAAAACGTCTATTTTGGAGGTCAATCAGGTTCCATAGAGCATGTGGAAATTGAAGATAATGTTAAGTTAGCCGCAAAAAGTGCAGCGTCAAAAAAGCTCATTACAGGGAAAACTTATTTTGGTTTTCCTGCCGAAGAAATAGGAATTGCAAAGAGAAATTTATCATTACTTAGAAGATTACCAGATTTGTTTAAGAAGTTTTCTTCCTTCGATAAAGATGAGGAAAAGAATGATTGAAATAGATGGAATTAAGAAACTTATTCCGCATAGAGAACCATTCTTACTAGTAGATAGGGTCCTTTCTATTAATAATGATATTCCTTTAATCTTAGCAGAAAAAAATATTGATACTTCTCTTGATTTTTTTAAGGGACATTTTCCGGAAAGACCTATTATGCCTGGAGTCTTAGTTTTAGAAGCTCTCGCTCAGACAGGTGTTGTCTATCTTTTTTATTCGAAAATTTTAAAAAAAGGCGACCCGTTTTTTTTCACTACTATAGAGAAAGCAAAGTTTAAGAGAGCTGTGATTCCTGGGGATTGTCTTTCATTAGAAGTGAAGATGTTAAAATCAAGAAGTAATTTTTTTAAAATGTCTGGTGTCGCAACCGTAAATAAGGAAGTAGCTGCTGAAGCTATTATTTCAGCATTTGTTACGAGATAAAAAAGTGAATGAAATTCATAAAACAGTAGAGATACATAAAAGTGCACTTATAGGTGATAATGTGCAAATAGGTTCAGGTTCTGTAATTGGTAAAGATGTTGTAATTAAAGATGGAGTTTCTATAGGTTGTAATGTTGTTATTGAAGGGCCAACAGTTGTTAAAGAAGAATGTAGAATCTTCTCAGGTGCTGTTTTAGGTTGTGAACCCCAAGTTTTATCTCTAGACAAAGAGACAGGCGATTTAGTAATTGGAAAACGGACCGTCATTCGAGAGTTTGTTACAGTTCATCGTTCTATGGATAATCAAAATTCTACCATCATAGGTGAAGATTGTTATTTAATGAATGGGGTCCACGTTGGTCATGATTGTAAAGTGTCAAATCGAGTGATTTTTGCTAGTTTTTGCGCGTGTGGCGGTCATACGTTCATTCAAGATGATGTTTTTGTATCAGCTTATGTAGGTTTTCATCAGTTTACACGTATTGGTGAAGGTTCTTTTATTGGTGCACATAGTGCTGTGAAAAAAGATATTCCTCCATTTACTATGATAGACTCAAATCCTGTTCGAGTGAGGGGTTTAAATATTATAGGAATGAAACGAAAAGGACTTTCATCTAAAGTTAGAAATAATATTAAGTCAGTATATAAGGTTTTGTTTGATTCTAAAGAAACTTTGATAGATTCGTGTAAGAAAATTGAAAATGATTTTGTACTTGATAGAGAGATAAAAATTGTTATTGATTTTGTTAGGAGTTCTGAGCGTGGTATTTATCAAGGAACTATATGAAATTAATGGAGTGTAAGAAATGTCAAGGCAATTAAGAGTAGGGGTAGTTGGAGTTGGTCATATGGGTAGTTACCATGTCGCAGCTCTTTCTGAACTTTTAGATTATGAGATAGTAGCAGTCTGTGATTTAGATGAAAAAAGAGCAAAATATATTGCAGATAAATATGGCACTGTTTTTTTTAAGAGACCAGAAGATATGTTGGATTCAGTAGATGCAGTTACGATTGCGGTTCCAACACGACATCACTTCTCTGTTTCCAGATTTTTTCTTCAAAGTGGGGTTCATGTTCTTGTTGAAAAACCGATTGCTAATACCTTAGAAGAGTCTAAAGAATTATATGAAATCGCGAAAAAGAATAAACTCGTTTTGCATATTGGTCATGTTGAGAGGTTTAATGGCGCTGTTCAAGAATTGAAAAATATTGTAACTAATCCATCTCTAATAGAGTGTCGCAGAATGGGGCCTTTTACCGAACGTGTTAGGGATGATGGTGTTGTACTTGATTTGATGATTCATGATCTTGATATAGTTCTTAGGCTTATGAATGAGAAGGTAGTATCATTATCTGCAGTTGGAGCATCCATCCATAGTCAAAGAGATGATATCGCAAATGTCCAAATGGTTTTTGAGAATGGTTGTGTTGCAAATTTGATCGCTAGTAGGGTAACACAGAGTAAAATTCGTACTCTTTCAATATCTCAACCAGATGCATATATAACCCTTGATTATGGTGACCAAGAATTACGTATTCAAAGGAAGGCATCTAGTGAACATCAGCTCTCAAGAGAAGATCTGAAATATAGGGAACAATCTGAATTGGAGAGATTATTCGTCCATAAGGATAATCCTTTGAAATTAGAGTTGCGACACTTTTTAGATTCTGCTTCAGCTAAAAAGGTAGTAGAAAATCCGCATTTAGATTTATTTTCTTTAGAAGTAGCACTTCAGATTCTTGATATCTTGGATATTCCTGCCCCCGTCTCTTCTTAATTTGAGAATATATGAAAGATTTAACTGAACGAGTAGGATTAATAGCTGGAGATGGAGTTCTTCCATTGGAATTTATTAAATCTGCGAAGAAAGAAGGAATTTCTGTGGTTGGTGTTGGATTAACAGAGAATTCTTTTAGTTTGTTGAAAAATATTACAGACAATTCAATCTTTTTCCCTATTGGCAAACCAATGGAGATAATCGACTATTTCAAACTTCAAGGGGTTAAGAATATTGGTTTTGCCGGTAAGGTAGATAAAAGAAGAATTTTCACTTCTATTCATGAATTTGATGAACATGCAAGGAAGATTTTAGAAAATGCAGGTCGTCTAAATGATGTGAGTATAATGAATCAAATAATTGATTTCATAGAAACTAATGGTTTGAAAGTTATTTCTCAGTTAAGATTTTTGAAATCGATAGTTGCTCAGGAAGGTTCTCTAAATCAAATTGAAATTGACGAAGAAGATATCTCAGAATTTAGAAGTTATTATCAAATAACTCGAAAAATTGCCGATTTAGATATTGGACAAACAGTAGTGTTTAAAAATGGAGCTGTAATTGCTGTTGAAGGGATTGAAGGGACAGATGCTACCCTTTACAGGTCGCATGAATTAGGAGTCGAGGGAAGCGTTATTTGTAAGGTTGCTCGTCCTAGTCAAGATCCTCGTTATGATCTTCCTGTAATTGGGTTAGATACAATTGATGTTTTGAAAAAGATTTCTGCTTCAGCGCTTGTTATGCAAGCGAATGGCACTTTAGTTACAGATTATGATGAAGTAATGAACAATTCTGAAATGGCAGGAATTAAAATTTACGGTCTTTCGGAAAATCTCAAAAAATGAAATCAACTCCCTCCAGGATAATGATTATAGCTGGTGAGGCATCTGGAGATCTTCACGCTTCTAGATTGGTTAGTTCAATTTCAGAGCAGTATCCTCAAATAATGTTTTCTGGTATGGGTGGTCCGTACATGGATTCTGCTGGAGTTGAGATCCTGTATTCTTACGAGAATGTTTCAGTTACGGGTATACTTGATGGAATAAAAGTTATTCCTGAATTAATGAAAACTCGTTCAAAAATTTTAAAGTTTGCGATCGAAAAAAAACCTGAGATAGTAATCTTTGTAGATTTCCCAGGTTTTAATATGAATTTAGTTAGGTTATTAAAGAAAAATCTTCTGAAAAGTCGTATGATATATTTTATTCCTCCACAAATTTGGGGATGGAAACCATCTCGTACAAAAAAGATTGCAAAGAACTTTGATCTGGTACTCACAATTTTTCCTTTTGAGAACGTATTCTTTAAAAAAAGTAATATCCCTGCTAAATATATTGGAAATCCAATATGTTTTGAGTTAATGCAAAAAACGAAAACGGGCTTAACAAAGAACGATCTAAATATTGATAATACCTATAATATCATAGCTCTTGTTCCAGGGAGTAGGAGAAAAGAGTTGAATAGGCATCTGCCTCCTATGATTGATGCTGCAAGGATTCTGCATTCAGAATTATCAAAAACAGTTTTTGTAGTTTCTGAAGCAAACTCACTTCCTAAAGATACAATCCATTCATTTTTAAACAAATCTGAAAATTTTATTCTTCCTTATCGTGGAAAATTATCCGAACTTCTTAAAATTTCAGATTTTGCTATTGTTTCAAGTGGAACCGCTTCTTTGGAAGCCTCTGTAATAGGAGTTGAATCTATACTTATATATAAAACTGATATTCTAAGTTATTTTTTAGCTAAGTATTTCTTAATGAGAGTAGATTATTTAGGTTTGTCGAATTTAATTGTTGGTGAAGAAGTTGTCCCAGAACTACTGCAGGGAAAAGTAAACGGTATTGATATTGCGAAATTAGTAAGAAATCTTTTTATTGAAGGAAATAAATTTAAGAAAGAAAAAACTTTTATAAGTGAAATTAGAAAAAAGCTAGAATCTTCAAATCCATATATAAATGCGTCAGAATATATTTTGAATGATTGGTTTGAAAATGCAGAAACAAAATAGAGATAGAATTGACCAGAATTATGATATTTTTGGTTTAAAAATCGATGTATCTTTCCGAATACGTTTTTTTTCTAGTGCAATTTATCAATTATTAAATTCTATCTACAAAACTATGACCATAGAATGTCTCCAGCCTAAGTTACATGAAGAAGTTCTTAGAGATAAATTTGGAAAATATATTTTTGTATTCTGGCATAGACATATAACACTTCCCATCTCATTTTTCCGAACTATGCCACATAAATGTCTAACGAGTAAAAGTAGAGATGGAGAACTAATTTCACGAATCATGTTTCGTTTTGGAAGCCGTTTTGTTAGGGGGTCCTCTAGTACAATTTCTGTTAACAAAGGTGGAGGTATGGCTCTAAGAAGCCTCATCCAGAGTTCCAGGGAAGGGTATAACCTAGTTTTAACTCCAGATGGACCTAAGGGACCTCCAAATGAAGTTAAAAACGGAATAGTTAAGCTGGCTTCTTTAAGCGGGTGTAAAATTTTACCTTTAGGTTTTGCTATCAAGAATTCATTTGAATTGTCAACATGGGATAGGACTGTTATTCCCCTTCCTTTTTCAAAATTATCAATGAATTATGGAGAGCCGATTTCAGTACCAAGAAAATTAAAACGAAACGAATTAGAAAATTATACAATTCAGATTCAGGATGCAATAAAAAAGTCTAACCTATTAGCTGAATCTTCATTAACAATAAAAGATGAAAAGATTTCTTAATGTCTTATTTTTTATACAATTTTTTGCTTCGGATTTTTTCTCCTTTATTACTTTTATTCTTTATCTATCGAACGTGGAAGAGAAAAGATTCTTTAGTTGGTCTCTTTGAAAGATTTGGTTTTAATAAGTTTGGACCGAAAAATTTAAAAAGTAAGAAACTTTGGTTTCATGCCGTTTCAGTAGGTGAAGTGAAAGTAGCTGAAACAGTAATAAAAACGATTTCTAATAAAAATCCTGAATTAATAATTTATGTTTCAACTGTAACTCAGACCGGAAGACTAGAAGCTTTGAAAATTCCGGGAGTTGAAAAAGTGTTCTATCTTCCATTTGATTTTATTTCGATAGTCAAAAGAATTTTTAAATCTATGAACCCTGATATATTGGTGATAATAGAAACTGAAATATGGCCTAATATAATAAACCAAGCCCGAAGATATGGATGCCCAGTTTTTATCGTAAATGCAAGACTTTCAAGACGTTCATTTAATAGATATAAATCATTTGGCTTTTTTTTCCGACCAATATTTAATCTTTTATCTAAAGTAGTCGCACGTGGAAAAGAGGATGCAGGATATTTTGTTTCTTTGGGAGCTTGTGATGTAACTGTATCAGGCGATATTAAATACGATTCAGTTGAGCTTTTACCTGAAAATAACGAGAAAAATGCCAATTTTTCTAAACCAAAAATTTCTGTATTGGAGAACCTAATACTGGCAGGTAGTACGCATGAGGGTGAGGAAGAAATTGTTACATCAGTTTTTGTAAGTTTGCAGCGGAAATTTCCTAAGATTAGCCTAATGATTGCACCACGTCACATAAATAGGACTGAATCGATCCAAAAAAAAATACAAAATATGGGACAAAAATCTGTTTTATGGAGTTCTATTTCTGAAAATATTTTAGAAGATGGACAGATAATAATACTAGATGTAATGGGAGAACTAGCTAAGTTTTATTCTTATGCTACTTTTGCTTTTGTTGGTGGAAGTTTAATTAGGCATGGGGGGCAGAATCCAATAGAAGTTGCTGTGCGTGGAATTCCAGTAATTTTTGGTCCACATATGTATAATTTTAATCAGGTCTCAGAGTTGCTTCTAAAAGAAGGAGCTGCATACCAGGTTGAAGGAGAACAGGATCTAAAGAGAGTAATGAACGATTTGCTTTCAAATGAAGTCTTAAGGAAAAAAGTAGGTTCTATAGGATATAAATTGGTAAGAGACAATCAAGGGTCTTCTTTATATGCAACTAGTTTAATATTGAAGGCAATTGAGACTTCTGAGGAGTTGGAAATTGAATAAATTTAGAATTTATTTGTTAAATGCTCTAAGCGGCAAAAAAAATGCCAGATTATGGGCAAAAATGTTAACTTTAATTCTATTTCCATTTGGTTTTGTATACTCCGTACTAATGTTTGTTAGAAGGTATCTTTTTGATACAAATTTTTTTAAATCTACATTTTTGTCCGTGCCAGTTATTTCTATTGGAAATATTTCATTGGGTGGAACGGGAAAAACACCAGTTTTAATTTGGCTTCTTAGAAAGTTAATTGAAAAAAATTTAAATCCAGCAGTTATAAGTCGTGGATACGGAAGTTCAAATTCTAATTTCACATTAGTAAGTGACGGAAAAGGCAATATTTTAACCTCTCCTCCTGCTTCAGATGAATCAGTCATGTTATCAAGATTATTTCCCAATGTTCCCATAATAACTGGTACTGATCGTATACTTTCAGGCGAAAAAGTTATATCTAGTTTTAATGTAGATGTTGTATTGATTGATGATGGTTTCCAATACTTGAAATTAAAAAGAAACTTCGATTTTCTTCTTTTTCATGGTAAGAATCCGTTTGGAAATGGTAGAGTTTTTCCATCAGGTATTTTGAGAGAACCAATAAGTCATTCTAAGTATGCGGATGCATTTCTTGTTACTGGAGAAGATAAAGAGAAAGGGGAGCAAAACCTTGCTTCCCTAAATCTCACAGTGCCTATTTTTAAAGGCGAACTAACTGTTGAGCATATTTTTTGTCCCGAACAGGAATCCTATTTTAAATTGGAAGATATTAAATCAAGTAGAATTCTTGCCTTTAGTGGGATTGGAAATCCAGATTCTTTTGATAATATTCTCGAAAAACAAGGTATTACTATAATAGAACATCTTAAGTTTCCTGATCATGTTTTTTATTGCGAAAGAAATCTCGAGAAAATAAGGAAAAAAACTCAAGAATTAAATCCAGATTATATGATTACTACTCAAAAAGATGTTGTGAAACTTGACGATTTTAAGCTTGGCGTTCCTTTGTTAGTTTTAACTGTGAAAATGAAAATAGATAATTCTGACTCCTTATGGGAACTTATACTCAAAAAGATTTGCTAGTTTTAGCTCTTCAAAAATGTTAAGAAGTACGTTCCAAGACCAAGAAAAAGAACGTTAGGTGCGAATGCGGAAAAGAATGGTGGTAATGTGCCATTATCGCCTAGTGATAGGCTTGCATAAAAAATCACAAAAAAACTAAATCCTAAAATAACGGATACAATAGTTCCGATTGCAGAAGAAAAATTAAAACTATTATTGAGAGTAAATGGAATTATTACCAGAACTAATATGAAAATCATAAATGGTTTCGCTAATTTTGACCATTTTTGGACCTCAAATTTTGTTGGATTTACGCCAGTTTGTTTTAGGAAATCAATGTAAGATCTTATCTCTCGATAATTCATTTGTTCAGGATCTTTTCTTATATCTTCGAAATCACTAGGTTTTTCAAAGACATTCATTTTTAGCTTGTCAAACTCTTTTTTGTATATGTTTCCGGAAGAAAGAAATTTTTGTATTTTCCCATTAAAGAAAATCCAATTAGAATCTTTTTTATCCCATTTTGACTGAAGAGCCTGAACTTTTTTTCTTAAATTATAGTTGTTATCTAAAAAAAAGAGAGTCACGTTCTTCATCTTCTTTAATTTTGGGTCATAGTGATTAATAAACCAAATAATGGATTTGTCCTTAGATCTAAACCATACAGAATTTTGTTCTTGGTAAGACTTAATAGGTATCTTTTTTATGTTCACTCGCCAATTGTAATACCATAGTTCATTAGTTTTTGGAGTTACAAATTCACTTGCAAGAAAGTTTAGAAGACCTATAGCTAGTGTTGCGATTAGAATTGGGCTTATAATTTTATAGATGCTAATACCAGAAACTAACATCGAAAGTATTTCCTTTCTTCTTGAAAAAATAAATAATGTAGTTACTGAACCTAATAGAACTGATACTGGCATTGCTTCAACGGAAAGCATAGGAATCTTATAGAAAAAATAAAGAAAACTGTGAGAAAAAGATGCATTCTTTTCCACTAGGTCATCAATTCGTTCGATGAATTCTGCGAGTAAAAAAAGTGTTGTTGTTCCGATATGGAAAAGAGCCAGGAAAACTAGAAAACGCTTTAAAATGTATCTCTCTATTATACTCATGATTTTCTTCTAATTAAATTTGTGAAATTATTTAGCGATGTGAAGGGTTTTGAAATTACTTTCATTATTTTGAAATCCCCTTCGCGATTAACTTTATATACAGAATAAAGAGTCAAAAATGTTAGAATTATGTTTGCCCCCCATGCCGAGAAAATAGGTGATAAAAATCCATTCTCACCAAGGCCTTTGAAAAAAGTATCAAGAAGATAGTAAAGGAACAATATAGTTAGACTGAGCAAGAATCCTCCCTGTTTTCCAGTTCTTTGATTTGTTACCCCAAGTGATGCTCCTAGCATCGCAAATATTAAAGAAATAAAAGGAAAAGCAATTCTTCTATGAAATTCAATTAGGTACATTAATTCTTTTTTTGAATCTCTTTCTGCATTTCTAATTTCATAATTTAGCTTTTCAATAGGCAACTCCCTAAGTCTAAGCCGAAAGGGGCTAAAGTTTTCATTTCTCTGGACCAAGTCAATTTTCAAATGATATTTTTTAAATTGTGTAATCCTATAACTTCTTTTTTCTGTGGGAATGGTCTTGTTTGAAATAATTTTTCCTTTAGGAGATTGATTTACTTCTGCGTGGATTGAACCATCATACAATTGAAAAACTATTAAATTTTTTGTTTTATCTTTTCTGAAAATAGCTTTTTTAGCAAAAATTATTTTTTTGTTTTTTTGGTCTCTTGACTCAGAAATGATGATTCCTCTTAATGTTTTACTTTTATTACTCTTCTTTCCTACGAAAATTACTATTCCATCTGCAATTTCCTTAAAAACTTGTTCTTGTATATTAGAATCGATCTGACTTATAGAAATAATTTTTTTGCTTATAATTCTGCTTTTTGAGAATCCCCATGGTAGTCCATAAATTGTCAAGTAAAACATAATTAGAGTAGTTACTATTCCTAATATTATTACAGGGGTTAATTGTTTATAAAAACTCATTCCTGATGAAGTCATTGCTAATAGTTCATTGTCATGTGAAAGCTTACTAAATACTAATCCTGTGGAGATTAATATTGCCATTGGTATGTTAGTTAACAACAGAATTGGAAGTGTTGTCATTAAAAAATTCAAAACAATAATAAATGGAATCTTATTTATTATTAATAATTGAGTTATCTCAAAAATTCTGCCTATTAATAAAATGAAAGTTAGCAAAAGCAGTGATAAGAAAGACCAACTTAGGATATCTTTTAAAATGTAAGTTTGAAGTTTTTTCAATATAAAAATTCCAAATTCATATTATAAAGTTATAAAAATATTTTAATAAGATTAAAAAAACGAACTGAAAATAAAGAAATTTTCATAGAACCCAAGACATTTTTTAGTTTACTAAAAAAATTGTACAATTATTAGGGTAAAATTTCGATTTCTTTTTTAAAGGATCATCATTTTGGGTAATATTGATTTTTCTGTTACTGAAAATCATACTGTTTTGGCTCCCAACTGGATAGGTGATACTGCGATGGCAGCACCGTTTTTTGCTTCACTTCGGTTAAATTTCCCTGATTCAAAGATAAGAGTTATAGTTAATCCTTGGGTTGAAGGTCTTGTTAGAAACTTTCCTTGGGTGGATGAGGTTATTAAACTCGACAAGAAAAATCTCTGGTATTTATTGAAAACTTTTCGATTTGGAAAATTGAAGGATAAACTTGCTTTCGATACTTTTTGGCTTTTACCTAATAGTTTTCGTTCGGCTTTTATTAGTTATTTGAGTAGTTCAAAATCAAGAATTGGGTATTCTACTAGATTCAGAAAGCAATTACTTACGAATCCAGTTTTTTTGTCGGAGAATAAATCTTTGAATCTAGTGGATTATTATCTCGAATTACTTGTTGCAAATGGACTGAATCCAGTTTCTGAAAGGATTTTTATTAAAATAAGAGATGACTTGCTTGAGGTTTCGAAAAATACGTTAGAAAAACATGTTGTTTTATCGAAACGACCTCTTATAGGTATTCATCCAGGAGCATTTTTCGGGTCTTCCAAAACTTGGAATCCAAAAAATTTTGGATTATTGGCTGAACGTTTAATTGATGAACAAAATGCCAGTGTATTGATTTTTGGTGGTCCAGGGGAGAAGGAATTAACTGAAATGGTTGTAAAATATTCTAAAGGAAAAGCACTAAATTTTTTTGGTAGAGACAATTTATTAATCTTACCTGGATTACTTTCTATGCTTGATGCTTTTATATCCGGTGATACGGGTCCGTTACATATTGCCTCCTTGGTGGGAACACCCACGATTTCTATCTTTGGGTCTACTGATCCAAAATTAACAGCTCCAAGAGGATCTAATAATTTTTATATATATGAGAATTTAGATTGTAGTCCATGTTTCAAGAGAGAATGTCCTTTACAACATCATGACTGTATGGAAAAAATTACAGTTTCGGATGTTGAAAATAGATTGAAAAATATCTTGTAAAATAGACGGAGGCTGAGTTGAAAAAGAAAAAAGCAATTTTTTTAGATCGTGATGGTACCTTAAATCGAGATGTTGGATATGTAACACATTTAGATGATTATGAACTACTTCCTCGTGCAGGAGATGCAGTAAAGAAAATAAATGATGCAGGTTTTTTGGCAATTTTGGTAACAAATCAAGCAGGTGTTGCGAGAGGATATTTCGCGGAATCAATGATTGAAGAAGTCCATGAAAAATTACAAAAAGAGTTGAGAAGAAAAAATGCTAATTTAGATGCTATTTATTATTGTCCTCATGTCCCTCTTGGAAGCGAAAATCTATTTTCTAAGGACTGTGAGATGAGGAAACCAAAACCAGGAATGATTTTAAAGGCAGCACACGAATATGATATTGATTTAGAACAATCGTTTATGATTGGTGATAAATTTTCTGATTTAGAGTCTGGTTGGTCAGCAGGATGTCGTTCAGCTTTGGTTTTAACTGGATACGGTAGAGGGGAATTTGAAACAAATAATGAAAAGTGGTTGCGTGAACCAGATTACTTAGCAGAGGATGTTTACCACGCAATAGAACTTATTTTTTCTCAGATTTAGGATTTTTAAATGGCTCAAGTATTAAAAAAATATTTTTCTAAATTTTCATCATTAAGAGTTGCGGTAGTTGGTGACTTTATAGCAGATGAATTTATTTATGGAGAAACTTCTAGGATAAGCAGAGAAGCTCCAGTTATAGTTTTAGATTTCCAAGATAGATCCTTATTACCTGGCGGGGGTGGAAATGCCGCAATGAATGCCTCTTCACTTAGTAGTAAGGTGTTTGCAGTTGGAGTAGTTGGAAATGATATGGAGGGTAAAGAACTTAAGGATAAAATGTTTTCAAATAAAATCAATGTGGATAAAATTTTTCTTGATAGTGAAACTCTTACTCCTACTAAGAAAAGAATCTTGGCTGGAGGAAGAAATACTACCCGACAACAGGTTATACGTGTAGATAACGAGAAAAAAAGAGATTTTTCAGAAAAAATGGAATTTCAGATTATTAAATCTATTGAAGAACTCTGTGAAGAAGGTTTAGACGCACTAATTGTATCAGATTATGGTTTAGGTGTAGTTAGTGAAAAAATTCGAAAATTTATAGAAAAAATTTCGAATCAAATTATTGTTACAGTTGATAGTCGCTGGTCGTGTACAGATTTTAAGGGTGTAACTGCAATAACGCCTAACGAAGAAGAGGTAGAAGATGCAATTGGGTTTTATCCAAATGATGAGAAAATTGATCAGGCAGGCAAAGAACTTTTGAAGATCACTAATTCTAAATCCGTTCTCATAACTCGTGGAAAGAAAGGAATGAGTGTTTTCCAAAAAGAAAATTTCAGAACTGATGTTCCGATTTTTGGTTCTGATCAAGTTGCGGATGTTACTGGTGCTGGTGATACAGTCATTGCTGCTTTCACGCTTTCACTTGCGTCTGGAGCAAGTCTGAAAGAGTCAACAGAGATTGCAAGTATTGCAGCAGGTTTAGTAGTTATGAAAATGGGGACTGCTGTAGTGAAAGTAGATGAACTGATTCGTGCTCTTGAAGGATGAAAATTTGAACAAAAATGATGAATTTTTAGGAAAATTATGGTGCTTAGAACAACTGAAATTGGAAATCGAAAAGAGAAAAGAAGAAGGTAAAATCATTGTTTTTGCAAATGGATGTTTCGATATACTTCATGTTGGTCATATAAGATATCTTCGTGAAGCAAAAGATAGTGGAGATTTATTGATCGTGGGGATAAACAGTGATGAATCTACTAAAGTCTTAAAAGGAGAAGGTAGACCTTTTATTCCAGAAGTTGAAAGGCTGCAAATAATTTCTGAATTAATTTGTGTGGATTATATTCTTCTTTTTGAAGAATTGGATGTAAGTAAAATTCTATTAGATATACAACCTCATTTTCATGTTAAAGGAACTGATTACACTTTAGATAACGTTCCTGAGAAAGATATAGTTGAGAAATATGGTGGTAAAATCTTGATATGTGGTGATCCAAAAAATCATTCATCAACTGAATTAGGTAAAATTTTAAAAAAATCGAATTAAAAATGAAAAGAAGATTCTTGATAATTCGTCTAGGAGCTATAGGTGATATAATACACTCGTTACCTATAGCCTCAGCTATCAAAGATTTTATGCCTAGTGCAGAAATTGTGTGGATAGTTGAATCGATTTATGCTGAAATTTTACATGGAAATCCGGATATAGATCAAATTTTGACGGTTGATAGTAAACTTTTAAGAACAAAAATAAATTTAAATTCTATTTCAGGATTTTTGGGTTCTCTAAAGGAATTGAAAAATATTGCGCCTGATGTTGCTATAGATCCTCAAGGACTTATTAAAAGTGGATTTTTGTCCTTTATTTCAAGAGCAAAGATTCGTGTTGGTTTCGAGCAAAATTTATGCAGAGAGAGGGCTAATGCTTTTTTTTCGAATAAATATGCTGCTCCTTCTGATTTGAAATCGCATGTCATAAAAAAAAATCTTTCATTATTAGAGCCATTAAAAATCCCTATACCTGAACATAAAGATTTTCGTTTTCCATTAATTGAAAATAGGGACGAATTTGAAAAGGCTGAATCTTTTTATGTTGAAAATAATTTAAAGTCGAATGGGCCGATTCTTATTGTACATCCTGGCGGAGGTTGGATAACAAAACAATGGGATCCATCTCGTTTTGCAAAAGTCGCAGATTTTTGGGTTAATTTAACAAAAGGGAGAGTCCTTTTTTCGTGGGGACCAGGGGAAAAGGAATTAGTTGAAAAGATCTTAAATTTAATGAATGAAGATGGGTTGCTCTTTCCTTTTTGTAGTATTAGAGAAATTATTTCACTAATTAGGAGAGGTGATTTTTTCTTAGGAGGAGATACAGGTCCTTCTCACTTAGCTGCGGCTTTAGGCTTAGATTGTATAACCCTAATGGGTCCAACAGATCCTGAAAGAAATCGTCCTTGGGGAGATAAAAATATGATTCTCTACCATTCACTTGCATGTAGTGAATGTTATTTACGAAAATGTGACTTTATAGAGTGTATGTCTTTAATTAGTGTAAAAGAAGTAGAAAATGCTTTAGAAAAAAGTTGGGGAAGAAAACAGGGTAATTTTACTTTAAAATAAATGATAATTAATTAAGGAGACAATGATGAGTATTAGTGATGACTTTCTCTCAATTCTCGCGTGTCCTATTTGTAAAAAGCCGCTTGAACTTAGTGAAGACGGAAAATTTTTGATAAGCAGAGTGGCTGAAAAAGTATATAGAATTGAGGATGGTATACCGGTACTCCTTGTAGATGAAGCTGTTGATTTAGAAGAATGGGCAAAAAATCAATAAAGATAAATTTTACAAATCAATAGTTACTTAATAAAAATGAGTTTTATAATGAAAAAAAAAGTTTCTGTTGTAATAGTTACAAGAGACGAAGAAGCTAATATTTCTGAGTGTATTAAAAGTGTTTTATGGGCAGATGAAATATTAGTAGTTGATTCAGGGAGTGAAGATAGAACTTGTGATATTTCTAGGGGATTAGGTGCCGATGTTATTGAAAGAGAGTGGGTTGGTTATTCTGATCAGAAGAACTTTGCAATTCAACAGGCAAAAAATCAGTGGATCTTGAGTTTGGATGCAGATGAAAGAATTTCAGATGACTTAATGAAGATTCTTTTTGAAATTTTTGATAAGGATAGCATCTATAAAGGATATAGATTTCCAAGAAAAAATATCTTCTTTGGAAAATGGTTGAAAAACGGAGATCTCTGGCCCGATTATCAAATACGACTCTTTAAAAAAGAAAAAGCTTCCTTTAACGATAGACAGGTTCATGAATCAGTTCAGGTAGATGGTAAAGTTTATCAATTGGATGAACCTATTCTTCATTATAGTTATGAAAATGTCTCTGATTTTTTTCAGCGTCAAAAAGATTATGCTATTTTGTCAGCCCAAGAAAGTTTAAAGAAAAAAATTTCATCAAAAAAGACAGATATTTTTTTTCGACCATTATGGAGATTTTTTCGTAGTTATATCATTAAATCTGGTTGGAAAGATGGACTTGAAGGTTTTATAGTCAGTGCTGGTTTAGCATGGTATGTTTTTATGAGATTTGCCATTATTTTGGAGTTTAAGAAGAAGAATGAGGTCTCTTAAAATAATCCATACAGAAGCATCAGAAGGTTTTGGTGGACAAGAAAAAAGAATTTTATTGGAATCGCTTTCTTTGATAGCTAAAGGTCATAAGATTCTTATAGTTGGTCAACCTAATAGTAGACTAGGAAAAGAAGCTGAATCCCGATCTATTCCTTTTTGTAAACTAAGAATGAGATTTTCATGGGATCTAATATCTTTTTTTAAATTTATATTCTTAATTTTTAAATACAAACCTGATTTAATTCATACACATAGTAGTATAGATAGTTGGATAGGTGGTCTAGTTGGTCGTTTAATGCGTATTCCCGTTTTTAGAACGAGACATGTTTCTGTTCCTATCAAAGGGCACACTTTTAACTTAGTTTATCGATTGCCAAGAAAAATTTTTACAACTGCAGAAGTTATAAAAAAATTACTTATTTCTTCAAAATCTTGCGATCCTTCTAAAATTGAAGTTGTTCCTACAGGTGTGGATACTTCGGTTTTTAATAGAGATATCTCAAAGAGCCTTTTTAAATCTGAAATGCAAGTTCCCGAAGAAACCTTATTAGTTGGAATGGTTGCTCAACTTCGAGGTAGCAAAGGCCATTTAGATTTTTTAGAAGCTATTCGTCAGTTGTCATCTGAGAAAGCAAGATTCTATATCATAGGTGATGGTGAAGGCAGAGATTTATATGAGAAGAAAGCGGCTGAATCGAATTTGTTAAATAGTAGAGTGTTCTTTCTTGGGTATAGAGAAGATATCCCGACAGTTATGGCAGGACTAGATTTACTTGTTATTGCTTCTACGAGAACGGAAGGAATACCTCAAGTTGCTTTGCAGTCTATGTCTATGGGTGTTCCAATAGTGGGGACAAATATCGGGGGCGTCCCAGAGGTTCTCTTTCCCTCAAAAGCTGGTCTTGTTGTGCCTTCAAAGGATAGTATGGCATTAGCAAATGGGATACGGATTCTATTAAAAAATAAAAAAATAAGAGAAAGAATGGGTAATATGGGACAAGAATTCGTTGATAGAAATTTTAGTCTAGAAAAAATGATAAAAAGGACTTTATTCTTTTACGAAGAGGTTATTTCTGATTGAAGTCATTAAATATCATTCAAATCATATCTAGTCCTTGGTGGACTGGTGCTTCCGAGCCAGTATTACAACTTTCCATCGGGTTGTCTGATTTAGGGCATAATGTTGATTTTTCTTGTATCTTGGGTGAAGAATTAGAAAAGAAAGCTGAACAAAATAATTTAAAGGTTATCAGAAAATTTGTTCCAACTCGAAAATTGAATCCTTTTGAAATTTTTAATTTTGTTAATTCTTTTGCAAAATATTTGGATGATTCTAAGATAGACATCATACATACACACTTGACTGCTGATCATTGGTTAGCAACTTTTTCTAGAATACTAGCAAAAAGTTCACCTAAAATTATTAGAACTATCCATAATTCAAGAGTTTCAAGAAGTTCAATTCTTGACAATTATCTGCTAGCAAAGTCTAGTGATAAATTAATAGCAGTTAATAGATATATTAAAAATTATTTGCATAGTAATTTAGAGATCCCTTTTCAGAAAATCGATGTAGTCCAAGGTGCAGTTGATCTGGAGAAATTTAATCCTAATAAGAGAATAGAAAACAGAAAAAATGGGAGGAAAATCTTAGAAGTAGATGAGGAATCTTTCGCAATTGGGATTGTTTCTCGTTTAGCGCACGATAGAGGATATGATTTTCTCTTAAAAGGATTCAAAAAAATAAGCGTTGATTTTAAAAAAGTGAAATTAATTATTATAGGGAAAGGAGAATTTTTACCTAATATAGAACATAAAGTAGAACAATTAGGATTAACTAATTCAGTTTCATTTGCTGGTTATCATGAAGAAGATTTAGTTGAGGTTCTATCTGGATTGGACTTATTTACACTTATGGCTCCTGGTTCTGAGGGAAGTTGTAGGGCTGTTTTAGAAGCAATGGCGATGGGTTTGCCGAATGTAGTAACTAATTTTAAAGGTTTAGATGAGGTAGTGCTACATGGAGAGAATGCATTTTCAGTACCATATGGTGACGAGAAAAAGTTAGTTGAATCTTTTAAAGAAATAATTATTAATAAGGAATTGCGTGATTCTTTTGGAAGAAACGGAAGAACTCACGTTGAAGAATTATTTCATAGAGATTATCAATCGAAAAAGATTCAGACGATTTATAAAGAAACTCTAAATCTTTTGTGATTTTTGTTTAAGGGGAATCTTTGAAGAAACGTTTTGTAATAAAAAATCTTTTATATTATCTAAAATCATATAAACTTCGTTTTGGACTTGCTGTCTTATGCACTTTAGTAGTTGCGAGTCTTAACGCATTTCCTGCTCTACTTGTGAAATATGCAGTTGATGATGTGCTTATTTCTAAAAATATAAAAATGGCAGTATTGCTATCCTTAGTATTAGTCGTAATTTATTTGTTTAAAGGAATTTTTTCATATTTTCAAAGTTATTTCATGGAATGGGTTGGCCATAGGGTAGTTGTAGATGTTCGTTCTAAGCTTCATTCTCGTATGATGTCTTTTCCTTTACATTTCTTCGAACAAAAAACTACAGGCGAATTAATGTCTAAGGTTTTGTTTGATATTTCATTGATGCAGAAAGCAGTATCTAGTTCTTTACGTGATTTAGCACGTTATTTTTTTACTTTTATTGCACTCCTCTCGGTGGCATTCTATCAGAGCCCGAAAATGTCATTCTTTTTTATCATAGCGGTTCCCCCTATTTCTTATATAGTCTTCCGACTTGGTGAAAAAATTCGTCGTGCAACTAGAGGTAATCAAGAACGTATGGGAGATATTAGTAGTTTAATGAAAGAAACATACTCTGGTATTAAAGAAGTAAAAGCATATGGAGCAGAAAAAATTGAAGAGATAAGGTTCGATAGATCTAATTTTTCATTTTTTGCCAATATGAAAAGAGTTCTTAGAGTAAGAGCACTTGCACCGCCACTAGTTGAAGCTATTGGAGGAGTTATAGCAGCTACTGTTTTATGGTTTGGTTCTATGATGGTAATAAAGGGAGAAGTAACACCAGGAGAATTTTCTAGTTTCCTCGTTGCTATTGGTATGATTTATAGTCCTCTCAAATCTCTTACAAGAGTTTATAATAATATGATGGAAGGTATAGCTGGTGGACAATCCGTTTTTGAATTGATTGATAATGAACCTCCAGAAGAGGTAGCGGTTCGAACAAAGAAAATGAATAAACTTACAAATGAAATCAGAATTGAGGATGTAAATTTCGAATATGACAGCGTCCCCGTTTTAAAGGATATAAACATAGAGATAAAGCGTGGTTCATTAGTTGCTTTTGTAGGATTAAGTGGAGCTGGTAAAACAACACTTCTCGATCTTATTCCCCAATTTTATTTGCCTTCAAGTGGGAGAATCTTATTTGATGGTTTAGATGCCAGCGAATTGGATATTAGAAGTATTCGCGATCAAATAGCCGTGGTAGCTCAACAAGTTTTTATCTTTAATGATACTGTTTCGAAAAATATTTCCTATGGATTTAAAGAAGAACCAAATTTTGAAGATATTGTATCTGCTGCAAAATCTGCTAACGCAGATTCTTTTATTAGGGCGATGCCTGACGGATATAATACAATTTTAGGTGAAGATGGAGTTAGAATTTCTGGTGGGGAAAGACAACGAATAGCAATTGCTAGAGCGATACTAAGAAATCCATCTATTCTTTTATTGGATGAAGCTACTAGTGCACTTGATTCTGAAAATGAGACCTTAATTCAAGAGGCTCTTGATCGACTAATGAAAGGAAGAACTACATTAGTTATTTCTCATAAATTCTCTACAGTTCAACACGCTGATTTAATTGTAGTTCTTAAAGATGGGTCAATAGTGGAAGAAGGAATTCATAGTGAACTGATTAGTTTAAATGGTCATTATAAGAAATTATATGAAATGCAGGTAGAGGAAAATGGGTCATCATCTAATTAATCCGTTTTTTTAAGTTGATTAATTCAACCTAACAAAGTGAATAATTATGAAAATAGCATTGGTGAGGTCTTCTGTACTACGTTCTGGAGGTGTTGGTAGATATGTTTGGCATTTAGCTAATGAACTTTCAAAAGCAGGTCATGATATTCATGTGATTACCCGAAAATATAATTGTTTTGAGAATGATTTGATCAAAGTTCATAAGATTAATTTTCATGTTCCTTTTTCATTCTTGAAAGTTATCTTTTTTAATAAAAGAGCACAAGATATTTTACGAGCAGAGTCATTTGATTTAGTTCACTCCTTTGATCGTTTTGTTGATTGTGATTTATATCGTGCAGGAGAAGGTTTGCATAGAGAATGGCTATCAGTTTCAAGTAAATTCCTTCCACGTTGGAAAGTTTTTTTTCGTTTTTTAAATCCATTACATATCTTATTATTGTTTTTAGAGAAAAAAATATTTTCAGGATCGGCCAATCCTATAGTTACTGCTATTAGTAAAAAAGGGAAAGAAGAAATCTTTCGTCATTATGGTTTGGATAAGATCCCAGTTATTTATAACGGTGTGAATACTGAAGAATTTTCTCTGGCAAATGAGAAAGATCGACTTTCACTAAGGAATGAATTTGGATTGCCAGAAGATGCTTCGCTTGTACTATATATAGGAGGAGGATTTTTTCGAAAAGGTCTTAGTTTTTTAATCGAGGCTTTTTCTAAATTGTCAGTTCAGACCCGAAAGAACACATTTTTGCTAGTTATAGGTAGAGGGGCTAAAAGTTCCTATATGAAAAAAATTAGAAAACTTAATATTAAAAAAAATGTCTTTTTTCTAGGCTCTTTAGAAAATACAGCAAGATTTTATAAGGGAGCTGATGTTTTTGTTTTACCTTCATTGTACGAACCTTTTGGTAATGTTTGTTTAGAAGCTCTATCGAGTGGTCTGCTATGTATTTTTTCTTCTAGGTGTGGTGGTGCAGAAATAATTACTAATGGAGAAAATGGTTTTGTTCTTCAAGATCCAACAAACCCGAAAGAAATATCAGAATTACTCGAAAAGTGTTTGTCACTTGTTAACAAAGAACCTATTGCTAAATCTGCTAGGGAACTAGCCTCTAAATTCTCTCTAGAACTTAATATGAAAGAAACGGAAAAGCTTTATTTTAAAATTTACGAAGAGAAAAAGGATAAGAGTTGAGATTGCTTTTATGTGCCGCAGTTTATCCTCCGTCAGTAGGAGGCGTGCAAACTCTATCTGCTAGATTGGCTGGCGAATTGTCTGAAATGGGTCATGAAGTGGATGTAGTTGCTAGAGGAAGAAAAGAAGACCCTGAAATAGATGAGGCAAATAAGCTAGTTAATATTTTACGTATAAATATGAAGTTATTTATTTTTCCGGTACTTTTTTGTTTTGTTTTGTTTAAGAGACCTCAAATCTTATTGTTGACTCATCGAGCAGACTTTTTAAGATCCGCAATCCTTATCAAAAAACTGTTTAAGATTCCTTTTGTTGTAATCATACATGGTAATGAGATTTACAGTTCGAATAGAAAGATAAAATTGAGAGAAAGTTTAAATCGATCAAGTGCTCTAATTGCAGTGAGTGAATATACAAAAAATCGGCTTGTATCTTTAGGTTTTAGTGATTCCAAAATCTTTTCAATTAGTAATGGAGTTTCCTTTTCTAATTTTGGACCTGATAGTGAAGGAAAAATTCTTCGAGAAAATCTTGGTCTGTCTGAAAAAAAAGTTTTATTATCTGTTGGCCGTCTCCAGCCAGTGAAGGGTTTTGATAGTGTTATTAGATCTATGCCTTTAATTATTGAGAAGTATCCAAATATTTTTTACATCTTAGTTGGAGATGGGCCTGAGATGGAGAATCTTAAGAATTTGGCTAAAAAACTAAATGTTTATGAGAAAGTTTTATTTGTAGGCGAGGTCCCTTATGGGAAGTTAGGAAGAGGGGATTTTGCTTTTTATCAAGCATGCGATATTTTTTTAATGCCTAGTAGAATAGACAAAAATGATGGTGCAGTTGAAGCGTTTGGAATTGCTTATCTTGAGGCCGGTGCTTGTGGAAAACCTGTTATTGGGGGTTTCACAGGAGGTATTTCTGAAGCAATTTTAGATGGAGAAAATGGTTTTTTAGTTAATCCTGAAAAACCAAATGAAATTGTATCTGCAGTTCTTGAAATTTTTGACTCTCCTTCCTTGTCAGATTCTATGGGGAAAAGAGGGAGAGAATTAGCAACAGAGAATAATTGGTCGAATGTTGCGAAAAGCTACGAAAATTTGCTTCATCAGATAATTCGCAAATAAGAATTGAAAGGTTTTTTTTATGAAAGAATTTTTAGAGGACCGCGGTTCTTATTCAAGGATTTGTTTCTTATGTCTTTTGGGGTATCTTTTTTCTGCTCCATTTTCAATTTCGATTTCACAAATTTTTATTTTTTCCGGGATTTTATTATGGTTTATTTCATTTAATCGTGAATTGAAAGTACCAAATCTGAGTTTCCCATGTTGGTTGCCTGTGCTCATGTTTGTTGTTTTCACTCTTATAAGTGCATTTACTTCAGAGAAACCTTTTGAAAGTACAATGTCCGCTAGAGATATCACACAGTTTTTGATTTTTTATTTTACTATTAATATAGTAAATGATGAAAAAGAGATTCCATTCCTGCTTAATGTTCTTATTTTCTCAACTAGTATTGTTTGTTTTTTTGTGCTTATAAGTATTTTTCTCGATCCTGTTAATCTAGGAAGCAGAAAGTCTGGATTCTTTAGTATATATATGACACTTGGAGGATTTCTTGTAATTGTTATTTCTTTAACAATAACTTATTTAATATCGGAAATAAGTAAAGGATGCAGATTATGGATTTTTTTGGGTCTTATTTTGATGTTGGTAGCAGTTTTGGCGACTTTAAGTCGTAATGCTTGGGTTGGTATTTTTATATCTTCAACTATTATCTTATTTGTTACTAGAAATAGGACTTATATAATCACATTTGTAGGAATGTTGTTGTTGTTTTTATTCATTTCTCCTAATTCTGTAATTAAAAGGGTGAAGAGTATTGGAAATTTCAATGATCCGACAATGATAGAAAGAACAATAATGTGGAAAAGTGGAATAAAAATGATGTTTACGAAACCACTTACAGGTTTTGGACCAGGATTAGTAAAAGAGAACTATTATAAAAATATCTATCTTGATCCTAAGTTATCTTATATTACGGATTCGGATGGAATTAAGGTAAATGTGCTTCCTAATGGTGTGAAAATAAAGAAATATCGTGGCCATTTGCATAATAATTTTCTACATCTAAGCGTAGAAAGAGGTTTGCCTGCAGTTATCTCATGGTTCTTAATATGGATTCTTTTCTTCTTTAAAGCAATAAGGAATTATAACCATAACAAGGGTAGTCCAATACTAACTTTTTCCGCAGTCGCAGGGATAGCTTCTATTTCTGGTTTTATATCGTCAGGAATGTTTGAATATAATTTTGGAGATTCTGAAGTCTCTATGCTTATGTTCTTTTCCCTTTCTCTTCCTTTTTTATGTCATAAAAAACATAAGAAAATCAAAAATTAAGAATTCTTCTTAAGAATGAGATCTTTTGAACACTTTTCTTTGTAGTTAATGACAGTATTGCGACTTTTCTTTTCCTGATTTTTACAGTTACTTTTCCTATAACTTGGCCTTTTGTTATCGGCGCAGTTAATACTTTAGGGATCTTATTTTTTATAGAAATTTTATTTACGTTTTCTCTTCTTATGAGAATCCTATTTTTCCCGATTAAACTTATCCCTACGGTTTTTTCAACGCCATCTATTATTTTAACTGCTTTAATTTTATCTTTTAATTTTTCTCTTACGTCTAACCAAATATAACGATTAAATCCCCAAGAAAGTAATTTGCTTGTTTCTCTAAATCTAGTTCTAGATTTTTTTGCGCCAAAAACTATTGCAATAAGACGTAAATTTGATTTTTTAGCTGTAGCAACAATACTAAAACCAGCTTTTCTATAAAAACCAGTCTTAAGTCCGTCTAAACCAGGAAAACGACCAATCAAACGGTTTGTATTTGTAAGAATGAATTGGTTTTTTCTAAATCCTTCGTTCTTAATACTACTAATTTTAGTTGTCATTGGTATTTTGAGTAATTCTCTTGCTAATATCCCTGCATCGACAGCACTCATAAGGTTAGGAGATCCTCCTCTGTTCGGTGGAAGACCATTAACATTGACAAATCGTGTATTTCTCATTCCCAATGATTTTGCCGTAAGATTCATTAAATCTATAAATCCTTCTGAACTACCTGATATATGTTCTGCTAACGCAAAAGCAGCATCATTTGCCGAACTAATCATTATTGCCTTAAGAAGATCTATAACTTTGAATCTTTCTCCTTGTGCCAAGTAGACTTGTTGTCCCCCTATTTTGGATGCCTTTCTGGATATAAAAACGTACTCATTCAAATTTAATGTCTTATTTTGTATTTCTTTTAATGCGATATATGAAGTCATCATTTTTACAATAGATGCAGGAATGATTTTTTTGTGTGGATTGAATGATCTGAGAACTTTTCCAGTTTCGGCTTCGATAAGAAGCGCAGATTTGTATGGAAATCTTTTGTTTGTTTTACTCTTATATCTGGCCTCTGAAAAACCGACTGTAATTAACAAAAAAAGAAGTATATATGTGAAAAACATGAATTTCGAAATCATATTTTATGATGATCCTGACTTTTGCAATACATAATTTTTGGATTGCGATTTTTCAAGAAGAAAGGCGGATAACCTAAATACATTATATGTAAGTTTTATTTTTGTCAAAAAAGAGTGTGACTATTTATATTAAGATTTTCTTGAAGACACAACCTAACTTTGTTAGCATAGCTAGTGTAGCTACTGAAATTAATTTTTACCCAAAAAGGGATTTTTAAATGTTTAAAGGTTCTTATGTTGCTCTTGTAACTCCTTTTCACAATGGCACCATAGATGAAGATTCTTTACAATCTCTTGTTAATTTTCATCTAGAAAATAAAACTCATGGGATAGTAGCATGTGGTACCACCGGAGAGTCAGCCACTTTGACCCATCCAGAACATGATCGTGTTATTGAACTTGTAGTGAAATATGTAGATGGACGTATTCCTGTAATTGCAGGTTGTGGTTCTAACAGTACTGCTGAGGCTATTGAGAGAACTAAATTTGCTAAAGAAATTGGTGCTGATGGTGCTTTACTGGTAGCACCTTATTACAATAAACCTACTCAAGAAGGTCTTTATCAACATTTCAAATCCGTTGCTGAATCAGCCGATATTCCTAATGTCTTATATAATGTTCCTGGTAGGACTGTCACAGCTATTGCACCTGATACTGTTTCAAAATTGTCTGAAATTCCTAATATTGTTGGTATCAAAGAAGCTACTGGTGATCTTGCAAATTGCTGTGAAATTATTTCTAAGGTTTCAGATGATTTTCTCGTTTTGTCTGGGGATGATTTTGTGACATTGCCTATGATGACTATGGGAGCGGTAGGAACTATTTCTGTCACGGCAAATGTTTCTCCATCTGATGTTTCTAAGATGTGTGAAGCTCAATTAAATGGAGATTTTAATATTGCAAAAGAACTTCACTATAAAATGTGGCTTTTAAATAAAATGATGTTTATTGAGACAAATCCAATTCCAGCAAAGTTTACTCTTTCGCTAATGGGAAAAGTGAAGCCTGAATTTAGACTGCCTTTATGTTCTCCATCTGAAGAAAACATAAGAAAATTAGAAGAATTTTCTTCATCTTATGGACTAATAAAATAATTTCTACTACCCCTTATTCAATTTTAATGAAAAGGGGTAGTAAGTATAAGCAAATTAGTCGTTATTCTCCATAAAAACGTTTTTGTAAATTACAGCAGCAAGAACACCTCCGATTATTGGTCCAATCCAGTATACAAGGTGGTTCATGCCGTCAAATCCACCTCCAGCTAGTGCAGGCCCAAATGTTCTGGCTGGATTCATTGATGCACCTGTTAATGGTCCTCCAATTAAAATATCAGCCGCAACTGTTAATCCTATGCCTAAACCACCAATATCGGGTCTCCTTTTGTCTACGGCTGTTCCCCATATCGATATTACTAGGAAAAAAGTCAGAATTATTTCGATTAAAATTGCAGTCCCAAAGCTTAAACCGGTTGCAACAGTAGGGGTCCCCAACTTTGCTTTCATCCAAACATCTGGACTAAATATCATTGTTAAAATATAGCCTGCTAATGTTGCTCCTATGAGTTGGGCAATAATATACAAAATTCCTATTTTAGCCTCTTGTTTCCCAGTTACCATGAATCCAATTGTAACTGCGGGATTAAAATGTCCTCCACAAATTGGACCGAGTGCAGAAATCATAACAGATAGAATGAGACCGTGAGCTAAAGCAACAGCAAGTAATCCGTTCCCACCGATGATAGCTCCTGCACCGACAAAACATAAAGCAAAAGTTCCAATTCCTTCGGCGAGAAGCATTCCTCCCGTTTTGTTCATTTTACGAACTCCTTATTCCTCAGGCGGTAATTTTTTTAGGATTTTATTTTGGGCAGCAAACGTTACACGCGAACTAACTATAATAAATAAACATTTTTAATAGAAAAAAGATTAATAAGCAATATGTTTTTGATTCATAACCATTTTGAATCAAATAGGTTTTTAACATACTAAATTTTGTTTCACTCCTTTAAAGAATTGTTCTACATTTTTTACGGTTAATTCCAATCCTGCTTTTGTTACCTCAGGTGTTATTCCCGCATTATGTGGAGATAAAACAACATTTTTCAACTCACTAAAATCATTAGGAATTGATAGTGGTTCATTTTCAAAAACATCTAACCCTGCAGATGAAATTCTTCCATCTTTAAGCGCTTTTACTAAGTCTTTCTCATTTATGATAGGTCCTCTTGCAGTATTGACGATTATGGCAGTCTTTTTCATTTTTTCTATTGTTTCTTTGTTAATGAAGTTTAAGGTTTCGGGTGATTGTCTAATATGTAATGAGATTACGTCTGATTTTTTATATAGTTCATTTAATTCAACAAGTTTAATCCCCATTTTTTCGGTAAACTCCCTATCAGGATTAAAAGTCCATGCTATAACGTTCATTCCGATTCCTTTTGCAAGGATAGCTGTTTGTTTCCCAATTGCACCTAATCCTATAATTCCTATTGTTTTACCATTTAATTGAATCATTTCCCCTCGAGGCCAATCTCCTGAGCGTATCGCATTGTCATTTTCGTTAATTCTACGTGCAGCAGATAACATAAGAGTAATTGTATGTTCTGCAACGGAGATTGCAGCAACACCAGGTGTATTTGTTATAGCTACGTTTTTTTGTTTCGCAGCATTTAAATCTACATGGTCTGTTCCTGTACCCCATATAGAAATAATTTTAAGGTTGTTAACCTTTTGAAAAAAGGTTTTGTCGAATTTGCAAAAAGCTCGAATATTTATAATTGCATCAGCATCTTGAACTCTTTCTATAAGTTGTTCATCATTTTCCGGTTTTGAACAAAAAATCTTAGTTTCTGCAATTTCATTTAATTTTTCTTCTATTTGCGTTCCAGATACAACAGACGGAAAATCGTCAGGGACTACAATCAAATTCATCTAAATAACTCCCGCATAAAAATGTAAAATCCAATCATATATCTACGCTATTTTTTTAGTCAAAACTATTATATATTTTTTTGTATATATATGGAGATAATTTTCGTACATTTTATCAATTCATCACGGTTGATGTATTAATTATGCTTATTAATAGTGAATTTTTAAGTAAAAGAATTAAGAAAATTACGGACTCTTGTACTCATTGTGGAAAATGTTTCGAAGTTTGCCCAATAGTTCCTTATACATCTATTAAGGGGATGAATTCGGAACTGATTACAAAAGATGTAATCGGTATTTTGAAAGATGAAAATTTTAGTCAAAATTCAGAAGTTTGGGTAAATTCTTGTGAAAAAAGTGGAATCTGTATAGATGCATGTCCTGAAGATATAAACCCAAGAGAAATGCTTACATATGCAAAGTTAAAACTTCAGTCGGATTCAGAGGATCTTGATAAGATACAAAAAAAAAGTCGAAGTTATTTTAGATTGTTAAGTAATACGATAAAATTTGTATCTGCTTTTCAGATGCCACCAGATTCCTATCAAAGATTAATTTCTGTGAAAGTAAATAAGAAAAAAAAGTCAAAAAACGTTTTTTACTTTGGATGTAATATTTTACAAACTCCACATATTTTATTTTCCTGTATAGAAATTTTCGATCGTCTTGGTATCGATTATGAAATTGCCGGAGGTGTTTCTCATTGTTGTGGAATAAATCATATGCGAAGAGGAGATTTGCAAACAGGAGTAAGAATGGGAGTTAATTCTCTAGAACACTTCCTAGCATACGAACCTGAAAGAATAATTACTTTTTGTCCTACCTGTCAGATGCAGTACACTGAATATTCAGATCTATATTCTGAAGAGTTGGAAGTTTTGAATAATTCAAGAAAATCTGTTTTTCATGAAAGAGAAAACCCCAAAATCCCTTTTGTTCATATTACTAAATTTTTGATTGATAATTTCCATCAACTTAACTCTCTTTTTGTGAAGCCGGTTAAAAAGAGAGTAGGTATTCATCTGCATAGTGGAGTCGAGGAAATAGAAAAAAATGTCCAAAAAATTGTTTCTTCAGTCCCCGGGATAGAACTTGTTGAGATAAAACAGAGAAGGGATCATTCATACCAGTGTCCTTCTCTTGTGATTCCCGAAGCTAAGGAAGCCATGCGACATCAACTTTTCAATTCTGCTAGGGAGGCTAATATAGATTCGTTAGTGACAGTTTATCATAGCTGTCATCGTGAGCTTTGCGGAGAACAAAAGAATCATCCTTTTGAAATCATAAATTTTACCTCATTATTAGGTGAAGCAATGTCTTTTGAATACAGTGATATCCTTAAAAATTTTAAGATAGAAGAAGATTGGGATTTAGTTTTAAAGCAAGCAAAAGATTCACTTCTGGAGTATGGTTTTCATAAAGAAGATATAGAAAAACTACTTTTAAGTGCACTTGACAGGTAAAATTATCAAGAAATAGATTTATTGTTTTTACTTACTAATCTTGGACTAAAAAAATTACAAGAAAAATCTGTATTTGTGTAATTAATCGAGAAAGTGATCCAGAGGGATTAATCTTATCGAGTATCCTTTACGAAGCTCTTGAATATAAGGGTTTTTATCCCACTCTTATATCTTTAGAAAATGTTTCTAAGGTAACAGAACTGGAAGACAGTGAAGGAAAACGTATAATTTATTTGCCTTGGAATTTTTTTGAGAGATCTTTTTTTAATAAATCCAGAAAAAATCATACCATTTTGTCTGATTTTGATTATGGGATAGCTGTTGGTAGATGGTTTGAAAGTGCAGTCCCTTTATATGAGTCCTCTATACCTTTTTCCATATGGGTTTCTAATTCTATTTTAGATAATAGGAAAGCATTTATTGAAAGTTCTTATTACCCTTCAAAGGTTGGAAATCTGATGTATAAAAGGAATCTCAAATATGAAAGAAAAATTTTTGAGGCATCGAAATGGATATGGGTAACTAGCAAATTTTCAGAGAAAAACATATTTAATTATTATAAAGATTTCAAGGAAAAGGTTAGGGTGCTAAGAGTCCCCTATGTTGAAAAAAAGAATGAATTTTTACCTGATGATAGTAAGTCTACGAGAAATATACTTTTTTTGGGAAATCCAGAACTGTCAGTTTTAGATTTTATTGGATTTCTTCGAGTTTTTAAAAATATAAAATCAGCTGCGGGTACTGAAGATATTTTTTTGCAAGTTTTGGGTGATAAACCGAAGAGTATTTTTTTTCGTTTTGCTTTAAAAGGAATGCAGCTTGAAAAAGATATTATTTTTAATGAGATTAATGATATCGACAATATCGAAAGAGTTTTTAAACATTCTTGGGTTTATGTTGAACCCTCTAATTTTGATTTGGTCGGAATAGGACTCTTGAAAGCAGTTACTTATGGGATTCCAATTTTGTCATGTTTTGGTTCAATTTCTGACGAAGTGATTACTGATGGAGAAAACGGATTAGTGGTTCAGCAAGGAGATTACGAATCACTTAATAGAGCTTTAGCGCAGTTAATCTTTAATGATAAGGTCAGAGAAGATTGTCGGATTTCTGCTTATAAATCATTATTAGAAAAATTTGCACAGAAATCTTTTGATGCAGAATTAGAACTATTAGAAAATGCATAATTAATTTATTGGAGGAAAAATACATGGAAAAAGCAATACCTTTTTTGCCGATTAATACCGATGAGATTGAATGGCAGGATGGAGAAGAAATACTAGGACTTCCAGAAGGACTTAAAGTTAAAATTATTGCAGAGGCAGAGGACGAAGTTTCAGAGCGTGTTGATAAATTCGTTAAATTTCCTGCTGGCTACGTTGAACCTAGACATACTCATGATTATTTTCATTCTACTCTTGTTTTAGAGGGTGAAATGCATGTTGATGGAAAAATTCTTAAACCTGGTGATTATGTTTATGGCGGTGGTGATGTACCTCACGGTCCATACCATTATCCAAAAGGTTGTATGGTATATTCTGCCGGTAGAGGGAAAAAACTAAGTCAAATACATAATAGAGCAAATTGATTGATTTTTAATTCTCTATTCTCCATCTGACTGAAATCTTCAGAGGATCTTTTAAGTAAGGGAAAGGTGTAGCGCTAGAAATAGCTTCTAATGATGCTTTATCAAGAAAAATGTTTCCTGAAGATTTTCTTATAGAGATCTCTTGAAGATTTCCATCCGGCATTATTTTAAATACAACTTTTGTAACGCCTTGTATTCCGTTTCTGATTGCAATAGGAGGATATAGGTATATCTGTTTTTGTTGTATCTTCTGAGAAATTTCTCTTTTAATTGATTCTATAGATGATTCACTTCTTTTCTTTACAATAATAACACCTGTTTTTTCTTTAGCTTTAAAAACTCTTCCTTTTTTGTTTTGTTTTGCTTTCTTCTTTATTTTTATTTGTTTGACAATTTTCTTTAAATTTCTCTTTTTATCCGTTTGTTTTACATTTTTCTTGGGCGTATTTGCAGTCTTTTGACTCAAAAATATTTTTTTGACTACTTTTGCTGGGTCTAATTTTTTAAATTTTTGATTTTCCATCTTTGAGATAGGAATAGATGATTTTTTGATCTTGTTCATTTGACGGAGTTTTTTAACTTTAAGATTTCGTTTTTTCCTTATATTAGATTTTCTAGATGTTATTTTTTTTTGAAAAGGTTTTTTAACAAATTTTGGTTTTTTAACATCTTTATGGATTTTCTTTGAAGGGAGTTCTTTTTTTTGATTAGGCAATAAATTCTTATTAGCGATCCTATTGATTTTTAGGGTTAAAACGTTCTTTATCCCTTTATGGGAGTTCATCGAGAGATTTGAGAATGAGACAAAAAACAAAAAATGAACAAAAACAGAAAGACAAATAAAAATGAAATTCTTAGCTGCTCTATTTTTTGTTTGAGTTTTATTCATTTGATTTCTCATTATAAATATTTGGAGATTATACGATAAAAAATTTCGAAAGAAGAAAAAGAGAATAGTTTGTTTGTATGTAAAATTAATAATATTTTTGAGCAAATGATTAATCCAGTAATTGTAGAAAGGGAAACAATCAATCTTTTTTCTCTTCTTTCCATTTTTAAAAGTTCAATATTTGTTTGTTTGACATTTGGATTATAGGCTCGACTAAGCATCGAAAAAGTTATTGTCTCTGACCTTCTAATTGAGGCAGCTACCACAGGTTTTGATAATTTCAAAAGCGTCATGAATATATTTAAGCCACATTTGCCGAAGGGTCTGAGACCTCTCATCCTTTGAGCTCTGAGAGCAGTCATGAATTCTTCTAGTGTTAAAGGGATAAATCTAAAAACTGTGGCAACAGTGAAAGAAAGATGAGTAGGTATTCGAAAAGAGTTGAGTCCTCTTATTAATGTAGTTGGATCAACGCATAAACTAACTGCGAATCCAGCACTTATTGTTGCAATAAAACGTAGTGATTGAAAAGCGCCGTAAATTAGTCCCTCTAAGTAAAAAATTACACCTCCGGTAAAGTTTCCAAGTATTGGAGTTTCTTTTGAAAGGAGAATAAATAGAATTGTTTTTTTTGTAGACGGATAAAATAATGACTGAGAAAAAATTATACCCCAAACAGAACTTATTACTAAAATTGAAAAGAAAAATATCTGTTTCCTTGTCGGATTTGAAAATAAGAACCATAAAAAACTACTCAAAGAAAGTATTGCTAGAGAAATAAGACTGTCTAGAGTAATAGAGAGAATTGAAATAATTAGTAGTAAAATTATTTCAAATTTTGGATTTTTGAAATATTCTTTACGCGTTTTTTTCAACTTTTTTGTAGTCCTCTGATAAATATTTCTAAAGATCTTGGAATTGTTTCATATCCTGAACTTTTGCTCACATAAGCATGAGGGGGTGGTTCTATATATCTTTTATCTAAATATGCTCTAGAAATAACGGTATCTGAATTCCCTTGCATAACAATCCGGCCATTTTCTAAAATCATTGTTTTATCTGCGTATTTAAGCGCAGATTCTGTGTCATGAGTACATAGAATGATTGAACTGTTGTTGTTTTTCTTTTGTACCCATTTTTTTAGTTGATCCATAATTATCGTTCTTATTCCTCTATTCATTCCTCCTGTAGGTTCGTCGAGTATCAAAACTTGATTTTCACAAGAATAAAGAGATGCAATTGCAAGTCGAAGTCTTTCACCTCTGCTGATAGAAAAAGGATTTTTATATTGGAGGGTAGAAAGTTTAAAAAAATCTAAACTTTCTTGAACCAATTCATTGGTTTTAGATTTTTTAAATTTTAAGTTTTTAGGACCAAATTCAATTTCTTTTTTAACAGTGTCTAAACTTAACATTAGATCAGGATTCTGGAATAAGTATCCAATTTTTCCCACAAGAGAGAGTAGACTGGACTTCTTTTCTTCAAACCAAATGATTTCTCCTTTTTTGGGCTGAATAATACCTGATAGAAGATTAAGTAAAGTTGTTTTTCCAGTTCCATTTGATCCCATGATTGCAAGAATTTCACCTTCGAAAAGGTCAAAAGAAATATCTGAAAAAATATCAGGTTTATTTTTTTCGTAGGAGTAACATATATTTTTTACAGATAGTATTTTTTTTCTTTTTTGATTTTTTCGTTCTGTTTTTTGTTGAGCAAGGTCTTGTTTATTTTTAAGATGTTTAGATTGTTGTAAGAAATCTTCTTCATTTCTAATGTTATGGAGATTTATCTTCTTTGTAATTTCTATCCAGGCAGGGATCTCTAGTCTAAGTTGATTCAAAATCTCATAAGCGTCAGAAAACTCTTTCTTTCTGTAATCACCTACAATTGAACCTTTATCCATGATAATTAGCCGATTTGTGATAGGCATAATTCTATTGTTTCTATGTTCTGCAAAAATGGTAGTTGGATTATACGTAGTTTTAATTTCAGTAATAGACTTAATGAAATTCTTTACTCCTTCGTAATCTAATTGTGATGTTGGCTCATCAAGCAATAAAATTTCTGGTTTCATTGAAAGTATACTTGCCAAGGCGATCTTTTGTTTTTCTCCTCCAGAAAGACTGCTGCAGTTCTTAAATTCCAATTTTTTTGATTTTGTAATTTCCAGCGCAAAATCGATTCTATTTAATATTTCATTTTTTTTTAATCTTAAATTTCGAGGACCGAAGGCTAATTCTTCCCTTACATTTGAGCAAATTAATTGATTTTCACAGTCTTGAAAGAGAAATCCTATTGTTTGTGAGATCTTTTCAAAAGAATATTTTGAAATTTTCTTTTCTAAGATAGATATCTCTCCTTCTGACGAACCTCCCGTTTCTCTTGGAGTGAAACCACAAATAGATTTCAAAAGAGTTGATTTTCCACATCCAGTTGAACCAGTAATGAGGATAGTTTCACCTCGTTGAATTTCAAGATTTATATTTTTTATAGACTCATTTTTAGCATCAGGATATGTGAATGAGAAGTTTTTCAAAGATATCATATTTGAAAGAGGCTCTTTTTTCATGTTTGAACCTCTCTTAGTGATTGGTGGAGTTTAAACCCTAATAAAACACCTAAGAACGTACAAATCACGCAAGTAACCATTATATAACTAAAAATATACCAATGTGCATAAACTAAACGATAAAAAAACATATAAAGTTCAAAATTGACCAGAGTTACTAGAGAATTTCCTGTCATCAAAACAAAAGCGGTTAGAAAAATGGATGAGTAATTTTGTTCTTTTGTAGTCATCCATTTTTTATTCTGATTTTTTATGTTTGTAATTCCAGCTTTTGATAATAGGAACTCATAGACGAGAATTTCTAATGCGAGTGAAAGGAAAGGAACAATTGCAAATGAATAGATAGTAAAAGCGACAATAATTTTCCTGATGATTATTAATAAAGACAGAGCACCTACATAAGGATATCTTTTAAGATAAATGACGACTATTGCGAAGAAGGGTAATTCTGTAAAAAAACTAGTTAGAAGAAATGAAAATGGACCAAGCAGTGCAACAGAAAGATTGCCAAAGAGTATATTTGGAATATTCACTAGAACAAATATTACGGCAGAATAGACGGCTGCCCCACTAAATACTCTTAGTGGTAGTTTGCTGAATAATCGAGAATAGTTGAAGAAAAAGAAAATTAGAAAACCAGTAGTGATGATTATAGTGAGAATCGTTATTTTCATTTTTTATCCTATAAGGATATTCGTTGATTTTCTATTTTTCCAATGATCTTGTTTCTATTTATTTTAAAAAGATATTTTCATTCCTGCATACATTTCTATTCCGGGTGCATTGTATCCAAATATTTCATCGTAATCCTCATCCAGCAGATTATTGATCTTAAATTCTAAAGTAGTTTTTTGGTCCTTAAGTGGAAGATTTTTTAAATAATATGAAAGAGCAACGTCAATTTTTGTGAAACCTGAGTTGTTTATTTTTACTGATGAGCCACCATTCGTTCCATCTACAAATCCTCTGTAATCAAAGTCTCTTCTGCTACTCATCTGATTTAGAAATAATGTTGCTGTATAAGATTTAGGATGATATGAAATCGTACTGCTCCACCACCAGTTGGGTCGTCGAACAAGTTCCTGCCCCTGTTTAAAAGAGGAACCACCTAGGCCATTGCTGTCATCTAAAACTAAAGTATCTAATGTGTTGTAGTTCGCACGAATTGTGAAATTGTTATAATCGAGAATGGAGATAGAAAATTCCGCGCCCTTTGTCCTTGCTTTTGATATGTTTTCATAGTTTGTGCCATTTGCGTATGTACTCCAACTCCAGGCTATAATATTTTTAAGTTCATTATGATAATAAGTCCCGCTGACTTTTATGAGTTTTCCAAAAAAATCTTGATCTATTCCAAATTCCCAACTTTTCTGTACCTCAGGTTCAAGGTTTGGATTGCCAATATACGATGATGATCCAAAAGTATCAGTAAAAGAAGGTCTCTTTACTCCTTTTCCGTAAACTGTACGAATTCTGGTGCCTCTTTTTTTGAAATGATATGCACTAGATACTTTGTATGTTAAGGGGTCTTTCCCCTTAACGAAGTCATCAATTCGCAAACCCGTTGTGAGGTATAATCTGTCCCAGAAAGTAAGTTGTTCTTGAGTGTAAAAAGAGCGGGCAGTTCTTTTTGATCTTTCTGTTTTAGAAATTTCGACCTGAAAAGTTCGCTCTTTTTCGAATTCGAATCCTAAAGTTGTTATAGCAGATGTGAGAAAATCTTTTTTCGAATTAGGCGAGTTATATTTAAAATTCAATTGATTGTCAGCACGAAAATTTGTCAATGTAGTATCTGTCATATAAGGAGAAAAGAATGCTCTTATAGCATCTAGAGCATCAATTTGATCCAGATATAACGAATCGCTTCTGTAGAAAGAGAGTTTTGAAATATAATCAATATTTTTAGTAATTGCTGTTTCAGTTCGAATACCAAAAAAATTGTCTGTAGTTCTTGTGAAATTATTTAGTTCTCTGTCTGTATAGGCACCTGTCAGTCTTAAATCAGTATTAGTAGCTCCGTCATTAGATGTATTATCTACCTGATTCTTATTGTGTTGATATAGAAAACGAATTTTTGAAAATTGAGTTGGATAATAATCAAAACCTAATGTTCCGACTGTTCTGTAATATCCATCGTTATAAAAACGACCGTCTGTATCTGTTCGGCTGACAGTGAAAAGGAATCCTGTATCTTCGGTGCCACCCTTTATTTTAATAAATTCCTGAATCGTTTCCTGGCTTCCGTATCGAACTCCCCAGATATTTGAAATTTTTTCTCCTGGGTTTCCCATATCAACCAATAAGTTAATAGCCCCAGCCGCAGCATCTGATCCGTAAAGGGTACTTTGGGGTCCTTTTAGAATTTCAGCAGATTTCATCCATTCAGGGGAAAGATGTTCAAAAAGGAATGGGTCTCCATCTGGTGGCGTTATTTTAAAACCGTCAAGTAAAATACTAGTAAAGTTTGTCTCGCTTCCACGTATTCTGAAGTTTGTTCTTCCGCCGCGACTACCAGATTTTTCTACAATTCCTCCAATACTATCTCTCATTATATCTTCAAAATCGTTCGGAATCCGAAGTTCCATCTCTCTATTAGGAATTATCTCTATAGAGTCCGCAATAGTACTCAGTTTCCTTGGTGTTCTTGTAGCAGTTGCTGTTACTGGGTCAAGAAGTATTTCATTCTTTATGATTAATTCCTGAGAGAAGGATATATTTGATGTTGTAAATATAAAAAATAAGACAAAAAATTGAAAAAAAACTTTCTTGATTCTCAAAACTTCCTCCTGGCTAAAAATTATAAGCACTCACAATTTAAAAATGGTCCTAAAACCAAATTTGTAGTGCGGTCTTATCCGAGGAAGAAATGTATTTCAAAGTTGCGCAGAGATAGTACCGGCAAAAAAAATGAAGAAACTTTTTATTGGTATGAATTCTCATTGCCCCACCCCATTCCCCGAGGACGTGACGATTAATGAAGAGATGAGGCCGGTATCCTGACTTACAGATTAACCCAAGAGATATACCTTCCCAGCATAAAAGCCAGTGGTAAAGAGAACCTCTTAGTACCTGATTACAGTGGCGGGACCGTGCCGGAATCTAACCGGCTTCCCAGGTCTTTCAAAGAAAAAGACCGCCTGCATCTGATTGCAAATAACATATAATATTTAAGTATTATAGCAAAGTAGAATTTTTTTTTTATTCGTAATACATTAGTCTCTTTGAGCAAGTTCTATACTAATATTATCAGGTCCTTTAATAAATGCTATTTTTACTCCGGGTCTGATTTCCCAAGGTTCGCAAATCCATTCCGCTCCTTTTGAGGAAAGTTCTTTTTGTGCTTCATCCATATTGTCTACACTCAACCCAAAGTGATCTAATCCATAACGAGGATCTGATGTAGTTCTGACTGGATCCTCACCTTCGGCTCTTCCAGATACAATAAAGCTCATTCCGTTTAAGTCCATATTAAAGGAAGGCGCACCTCCAAGCTCTCTCTCTTGTACAACCTTTGCAGCAAACATATTTTCCCAGAATTCTTTAGCGGCATGGGGGTCTTCGCTTCTAAAATGAAGATGATCATAACCAAATTTAGCCATTGTGTTCTCCAAAGAAATAAAATTAAAATTTTTTTAAATGGTGTTATAAGAATAGCAGTTCATCTCTTTGTCGAGAAAGTATGAATGACTTATAATTATAGATGTTTTATTCAATAAGTTTAAATTCTGAAAGGAGTAGTATGACAGATTCACGTATTTCGAATATGGCAGAGATACTTACGAATTATTCAGCAAAAGTTAAAAAAGGAGACTTAGTAGCGATAAGAGGGGGTACTTCGGCAAGTTCGCTGATCATACAAATCTATGAGAATTGCCTCAAGGCAGGAGCATTTCCATATACTCTTGTGTCGCTCCCAGGAATGGATGAAATTTTTTATAAGTATGCAAATAGAGAGCAACTATCGTATTTATCCCCAATTTCAAAGTTTGAGATTCAGAAAGTGGATGTTTTTGTGAGTATCTTGTCAGAAACAAATACTAGAAGGCTTTCCTCTGTTGATCCTCAAAAACAAGCACTAACTTCTAAGTCCAGACAGCCAATCATGAAAACATTTATGAAGAGAGCGGCAGCATATGAAAAAGGAGGTAAAAGCGGTTTGCGATGGACTCTTACCCTTTTTCCTACGGAAGCGTATGCGCAAGATGCGGAGATGGGAATTGCAGAGTATGAAGATTTTGTATTCGAAGCGTGTTATGCAGACAAAAAAAATGGGATTCAAAAGTGGAGGGAAGTCGAAAAAAATCAGGCAAGAGTCATTCGATATCTTAAAGGAAGAAAAAAAGTGGAAATCTTTGGTCCAGGAACGGAGTTGAAAGTAGGGATAAGCGGAAGAAAATTTATTAATTGTAGTGGCCACAATAATTTTCCTGATGGAGAGGTTTTTACTGGACCTGAGGAAAATTCAGTAGAAGGAAGAATAAGATACTCTTTTCCTGCATGTTTGTCGGGCAGGGAAGTGGACGGAGTGGAACTCGAGTTTAAAAAAGGAACGGTTGTGAAAGCGAGTGCAGAAAAAAATGAAGAATTTCTGTTAAGTATGATAGGAATGGATGCTGGCTCTAAACGTATCGGAGAATTTGCTTTCGGTCTTAATTACGGAATTAAACAGTATACAAAAAATATTCTTTTTGATGAGAAAATGGGTGGTACCGTGCATCTTGCACTTGGAAAAGGGTATCCTGAGTCTGGTTCCCGGAATAATTCTGCTTTGCACTGGGATATGGTTTGTGATCTTCGTAAAAATGGAGAAGTTTATGTGGATGGCAAATTGTTTTTCAAGAAAGGGAAGCTTCAAATATAGACGAAGTCCTCTAAGTTCTGATATTATTGCGATTCTTCAGAATTAAATGTATGTTTAATTCTATTTCATGGGCGGGTAGCTCAGTTGGGAGAGCGGTGCCCTTACAAGGCATAGGTCGGAGGTTCGAGCCCTCTCCCGCCCACCACTCCACTAGAAATTTAATTTTGATGTGCCTGTATGCTTTTTAGTACTATAGGAATAATTCCACTCTTTGGGAGGTTTAACTCTTTAAATATCATAGTTGTTATTTCGGTAATTTCAATTAAATTTTTGTTGTCATTTTTCAATTTATCGATTAGAGATTGGATTTTTTTAAGGTAATTCTCTCCAGATTTGATATGTTTTAAAACATCTTCACCTTTTGATACTTTTCTACTTAAAGAAGACAACAGTGTTTCTATACAATCCATTCTCTCGATTTTTCTCAGACTTGATAAGGTCGAATTTACATTCTCATAGATTGGCAAAGTACCTTCTTCAGGAAGAACGTCACCACATATGAAAACACGGTCTTCTGGAATAAAAAGAGATATGCTGCCTATGGAGTGACCGGGAGTGTGAAAAATTTGTATTTCTAAATCTCCAAGAAAAAGACTATCGCCTTCTCCTATAGTTTTGTCTATAGAAATTGGTCCTCCAACATTATGGATCATTTCTCCGACAGGTCTTTCTTGGTGCTGGAGTTCAATATCTTGAATATAGGGTACTTCTAAATGATGTGCATAGAACATAGGATTGTACTTTTCTTGAAAAAAAAGATTTCCGCCGATATGGTCAAAGTGTGAATGTGTATTAATTACACCTTGAATTTCTTCAGGATTTCTTCCTATAGAATCTATATATTCAAGGATTGTCTTTGAAGAGTGTTTTAAAGCGGTATCTATCAAAAAAATCTTTTTATTGGACTCGATAATGTAAGAAGTTACAAATCTAGGAACGCTTGTTCCATCTTTTAACTTTATTTCAAAATCTAACCATAGTGAATGTACGTGTTTTGAAATTTGCAAGATTTTCACCTTCTCAAGAAAAAGAGCCGTCCATGATTTGTTGGAAAAATTAGGACGGCTCTTTCTTTTTTTCTTGTCGATTCTATTTTCCGGTCATAGCTTTAATAAGTTGAGTAAATCCATCGTATCTTTCTTTGCGAACCTTATTGTAATCGGCACCCTTCACGAACTGTACCTTTTCACCGATACTTCTCATGAAACGTTTAAAAGATTTATTCTTGAGGATTTTTTCAAATGCTCCTCTCAAGGTTGCTAGTCGATCTGCAGGAGTTTTAGCAGGAGCCATGAAAATTCGCTCCATTTTAAAGCTAACCCCTTTAAATCCTAATTCTGCAGCGGAAGGAACGTTTTTAAAATCTTTGTCTTTAGAAAGACGTTTGTCTCCAGTCACAGCAAGAGCAATAACTTTTCCTGATTTTACATGAGGTCTTGACTGTGTGGTGAATCCCATGGTGATGTCGTCTTGTCCAGAAAGAAGTGCACGTAAAGTAGGGCCACCACCTTTGTGAGGAATGAAATTTACTTTAATACCAGCTGCTTTCACAAATTGCATAGCAGGAGTATGAATTGCGCCCCAAACACCACTATGTCCGAAGTTAATCTTGCCAGGATTTTTCTTCGCATACGCAACAAACTGTTTCATGTTCTTCCACGGCTTGTTAGATAGACTGATGAATAACGGTTGTGCGTGGTTTAACTTTGCGATTGCAGTAAAATCTTTAAGACTGTTGAAAGGAACTTTTCTTGTTTGTGGAACGAGTTGGTCAAATCCATTAGAAGTGAAAAGTATCGTATATCCGTCTGGTTTTGCACTATTGACGAAGGCATGTCCTCTCATGCCTGCACCACCTGGAAGTAGTTTAACTATCATGGGTTGTCCTAGGATATCACTCATGATACCGGTGATACCTCTTGCATGAAGGTCATGACTTCCACCAGCACCTACTGGAAGTACTAGTGTGACAGGACGGTTTGGAAATTTTGCATGTCCATCCACAATCAATATTGGTGAAACCAAAAAAACAAATGTTACTAGTACAGCAAACATAGCCTTTTTCATATTGGATCCTCCTGATTGAATAGAAAACAGTGTTAGGTTCTTTTTTGTGTAAAAGATCTTATCGCTCTATATAGAATCCATATAAGCGCTGATATTAAAAAAGCCGAAGAAATAGGTCTTGTAATAAAAATATACTGTAAAACACTCCCCTTTGCATAGAGCATAGTCTGGCTTAGGGTGTATTCGACTGGTTCGGCTAGTACAAAAGCAATAATTAATGGTGCAAGATCAAAGTCAAGTTTTCGCAATATATAGGCAAAAAAACCAACTACAAGCATAATCACTAGGTCAGAATTATCTCCAGTAGAAAGAGTTCCCACAAAAGCGAGAGCTAGAATTACTGGAATCAAATAGGATTTTTTTATTTGGATCGCGATTGCAAATGGTTTAAGCAGTACATAGCCCAAAAAGACAAACAAGATATTTGCAATCACCATACTCATTAAAATTGCGTATAAAAGTGGTCCTTGTTCTTGAAAAATTAGGGGTCCAGGACGCATTCCATGCGCAACAAATGCACCTAAAAGTATTGCAGTTGCTGTATCACCTGGGATTCCTAGAGTGAGAAGAGGGACCATGGTAGGTCCGTTTACTGCATTATTGGCTGCTTCTGGAGCGGCAATTCCATCAAGTTCCCCTTCTCCAAAAGTTTCTGGGTGCGTAGATGCACGTTTTGCGGCAGAATATCCTACAAACGCAGCTACTACCTGTCCAACTCCTGGTACCATTCCTATGCCTGTTCCAATACCAGTAGAACGGAGTATAGTTTTAATAGAAGATTTGAATTCTTTCCATCTGAGTTTTTCTCCTGTATTACTATAACCAATAAATTGGGAGACGAACCGAGGAGCTCTTGATTCTACAGCAAGTAGTATTTCCGGAAGGGCAAAGATTCCTATAACTAATGGGATAAGTGGTATACCAGCACTTAAAGACATAAAGCCAAAAGTCATTCTCGTAGAGCCTGTTGCAGCATCTGTCCCGATAAAACCTAGTCCAAGTCCTATTAGAGCAGCAATTGCACCTTTTAAACCAGAATCACCGGATATACTTGCAATTAATACTAAAGAAAAGAAAATAATTGCAAAAATTTCTGGGGGTCCAATCATCAAGGTAATAATTGCGATAGGACCAATCAATAAAATCGTAAAAATATCAGAAATAAGGTCTCCGCTGACAGAGGAAAATAACGCCATTTCCAATGCTTTTCTGCCATGGCCTTTTCTTGTAAGTGCTGGACCCTCAAAAGTTGTCGCAATAGAAGCAGCGGTCCCCGGAATACCAACAAGTATAGCTGGGATACTGCCTCCATAAATACCACCTTTAAATAGTCCTACAAGGAAAGGAATTCCTAACAGCGGTTCTAATTTAAAAGATACTGGTAAAAGAACAGAAAGTGCCAGAATAGTAGTAAGTCCAGGCATGGCTCCTACAAACATTCCAATGGATAATCCAGCAGCTATGAAAAAATAAATGTCCCATCGGAGAAGAAGATGCATGCCCTGAAAAAAGGTTTCTAACATGTATTTCTCTTAAAATATGAGGAATAAATTAATAAAAAATTTTACAATTTCATCTTCCCATGTCCCTAAAATCTCATAGTGAGAGCGCGGAAGATAAATAAACAAAACACGTTCAAAAATAATACGAATTGTTAAAGGAATAAAAAAAGAAAGCAAAAATAATTGCCACCAAACTCGGTTGCCTAAATGGTAACTAAGCAAAAAAATCATGACCATACTTGCGATACCATATCCAAGATAGGGAAGTAAAAAAGTATATATAGTTACAAAAATAAAAACGATCGAAACATTTAGCAAAATTTCTTTAGGGAAAGTTTCTTCTTCTTTTTCTGTACTTTTGGACTTGAAGATTTGAATGAGATACAAAATTCCCAAAATCGATAAAGCTGCAAATGATAGTCTTGGGAAAAAAATAGGAGATAGACGTATAAAATCTTGTGCCTGAACCATACCTCCTTTAGCTATCAAATGCGGCATAAAGAAAGCAAAGGACGCACTTAGGAAAATAATAAAAATGGAAACGACGATTTCTGATTTCCGGTAAAGATTCAAAAGTTTCTTCTCCGAGGACATG